>NCFS01000083.1 GCA_002281295.1 Halothiobacillus sp. 35-54-62 | reverse complement strand
GCATCTTATGCGGGTGGCTTGCGGGTTGGACTCCCTGGTGCTGGGCGAGCCGCAAATTCTGGGGCAAATTAAAGATGCGTTCACCGTCGCTCAAGATGCGCAAGCCTTGGGCCCGGTGCTTAATCGATTGTTTCAACACACATTTTCGGTTGCAAAGCAGGTACGAACCGATACGCAAATTGGGGCGAGCCCGGTGTCGGTTGCCTTTGCGGCGGTGAGTTTGGCCAAACAAATTTTTGGTGATTTTTCGCAAAAAACGGCACTTTTGATTGGCGCGGGTGAAACCATCGAGTTATGTGCCCGGCATTTGCAAGGCAATGGGTTGCGGCAGGTGATTGTGGCCAATCGCTCCATCGAGCGCGCGCACCATCTCGCTGAACAGTTTGGTGGGCTTGCCATTGGTCTGGCTGATATTCCAAAGCACTTGCATAAAGCGGATGTGGTTATCTCATCAACGGCAAGCCCCGTGCCCGTGTTGGGCAAGGGGGCGGTTGAGCAGGCATTAAAGCAACGTAAGCGCCGGCCAATTTTTATGGTAGATATTGCCGTTCCCCGCGATATTGAGCCGCAAGTGGCCGAGCTGCAAGACGTGTATCTCTACACGGTAGATGATTTAAAAACCGTGATTGATGAAGGGCAAAAATCCCGCGTGGCGGCGGCTGAGCAAGCAGAAGAAATCATCAACCTTCAAGTGGGGCACTTTCTTGAATGGGTGCAGTTGCAAACGGGCGCTGAGCTGATTAAATCGTATCGGCAGCAATCAGAACAAATGCGCGATGATGCGTTGTTTCGTGCAAAAGCCCTGTTGGCTGCCGGCAAAAGCCCGGCTGAAGCCTTGGACTTTTTAGCCAACACCCTAACCAACCGGTTAATCCACCACCCCACCGTAGTGCTCCGCGAGGCTTGCGCCAGTGGCGATCTTCCCACCGTTCATGCGGTGCAAAATGTGCTGGGTTTAGCTGATACGCCACATCGTTAGCGCCCAGAGTTCTCGTGCCGCATGGCGCTATGCCATGATTCAATTTACTTAAATTTAACGAAAATCTATGTTACCACCCGCCTTATTTAATCGATTATTTGCCTTGTCTGAACGGTATGAAGAGTTAACCGCTTTATTATCCGAGCTTGAGGTGATTAATGATCAAACGCGCTTTCGCACCTTATCCAAAGAACATGCCCGCCTGCATGATTTGGTTGAAGTGTTAGCGCGTTATCAGAAAGCCAAGCAGGCGTTAGACGCCGCACTTGTCATGAGTAAAGAAGCTGATCGGGAGATGGCTGAGCTTGCCGAAGAAGAAATCCCCGAATTGCGCGACCAAATTGAAGTGCTCGATGAGGCGTTAAAACTGCATCTACTCCCCCATGATCCCGCTGATGAGGGCGATATTATTTTAGAGGTGCGCGCTGGCACCGGCGGCGATGAAGCGGCGCTATTTGCCGGTGATTTATTGCGCATGTATTTACGTTATGCCGATGCGCGCGGTTGGCGTTCGGAGATTTTATCGGCGCAAGAAGGGGAGCACGGCGGGTATCGCGAGGCCATTGCCCAAATTAGTGGCGATGGTGTTTTTGCGGCACTTAAATTTGAATCTGGCGCGCATCGCGTGCAGCGTGTGCCCGCCACCGAAACCCAAGGCCGGGTGCATACCTCGGCGGCCACCGTTGCGGTTATGCCCGTGGTGCCTGAAGCCGAAGCTGTGACCCTTGATCCGTCAACCTTGCGGATTGATACCTTTCGCGCCTCGGGCGCGGGTGGGCAGCACATCAATAAAACCGATTCCGCCATTCGCATTACCCATTTGCCGACCGGCATGGTGGTGGAATGCCAAGATGAACGCTCGCAACATAAAAATAAAGCCCGTGCGTTGAGTGTGCTTGCGGCTCGTTTGGCTGATGTTGAGCGCCAACGAGCCCATGCCGAACAAGCCGCCACGCGCAAGGCGCTGGTGGGTTCTGGGGATCGGTCGGAGCGCATTCGCACCTATAATTTCTCGCAAGGCCGCGTCACCGATCACCGCATCAATTTAACGCTCTACCAGCTCGAACGTATTTTGGCTGGCGATTTGGATCCTGTGATTCATCCGTTGCGCCAAACCGACCAAGCCGATCAGTTAATGGCCTTGGCTGATGAAACATTCTGAGCCTGAATCAATCGCCGTATCCGCTTTGTTGGCGGAGGGGCGGGCGATTCTATCGCTGATGCCCAAGTGGATGTGCGGCTTTTACTTGAATACGCGACCGGCCTAAACCGCACGCGCCAGTTGGCCAATCCGGATGGAATGGTGCCCATGGCTCAGGCAGACCATGCCCGAGCCGCATTCGCGCGGCGTGCCCGTGGCGAGCCGATCGCTTACATTATTGGGCACCGCAGTTTTTGGCATCATGAATTTCAAGTGACCTCGGCAACGTTAATCCCGCGCCCTGAAACGGAACATTTGCTTGAATGGGTGCTTGAAAAAATCCCATTGCATCAAGAGGTTATGGTAATTGATTTAGGTACGGGTTCCGGTGCCATTGCCTTGAGCTTAGCGGCCGACCGCCCCCACGCCACGGTGATCGGCTGTGATTTAAGTTTAGCTGCGCTGCGCGTGGCGCGCGGTAATCAGGCACGGATAGCGCCAAACGCGCCAAAGCTTGTTGCTTGGATTTGTGGGCACTGGGCCTGCATGTTTAAACCGCAGAGTGCCGATTTAATTGTCAGTAACCCACCCTATATAGCGGCCGATGATCCGCACTTGAATCAAGGCGATCTGCGTTTTGAGCCGCAAAGCGCTCTGGTGGCTGGTGGCGAGGGGTTAGATGACTACCGTGTCATTATCCAGCAAGCCTGCCACGTGCTTAAACCCGGCGGCTGGCTTTTATTTGAACACGGGTGTCATCAGGGCGAAGCGGTGCAGGCTTTGCTCGTTGAGGCGGGGTTTGTTTCGGTTGAAACCCGTCTAGATTTAGCCGGTTTGCCGCGCACCACCGCAGGCAAAATTGATTCAAACGGCACAAAATAGAAAAATTGCGCTAACCTGCCTTGGAGAGCCGATTATTTCGGTTAAAAAATTAGCTTAGGGGGAATAATGGACCGCTCCAAGGTAGTTAAAACGCGAGAAATTGGGTTTCGAGGCCCGCACCATCAAGGGAATCAAGCGGCAGGCGCCTGTGCATTCGTGGTGTATTTGCCCGGTGTTCAGCACGCGCAGAGTAAGCATTCGGCTTGCATGCAGGTGGATTACGATTTGCGTTGTATTTGTTTGCGGGTGTTGCGGCGGCATTTGCAACTGGCGGGCTTTCATTTGGATGCCTCATTACTGAATAAGCTCAAAACCGCCTTAATCGAATATGCCGAAGAAAATCAGCGTGAAGAATGGGGCTTGGGTGATTGCGCCATGCCCAATCAGGCGTTTCGTCCCACGGTTGATCAATTATCCGCCTCTGAGCGGTTTACGCACCCGCCCACCGCGCCGGAACGGAGCGATGATCCGTGGCGGCATTATTTATAGTTTTCAATTCTATCGAGCCTAATGTTTTCGCTTATGAACGACGATCAACTCCTGCGCTATAGCCGCCACATGATGCTGCCAGAAATAGATTACGCCGGCCAAGAATGCCTGCGCGCCGCGCGGGTGCTGATTGTTGGGTTAGGTGGCTTGGGTTCACCCGTGGCCTTATATTTAGCGGCAGCGGGCGTGGGAGAACTGGTATTAGCCGATTTTGATACCGTCGATTTAAGTAATTTGCAGCGGCAAATTGCGCATGACACCCCCTCGATTGGCGCGCTAAAAGTCACCTCTGCGGCCGCCCGAATTAACGCAATTAACCCCGAGGTTTGCGTGCATCAAGTGCCAGAGCAACTTCAAGAAAACAACTTGGCGCAATTAGTTTCCGGCGTGGATTGTGTGTGTGATTGCTCGGATAATTTTGCGCTGCGGTTCGCCTTAAATGCCGCCTGTGTGCAGGCGCAAAAACCCTTGGTTTCTGGCGCGGCTATTCGCATGGAAGGCCAAGTCACAGTGTTTGATACCCGGCGCATTGAGTCGCCCTGTTATCGCTGCCTGTATCAAGAAGAGGGTGAGGATGCCCTGCGATGCAGTGACACCGGCGTGCTAGCGCCGCTGGTGGGGGTCATTGGCAGCTTGCAGGCCGCCGAGGTGATTAAGGTGTTGGTGGGGTTTGGCGCCCCTTTGATCGGGCGATTGGCGCTGTTTGATCTTAAACGGGCAGAGTTTCGCTCCATTCGGTTCAAACGTGATCCGGCTTGCCCGGTGTGTCAGACGCGTCCGGCTTGAGGCCGCTGCGCCAAGGCTTGGCTGATTTGGCCAATAAGCGACGGGCCTTGATAAATAAAACCCGTATAAATTTGGATTAAATCCGCGCCCGCATTGATTTTCTCCACGGCTGCATCGGCGCTATCAATGCCGCCCACCCCAATAATGGGAAAGTTCGATGGCAGGTTGCTACGCAAGTTTTTAATCACCTCGGTTGATGCCGCACGCAGGGGGCGCCCACTCAAGCCACCGGCTTCATCCGCATAAGGCCTGCCCGCTACCGCATCGCGGGAAATAGTGGTGTTGGTGGCAATTACACCATCTATCCCTTCATCAACCAGCAATTGGGCTATCTGTCCGATCGCTTCAGCGGATAAATCGGGCGCGATTTTTACCACGAGCGGCACGATCTTTTGGTTGGATTGATCCAACCGTTCTTTTTCTGCCCGTAAGGCCGCCAGCAAGGGGGCGAATTGATCGGCCGCCTGTAATTGGCGTAAATTTTTGGTGTTGGGGGATGAAATATTGATCGTCACATAATCCGCCACGGCATGCACTCCACGAAGGCCGATTAAATAATCATCCCCCGCGCGCTCAATGGGCGTATCAAAGTTTTTACCGATATTTAGCCCTAAAATTCCTGTGGAATGGCGCGCCCGAACATTGGCTAAAAAATGCACTAACCCCTCATTATTAAACCCCATTCGATTAATTAACGCCCCTGCCTCGGGCAGCCGAAACAAGCGCGGGCGCGGATTACCCGGTTGCGGGCGGGGGGTCACCGTACCCACTTCGATAAAGCCAAAACCCAAACAATTTAACGCATCAATATGCGCCCCATTTTTGTCTAGCCCAGCCGCTAAACCAATGCGATTGGGGAAATTTAGCCCCATCACCGTCGAAGGATCGGCCAAAACTTGGTTCTGGGCAAAGCCACACCAAGGGGTTTTGGCGGCCAAATCCAGCAGATTAAACGTGAGCCGGTGCGCGGTTTCGGGTTCAAGTTTAAAAAGCAGGGCGCGCGCCAGCGGGTATAGAGTCATGATGGGGTCAATCGTTTGCAACAAGAAGGGCGCTTAGTTTGCCGTGTGCTGCCGCTGGGTGCAATCAATGCGGCGAATTCATAAAAAATTCATCAATCTGTTAGAAAAATCAAACACGGTACAAATCGAGATGAAATATCTCCGTTCTATTCTTCGCAAAACTTTGAATAGGATGGTTGTTATGGAAGAGTTTAAGGCGGTTCAAACGCAAAACAGAACGCCAGCGCACAGCGAAGATAACGCGCGGCATTTGCAAGTAGAGTTCGCATTAACAAAAGCGCAGCTTGATGAATCTTTTCGGCTTCGATACCGAATCTTTGTTGAGGAGCTGGGGGCGAAAATTGATTGCGCCACGCCGCTTGGCATTGAGTCCGATCATTTTGATGCGTTTTGTCATCATTTATTAGTGCGCGATATCACCACCGGGCAAGTGGTTGCTTGCACGCGCATTCTCACCGATACCCAAGCCCAGGTAGCGGGCGGTTTTTACTCAGCCAAAGAATTTGATTTATCTCCTTTAAGCATAACCAGTGGCCGGGTGATGGAAATAGGCCGAACCTGCGTAGACCCTCAATACCGCACGGGCGCCACCATAGGAACGCTATGGGCGGGTTTGGCAAAGTTTATGGAAAACAACCGCTTTTCTTATTTAATGGGCTGCGCCAGCATCCCGATGAACGATGGTGGCGCGCAAGCGCATAAAATTATGATGCAACTGCGGGCGGGGTTTCTTACACCTGAATCATTGCGTATTAACGCGCGTCGGCCGTTGCCGCCGCCCCCCATTGAGCCGAGCATTGCCCCAATTAAAATGCCGCCATTACTGAAAGCTTATTTACGGCTGGGCGCGCAGATTGGTGGTGAGCCTTATTGGGATGAGGATTTTAACACCGCCGATGTTTTTATCTGGCTTGAGCGAGCTAATCTGCAACAACGTTATTTGCGTCATTTTGTTTATCGAAAAAATGAAAGTGACTCTGCCTTGCGCCAATTTGCCGCGTAATTCGCCCCTGGGTTCAATCGGTATTAAACTAGCGGCCTTATGCATCATGAGTGCGATAAAGCCGTGGATAATGCCTATATTCTGCCCATTAAAACCGCGCTCGATCCTGCTTTTTTAAAGCAAATTCAGTATTTTTTAGCGCAAGCTCAGGCAGTAATGCCCACCGTGCACCAAGCGGCGCTTCTGCAAGCGGCGGCGGGGGGGCGGGGCGATCAACAAGTGGTTGCCGAATACGCGATTGGGCTTGTGTGGTTTAGCTGGCGGTACAACAGGGCTCTGCACCGATTAGAATCAGCGATTAATGCAACAGGCGCTTATGTTGCGAGCAATCGGTATCTTAAATTGCAGCAAGAGCTGAGTTTATTAAGGTTTTTGCCTTTATTTGCCGAGCCCAGAGCGCAAGCGCAACCCCTTGAGCAGCTGTATCAAGAAGCGCGCCTTATCGCCTACTTAACCACAGGCCGTTACAGATGATATGCAAGGCTACTTGAAAAATCCGCGAGATACCCAAACTTTACGCTAAAGTATTTGCCCAATGAGGTACCTTGCGCTTGATTTGAGTGCTTTGACCCGATCAGATTTTATTTAGGAGCGAAAAAACTGCCATGAAACGTATTTTTCTGTTTTTGTTGACCAACTTAGCCGTGATGGTGATTCTATCCTTGGCTTGGTTTGTTATCTCTAAGGTTTTCGGCCTTGGCGTCACCATGGATAAAAATGGCATTAATTACGGTTCGACCCTCGTACTTGCTGCCGTGTTTGGCTTTGGTGGCTCGCTGATTTCGTTGATGATGTCCAAATGGATGGCCAAGCGCAGCGTTGGCGCGCAGGTTATTGACCAACCCAGCAATGAAGCGGAACGCTGGTTGCTGCAAACCGTTGAGCGTCAGGCAAAAATGGCTGGGATCGGTATGCCAGAAGTGGCTATTTACGACTCGCCCGAAATCAATGCCTTTGCCACGGGCGCTAGCCGAAATAATGCTTTGGTTGCGGTTTCAACCGGCTTGCTGGCCAATATGACTCGCGATGAAGCCGAAGCGGTACTCGGGCATGAAATTGGCCATGTCGCCAATGGCGATATGATTACCCTAACCTTGGTTCAAGGGGTTGTGAATACTTTTGTTATTTTCTTTGCCCGAATTGTGGGTTATTTCGTTGATCGTGTTTTATTGAAAAATCAAGGGGATGGCCCCGGTATTGGCTTTTATGTCACCACCATCGTGGCGGAGATAATCTTTGGTATTCTGGCCAGTACGATTGTGATGTGGTTCTCACGCCAGCGGGAGTTTCGTGCCGATGAAGCGGGCGCCAAATTTTCTTCCCGCGCGAAAATGATTGCTGCGCTTGAACGTCTTAAATTGAACTATGAAACGCCAGCGCAGCTGCCGGCTCAGATGACGGCGTTTGGTATTTCTGGTCACAAAAGCAAGTTTGGTCAATTATTTATGTCTCATCCGCCTTTGGATGATCGTATTGCCGCCTTGCGCCAAGGTGCAAACGCTTCGGTAGGCGGGCGAACCAGCACCGTGCAGTAATCGGCTCTCGCACGCTTGAATTAAAAGCCCACAGGCCAAGGTGGGCTTTTTTGTTTTTTATGGCCTTGGAACTTGTACACTTACTTACGGTTCGAAGCCGCTGATGAGTTAAACGACGCAGGTAGGTGGGGGAGGTTGCGATGGGCGTGCTGTATTTATTTGTGCCAATTAGCATGGTGATTGCGGGGATTTTGGTTTGGGCCGCGTTTTGGGCTATCCGAAATAACCAATATGAAGATTTAGAAGGCCCGGCCCATCGTATTTTACTCGATGACGATGATCCGAGAATTCCAACCCAGCCGGATACTGCTGACCAAGCTAAAACAACGCCTCACGCAACGGTGGATACGAATCAAATTCCTAAATAGAAAAAACCGCAGTGGCTGCGGCTTTTTACGTTAAAGGGGCTTGTTACTTTACCCGCATGCCGGGGGCGGCTCCGGCATCGGGGGAGAGGATAAATAACCCGCCATCGCCTTGGCTTGCGGCCAGCACCATGCCTTCAGATAAGCCAAATTTCATTTGACGGGGCTTTAAGTTGGCAACCATCACGGTGTGCCTGCCGATTAGCGTGGCAGGGTCATAGGCAGATTTAATTCCGGCAAACACTTGACGGGGGTTTTCTTCCCCGATGTCGAGCGTTAACTTTAAGAGTTTGGCGGCGCCTTCAACGTGTTCGGCATGAACAATGCGCGCAATGCGCAAATCAATCGCAGTAAAGGCATCGATGCCAATTTCAGGCGCGATGGGTTCAATAGGCACTTTTTTGGGTTCGGCCGACGGGGGCGTGATGGCTTGCATGAGTGCTTGTGCCTCTTGATGCGTTGCGGCTAAGAGGGCATCGGTTGCTGTTTGCTCGATACGGGTCATGAGCGGTTCAAAGGGATTAATCGTGTGCGCGACCAAAGGGGCGGCAATGGCTTCCCAGCGCAAGGCGGGTAAATTCAAAAATTGCGCGGCTTTGGCGCTCATCTCTGGCAGTACGGGGGCGAGATAGGTCATTAAAATTCTAAAAGCGTTCAAGCCATCGGTGCATACGCCTTGCACATCGGGCAAGGTTTCGGGGGTTTTGGCCATAGTCCAAGGTTTTTTCTCATCGATGTATTGGTTCACCAAATCAGCCAGCGCCATAATTTCTCGCATAGCTTGGCCGGTTTCACGGCGCTCATAGCGGTTTTTAATGGATTCCCCCGCCGCAATTAGCTGGGCATTCAGATGTGGAGCGCTCAAGGTATCGCTTAATTGATGGTTAAATTGTTTTTGAATAAACCCCGCGCAGCGACTGGCGATGTTGACAACTTTGCCGACTAAATCGGAGTTTACGCGTTGGCGGAAATCATCCAAGCTTAAGTCGATGTCATCAATGCTGGCGCTTAATTTGGCCGCAAAGTAGTAACGCAGTGCTTGGGGATCGAGATGGTTGAGGTAGGTGCGTGCTTGGATAAATGTGCCACGCGATTTGCTCATTTTTTCGCCATTGAGCGTTAAAAAGCCGTGGGTGAACACTGCCGTGGGGGTGCGCATGCCTGCCCCCATGAGCATGGCGGGCCAAAATAGGGTGTGGAAATAGGCAATGTCTTTGCCAATGAAGTGATAAAGCTCAGTTTCTGCGTGCTCGCCCCAATAATCGGCAAAGTTTAGGTTGGTGGATTCGGCGAGTTTTAAGAACGCGCCGATGTAGCCGATCGGTGCATCGAGCCACACATAAAAGAATTTGCCCGGCGCACCCGGAATTTCAAAGCCAAAATAGGGGGAATCGCGGGAAATATCCCAAGCTTGCAAGCCGCTATCGAACCATTCTTGGAGTTTGGCCCGAATGGCGGGTTGAACCCGATCTTCACTGAGCCAGCGTTTCAGTTGGCCTTCCATTTGCGGGAGGTCGAAAAAATAATGTTCTGAGTCGCGCTCAACGGGTGTCGCGCCCGAGAGAACCGAGCGGGGGTTTTTTAACTCCGTGGGGCTATAAGTAGCGCCACATTTCTCGCAATTATCACCGTATTGATCGAGCGCACCGCATTTAGGGCATTCGCCTTTGATAAACCGGTCGGGCAGGAACATTTCTTTTTCTGGATCGTAGGCTTGTTTAATCGTTTTACGCGAAATAAGCCCGCGCGCATCCAATTTTAAGAACACTTCGCTCGCCATGCGCCGGTTTTCATCGGAATGTGTACTGTGAAAAATATCAAACCCAATCATAAAATCCGCAAAATCGGCCTGATGGCTAGCGCTTACTTCGGCAATTAGCGCTTCTGGCGTGATACCCATTTGCTGCGCTTTGAGCATGATGGGGGTGCCATGGGTATCATCGGCGCAAAGGTAGCGGCAATCATGGCCAAACATTTTTTGCGCCCGCACCCAGATGTCGGTTTGAATGGTTTCAATAATATGCCCTAAATGGAGTGGGCCATTGGCATAGGGCAAAGCGGAGGTAACCAAGATGCGGCGGGGGGATTGGTGAGTCATAAAACGCGAAACGTCCAGAATAAATGTCTAGGATAAATGTCTAGGAAAACTAAGACGCCAAGTTTAGCATGAGGCCCCTGTTAAAAGGCTCTTCATAAGGGGCTATTACGCCATGAAACCCTCGGCGTAACGCAGTGCCAATGCCCAATAATTTAAGCTTTATTTAGGCGAGCCTTTTGCGGATACACGGGGATGATGACACGGAATTAATGATACCGGGGTTGATGGGTTTTAATGCAAATCGGTTTTGATATTCAACAAGATGAAGCAATTGCCAATACCATGCAGGTGTCGGCGCTTGCCGGGCGCTATTTGCAAGTTTTTGATGTGCCCGCCGCCCTCAAGAATGGGGCGATTTGCACGGACTGGCTTGCCGATCCCCAAACCCTCATCGTGGGGGGCGGCAGCAATATTTTATTTGTTCGCGCACAGATTGATAAAGTGGTGCATCTGGCCGCTGCGACGTTTGGTTATGTGGATGAACTGAACACTGTTTTGGTATGGGCCGAAGGCGGTTTGGGTTTTGATGACTGGGTGCGCTGGACCACCCACCAAGGCTGGTATGGGCTGGAGTGTTTGGCTGAAATTCCCGGTACCGTCGGCGCGGCGCCCATTCAAAATGTGGGCGCCTATGGGGTGCAGCTCTCCGATGTGCTGGTTAGCGTGGATGTGTGGGACCGTGTGCAGCAAAGCCGATCGGTGTTGCCGGCGGCGGCCTGTGATTTTGGCTATCGACAGAGTTGCTTTAAAACCGAATCGCATCGGTGGTTTATTTTGCGTGTGACGGTGCGCTTGCGTAAAACGCCCGCACCCGATTGGCCGCGCCTGAGTTATCCCGGTTTGGTTCAAGCGGCCGATGTTTATATGGCCGAGTCACAGCGCCCTTTGGCCTTGCTGACACCCCATGATTTGGCTCAAGTGGTCACCCGCGTTCGACGGCAAAAGCTGCCAGATTGGCGTGAACCCCGCTTGGGCAGCTTGGGGAGTTTTTTTCAAAATCCGGTGGTTTTGAATTCTTTTGCGGCCACCTTAAAAGCCCGCTGGCCCGATTTGCCGGTTTATCCTCAGGGCGCAAACAATGCGCCGATGGGAGAAGCGAAACTTTCAGCGGCATGGCTTATCGAACAGGCAGGTTGGCGAGGCTTTAGCCACAACAACGCGGGTATTTATGCCCGGCATGCCTTGGTTTTAGTCAATTTAGGCGGGGCGACGGGTGCTGATTTATGGGGCTTGGCGCAACGAATTCAGGCGGATGTGTTTGCGCGATATGGCGTGCGCTTAGTGCCAGAGCCTTTGATTATTAATAATTAATTGTGGGTGCTCCGATTGGCGCGCTATTTGTCATTCGGTGGTCATCTTTCATGCCTAGTTTAAACGGCTTGAATGGCTTGAATGACTTGGTTTGCTGGCCTAAGGTTTTGAGTATTTTACCCGAGCAATTAATTTCCTCATGCTTGAATAGAAACTGGCTATGATTGCGATAGGAATTATTCATTTTATTTATTGATCAGGTATTGATAAATTTAATTCCGCAGCAAGACATCGACTTGTTGATACCACAGCCACACTGTGGGTGATGCCGTAAGGCAAGCGGAATTTCCCGCGTTTAACCTCTAGGAGTACTGACGATGAGCGAAACTTCAATTTCTTTACCACGTTTGAACGAGCGCGCCCCAGAATTTGATGCGCCAACTACTTATGGTCGCAAAACACTGAACGATTACGCCGGCAAATGGCTCGTATTGTTCTCACATCCGGCGGATTTTACCCCGGTGTGCACCACAGAATTCACCGCATTTGCGCTGGCACATCCCCAGTTCCGTGAAATCAACTGCGAACTGTTGGGTTTGTCGATTGACAGCCACTACTCGCACATTGCTTGGGATCGCAATATCAAAGAAAAATTTGGAGTTGAAATCACCTTCCCAATTATCGCTGATTTGTCGATGACAGTTGCCAAATCCTTTGGCATGGTGCATCCCGGTGCATCGGATACCCAAGCGGTGCGTGCCACGTTTGTAATTGATCCTGAAGGTATTTTGCGTGCCATGCTGTATTACCCAATGAGCAATGGCCGCTCTATTCCTGAAATTTTGCGTTTGGTTAAAGCGCTGCAAACCTCAACCAAGCATGGCGTTGCAACGCCAGCAGGTTGGGAGCCGGGCGATAAAGTGATTGTTCCCCCACCAGCCACAGCGGCTGAAGCGGAAGCGCGTTTCAATAGTGGTGAATTTGAGTGTGTTGATTGGTATTTCTGCAAAAAATCACTGTAATTGTCCCTGTGATTGTTTTGCCCTCTTGATGGCTTCTTAGCGGGGTCATCTAAAAAAGCCCGAGTTTTCGGGCTTTTTTTTGGTCAGCATGCCCTAGTTGCGAGGTTTTATCGCGGTGCCACCCCCAAAGTTACCTGATGCAACAAAAGCCAGCAGTTCTTGCAGCTGGGCTTGTGTGCGCTGACCCATAAAGTAAAACGGCTTGCTATCGGTGGCTTGGAATACCACAACGGGAATGCCCGCGAGGTTTTCTCCCTGAATAATTGATAAATTTTCATCCAACAGAGATTGGGTCGCATCGGTGATGTGCTTTGCCGGTTGAATGCCGCCGCCGGTATCACTATCTAAAAAGCCGTAATTGCGCTCACTTTGATTAAAGGCAGCCAAGGGATCTGGGGCTTGAATAATGGCGGCGGCTTTGCCGAGAGACGTGCCGCCAAGCAGTGCTAAAGGCACCCAGCGATATTGCAGATCGGGCTGGGTTTTGCGAATTTTAATTAACGAATCATACACGTTGTGGCAATACGGGCAGTTAGGATCAAAAAAAACATAAATGATTTTGCTGCCCTCGCCATCTTGAATCCAGTTGGAAGCGTTCAAGTTGCCCATTAAATGCGCGGCAGTTACCCGATCGGTGTTGGCCGCGAAGCAGGGGATGCTTATGGCGGCAAAAGTTAAGGCGATTAAGGCAAGCTGCAGGGTTTTTAGTGTGCGGGTGTGGGCCAAGCGCCTTTTAACTGTGCGGATTGTGACGGGGGTATGGACGTTCATAAAGTGCCTTTGGGGTAGGTTAAGGGGTAAATGATTAAGGTTTTTTGCTTAAATCCAGTTCATCGTCATCCAGTGTTGGAAGTTTTTTTGTTGGATTGGGGGGCTGATTGCTGGCGGGCAATTTCTGCATCAAGCAGCGCATCAATATCATCTAAATCAAGGTTAAAGTCCGTGGTGTGTTCAATCGGTTTGGGGAGCTCAATTTCATCCAAATCAATTAAAGTTTCGTCTAAAGTTTCGTCTAGGGGCAGCTTGGCTGCCGCCAACTCACTGGGATTGCCTTGCGCGTGAGCGGCTTCGTCAATGAGGCGGCCGGCGGCTGGCTTGGTTTGCGGCGGTGCGGGCTTCGGTGCCGGTTCCATTGGGGCGGATTGGTTCGGGGCGGATTGGTTCTGGGTAGATTGGATTGGCGGGGCTGTTTGGGCGCTCACCGCCACCACTTCAGGTGCTTGATCGGTTGAGGGCATCGTTGATTGAAGCGCGGCCTCACTTGGGGCGGTTTCATCCTCATCGTCTATAAAAATAATGCCGTTGGCCATCGCTTCATCGGCGCTTTGTTTGGCCGCACGGGAATCTAAACCGGCATCGGTGGCTTGCAGATAGAGCAGGGCGCGTAGAATTTGGGGTACTTTGAAATCGGCATCCACGCCGAATTTTCGGCCATATTCGCCCACAATAATGCTCACCGATTTTAACGCCTCGGCTAATTGAGCCGATCGTTCCCGTTCAGCTTGCAAACTTGCGGTCAGTTCGTGCTGTAATTGCGCTACTTCTGGCGTGTCGGTTTGTGTGGATTCTACCGGGGCGGCGGGGCGGCGGAACATCGCGGCAATTTGATGCAAGTCGTTGTGCCGTATCGTCATTATTTCACGCGTGGCTTGCCGCAAGGCATCGGGCGTG
>NCFS01000082.1 GCA_002281295.1 Halothiobacillus sp. 35-54-62 | reverse complement strand
TGGTTAAGGCTAGGGTATCGCCCCATGGCGCGCCGCTATCTTGCCCGGCTAATTCGGTTAGCATCGTCCAATCGTGCGAAGCCTGCTCGGCTGTGTGGCTCAACCCTTCAAGGGCGTGCGGAAAGCGGGCTTGAAGCAGGGGCAGGATGTTATGACGTAAAAAATTGCGATCAAATCGGGTATCGAAATTACTGGGATCAACCACACAAGGCATGGATGCGCCTTGCGCCAAGGCCTGCAGAGCCACGGCGGGCGTTTGAATAAACGGCCGCCAATGCCAGCCCGCACCAAATGGCGCCAAGGCGGGCATGGCGGCCAGCCCGGCTAGGCTACTACCGCGCAAGGCCGCGAGCAGAAAGGTTTCGACTTGATCGGATAAGTGGTGCGCGGTGACCAAGACAGCACCGGTTTTTTCCCGCGCAAGATAATCCCGCAGAGCGGCATAGCGGGCGGCGCGCGCCCGCGCTTCGAGGGATTGATGCCCCTCGGGGCTGCGTTGTGGTAATCGCACCGAAATAATTTCGGCCTTAAAACCAAAGTGCCGGGCTTGCGCGGCGGCAAGCGCGCTCCATTCGGCCGAGTCGGGGTGGATTTGATGATTGATACTGACCACGCGCACATCGCTGATTTGGCCAAACTGCTTTTGATAGTGCAACCAAATCAAGGCGCCCAAGGAATCGGCGCCGCCTGAGCTGGCCAAAATAATGCGGGGCTTGGCGGGCAACAGAGCCGGCCATAAAATGCTGAGGGCGTCGGGCGCCATAAAATGAGGCCGCTTACCGAAATTAACGTTCGAGATATTGCCCATACCGCATGAGCCGTTTGTAGCGGGCTTCGAGCAATTGGTCGATGGGTACATTCAGTTGTTTTAGAAGGGATCGTTTGAGGGAGGCTTTTAAGGTTTGCGCCATAAAAGGAATATCCCGATGGGCACCCCCGCAGGGTTCAGCCACCACCTCGTCAATCAACCCGAGCTGCAACAAACGGGGCGCGGTAATGCCGAGCGCCTCGGCGGCCTCGGGGGCTTTATCGGCACTTTTATACAAAATCGACGCGCACCCTTCAGGTGAAATAACCGAATAGGTGCTGTATTGCAACTGCATTACATGATCGCCCACGCCGATAGCCAGCGCGCCGCCTGAGCCGCCCTCGCCAATAATGGTGACGATAATGGGCGTGGGTAAATCCGCCATCACATATAAATTGCGGGCGATGGCTTCACTTTGCCCGCGCGCTTCGGCATCAATGCCGGGATACGCGCCGGGGGTATCAATAAACGTTAATACCGGCAGGTTAAATTTTGCGGCCAATTCCATGAGGCGTTTGGCTTTGCGATAGCCTTCGGGGCGGGGCATACCAAAATTACGGCGAATTTTTTCTTTGGTATCTCGGCCTTTTTGATGGCCGATTACCATCACGGGAATGCCATCTAAGCGCGCCATGCCCCCCACAATGGCCGCATCATCGGCAAAGGCTCGATCGCCGTGGAGTTCACTAAAATCGGTTAGAAAATTTTTCACATAATCGAGGGTATAGGGGCGCTGAGGGTGGCGGGCGATCTGGTTGATTTGCCACGCGGTCAGGTTGCTGAATATCGAGCGGGTCAGCTCGGTGCTTTTCGCTTCAAGCCGTGCAATTTCTTCATTAATGTTCAGGCCAGAGGAATGATCCATTAGCCGCAATTCATTGATTTTGGCATCTAATTCTGCAATCGGCTGTTCGAATTCAAGGTAGTTAGGATTCATGACTTAGGTTCCATACTGAACATTGTGGCGTATCAAGGTGGCGCAAATTGTAGCGTATCCCGCGATTCAAGAACGAATCCGCAGGTTATCGATTAATCGAACGGCGCCCAATTGCGCCGCCGCCAACAGCACACTGTTGGGAGATAATCGAGTTATCGGCTGCAAGCTTTTTGCATCGCACAGAGCAAAATAATCAACAACAAACCCCGCTGCAGCAAGCTCGGCGCGGGCTTTGTGCAACACCGCTTCAACCGATTGCTGCGCTATGAGCGCGCCGGCCGCTTGCCTTAATTGCGCATACAGATGGGGCGCTGTTGCCCGCTCAGCGTCACTTAAAAAGCGATTGCGCGAGCTTAATGCCAGACCATCGGGCGCGCGTTGCGTGGGCACGGCGAGAATATCCACGGGGAAATTCAAATCGTGCACCATGGCCTGCACGATGGCCAGCTGCTGGAAATCTTTTTCACCAAACAGCGCAAATTGTGGGCGAATCAGGTGAAACAGCTTGGCTACGATGGTGGCCATGCCGGCAAAATGCCCGGGGCGCGCCGCCCCTTCCCAATCTTGCGCCAGCGGGCCAGGATCAATCCGCACGCCGTGTTCGCCATCCGGCAAAAGCACATCCACCGGCGGCATAAACACGGCATCAATGCCCGCTTCGCGCAAGCGCGCTAAATCATCATCCAGCGTTCGCGGATAACGGGCTAAATCGGCCGCATCATTAAATTGCAAGGGGTTTACAAAAATCGAGACCAAGATCAGAGGCGCAGGGGAAATTGCTTGCGCTTGCGCCACCAAATGCAGGTGCCCGGCATGCAAGTTACCCATGGTGGGCACGAAGGCGATTGGCTGAGCGCCATGAGCAACCTGCGCCTGCCAGTGCGCTAATTGCGCCAGATTGCTTAGCCGCTGCACGTCACACAAAGCCTTCGTGGTCGGCGGGGAAACTGCGGTTGCGCACGGCATCGCCATAGGCTTGCATCGCGTGCGCAATAGAGCCGCGCCCACGCAAAAAATCGCGAACAAACCGCGCCGGATGCGGGTTCATGCCGAGCAAATCGTGCATTACCAGCACTTGGCCATCCACCCCTGCCCCCGCCCCAATACCAATCACGGGCACGGCAACCGATTGGGCAATGCGTGCCCCCAAGGCACTGGGAACGCATTCCACCACCATAAGCTGCGCGCCGGCATCCGCCAGCACCTCAGCATCGTGGAGAATGCGCACCGCATCCTCGCTTGCCCGACCCTGCACTTTATACCCCCCCCATTGCCGCACCCGCTGCGGCAGCAAGCCGATGTGGGCGCAAACCGGAATTCCCGCTTCGGTTAGGGCGCTAATAAGCGGGGCTTTGATGGCCCCCCCTTCAATTTTTACCATGTCGGCACCCGCTTCTTGCATTAATCGGCCAGCATGGCGCAGCGTTGAGTCGAGGGTACTGTCGGTTAAAAAGGGCATATCCGCCACGATGAGCGCCTGCGGCGCACCGCGACGAACCAATTGCGTGTGATACACCATGTCATCGAGGGTAACACTCAAAGTATCGCGCTGGCCTTGCACCACCATGCCAAGCGAATCCCCCACCAGCAGCACATCAATGCCCGCCTCAACCGCCAACCGCGCAAAGCTGGCATCATAGGCGGTCAGCATAACGATGGGATGCTCGGCCCGCCAAAGATCAGGCAGGGTTTTTAGGGGCGTGGCTGCGGGGTCTTGAGAATGCATGCTCATAAATTCCGAATATAACGATTTAAGTTTCGGGGGTGTCATTTAATCGGTCGCCTTGACATCCGAATTATCCCAGCAAACCGCAGACATAACCTGCAAGGGATGGTTCGGCGCCGCATCGAGTAAATCGGCAATGTGGCGGCCATCGGGCAACTGTGCTTGCGGGGCAATTTCAGCCCAAGGCGCCAAAACGAATCGACGATCGGCCATGCCCACATGCGGAATGGTTAACCGCTCGGTTTGGATGGTTTGCGACCCGTAAGTCAAAATATCTAAATCTAAAACGCGCTCGCCCCAATGGCGCGTGGCAAAGCGGCCGGCGGCTTGCTCAAGCGCTTGCAGGGCATCTAAAAGCGCCAGCGGCGCTAACTGCGTTGAAAGCAACACCACCGCATTTACATAATCGGGCTGATCTTGCGGGCCCATCGGGGGGTTAACATAGCGCTTTGAGGCGCACACCAAGTGCGTATGTGGCAGATGGGCAAGCGCATCACATGCAGCGGCAATTTGCGCCAGTGGATCGCCTAAATTGCTACCCAGAGCGATAAACGCATCAACCGGCGGCATTTTGAGGGCCAAATCAGCCGCAGGGCTTGAGGCGCCCCCCCTCAATTCGGCTCGCCCCGCGAACGGTTGGGGCGCCGGTTACGTTGACGGGGGCGGCGCGCAATTTGGCCATGTTTGCCGAAATCTTCTGGCAGATGGGTGGGCACCGCCTCACCCGTTTCTTTATCACGCGCGGGGGCATACTGGCGCCAAAACGCGCAGGCAGAGGAAGAAATTTCACCAATTTCACCGCGTAAGCATAAAAAATCTAAGCCCGCCCGAAACCAAGCATGGGCTAATAGATGCTTTTGCGCATCGGTTAAATCGTTTAGCGGCACGCCCAAAGCCATGCCACTGGCCTCTCGCTCAAGGGCGGGTTGCAGCACCCAAATCACGCGCATTAAATCGGTTAGCCGGCGAGGAATGGCCACTTGCCGAACGGTGGCTTCAAGCACCTCATCGCAGGCGAGTTCCATTGCGGTATCCGCGTCCACCCGTTGGTGCAGCCAACGCTCTCGAAGGCGGCTTAAATCGGCCCAGAGCAGCCCAGCCAGCAAAAAGGCGGGATTAACCGGTAATTGCAGCGCAATGCGCTCATCGGTGCCTTTAAGAATTTTTTCAATTAACGCGGCCACACGGTCGTAATCGCGATTGAGTAAATCATCCAGCCCGGCAAATAAAAACCCCAGCAGATTTAATTCTCGCAACTGCAAAAAGGCAGCCCAGGCATAACCGCCCTGAAAAATTTTAATGCTTTCATCAAATAAGCGCGCCGAGGCAATATCTTTAAGCAAGGGGCGGCATTCATAAATCGCCGCCGCGGTTTCGGGGGTGAGTGTAAAGCCCAGCTTGGCCATAAACCGTGCGGCCCGCAGCATACGCACCGGGTCTTCGCGGTAGCGGGTGGCCGGATCACCAATCACCCGCAAATGACCCGTTTCGACATCTTGCCACCCTTGCACATAATCAATGATGTCGGCATTGGCAAAGTTGTAATACAAGGCATTGCATGCAAAATCGCGCCGCCATACGTCTTCATCGAGCGTGCCGAATACGTTATCGCGCAAAATGCGCCCTTCATCCGAGCGGCGAAGCGCATCGTCATCACCCCCGCGAAAGGTGGTGACTTCGATCATGTCGTGGCCAAAAATGACATGCACAATGCGAAAACGCCGGCCAATAATGCGGGCATGGCGAAACAAAGCCCGCACTTGCTCGGGCTTGGCATCGGTTACCACATCAAAATCTTTGGGGCGCAGGCCCCGCAATAAATCACGCACACAACCGCCCACTAAATACGCGGCATAACCACTATCGTGCAAGCGTTGCAACACATTGATGGCCTGATCGCTTAATTGCGACGGCACAATGCCATGAATTTGTGAAGAGATGACCACAGGATGGGGTTTATCTTGAAACAAGGTGATGATTTCTCAATAAAAAAACACAAGGGGAAAAATTTGCATGGGTTAACATGGTGCAGAGTCTAACATTGCGGTGCATTGCCAACAGTATCTTGTCGTCGTATCGGTTAATTTTTTGCCGCTGGCTTGGGTAAATTTGCCGTGCTTTATTCGCCCAAATGGGCTTAAGTGTGATAAGTTTTAAAGTATGTTGAGTTTATATTTTTATTACGGCACACCCAAGATGGGTTTATTTTATAGCCCAAATTGTCGGCAAATAACCCCATGAATAGCTTGATTGCCATCGTACTTCTGCCTTTTTTCAGTGCGCCTTTCGTGGCCTGGTTTGGTGCTCGTGTTCGCCCCGCCGCCGCAGGAATCGCTTTTTCAATCACCCTCGCCTGCCTTTTGCTCTTAGGCATTAGCGCTTGGGGGGCTGATCTTAGCCAAGCGCAGGTTATTTCATTTTCTTGGATACCGCTTATCGGGCTGGATTTTGCCTTTCGATTGGATGGTTTAAGCCTTTTATTTAGCGGGATTATTTTAATCATTGGCTTACTAATTATCGTTTATGCCCAATATTACTTAGCCCTTGAAGATAGCGCCGCACGATTTTTTGCAAGCCTCATGCTGTTTATGGGCGCCATGCTCGGCATCGTGCTTTCAGAAAACTTAATTCAACTGGTTGTTTTTTGGGAGCTCACCTCGCTCTCATCTTTTTTATTAATTAGCTTTTGGCAACACCGCAATGATGCCCGCACGGGCGCCCGCATGGCCTTAACGTTAACCGGCTTTGGCGGGTTAGCGCTCTTAGGGGGGGTGTTGCTACTTGGGCATGTGGTGGGCAGTTACAACTTAAGTGTGGTGCTTAATTCGGGCGAACTGGTTAAGGCCAGCCCGCTGTATTTACCGATTTTGATTCTTATTTTACTGGGCGTTTTTACTAAATCGGCTCAATTTCCGTTCCATTTTTGGCTGCCCAATGCGATGGCCGCGCCCACCCCCGTATCGGCGTATCTTCATTCTGCCACGATGGTTAAGGCCGGTATTTTTTTGCTGGCGCGTTTTTTTCCGGTGCTGGCTGGCACCGAAGCCTGGGTTATTTTGGTGGGCGGCGCGGGGTTAATCACCTTTTTGCTGGGTGCGTACACCGCGTTATTCAAGCACGATTTAAAAGGCTTGCTCGCTTACTCAACCTTAAGTCACTTAGGGCTAATCACGTTGTTAATGGGTTTTGGCACGCCGCTCGCCTTGGTTGCCGGGCTGTTCCATCTTATCAACCATGCCACGTTTAAGGCCTCGTTGTTTATGGTGGCCGGCATTGTCGATCACGAAACCGGCACCCGCGATATGCGCCGTTTGGGCGGTTTGGCGCGCCACATGCCCCGCACCGCTTTGCTCGCCATCATTGCGGCATCGGCCATGGCGGGCGTGCCGCTCCTAAATGGCTTTTTAAGTAAAGAGCTATTTTTCACCGAAACCTTAGATGTGAGCACCAATTGG
>NCFS01000081.1:6985-7804 GCA_002281295.1 Halothiobacillus sp. 35-54-62 | reverse complement strand
AGCGCTCAATAAAATCACGGCGCGGCTCGACTAAGTCACCCATCAATATGGTAAATAACTCGTCCGAAGCGATCGCATCTTCAATTCGAACTTGAAGCAAGCGACGCGTGGCGGGATTCATCGTGGTTTCCCACAGCTGATCGGGATTCATTTCACCCAAACCTTTATAGCGCTGAATACCTAAACCTCGGCGGCCTTCCTGCATCAACCAATCAATGGCTTGCTCGAAATGAGTGATTGGCGCTGTTTTCTCGCCGCGCAGCACGCGCGCATCCGCGCCAATCAATCCCTCAAGCTGCGCTGCCAATTCCCCTAGAACCTTGTAGTCGGCGGTAGAAAAGAAGGAGGCGGGCAAGAATGTTTCACGTGAAACACCATGCTGATGACGTTGAATGGCGATACCCACCGCCTCGTCGGCAGGGGATGAGAGCGCCACTTCATAGACCACCCCCGCATCGGCAAACTCATTTATTAAGCTGATAAAGCGCGACAACCAGCCCGAAAATGCATCACCAGCCGCGACGCCAGCAGCCGTCATTTTCGGCAAATGCAAAACTGCTTTCAATGCGACCGCATCATACCGATGCGACAAGCGCTCAATAATGGCCTGCGCCACCAAATATTCACGCGCCATCGTTTCAAGGGCAATGCCCGTAATCAGCGGGGCATCGGCATTAACCTGCAGAGCGGCGTTATCAACCGCCAATTGCAGCAAATACTGATTAAGAGCCAAATCATCTTTCAGATATTGCTCCTGCTTACCCTTTTTAACCTTATACAAAGGCGGCTGGGCAATATAGATATGGCCGCGATCGACCA
>NCFS01000081.1:0-6946 GCA_002281295.1 Halothiobacillus sp. 35-54-62 | reverse complement strand
CCCACTTCAGCCGAAGCCAGCATTTTATCAAAGCGCGCTTTTTCCACATTCAGGATTTTACCCTTTAGCGGCAAAATCGCTTGGGTACGCCGATCTCGGCCTTGCTTGGCTGAACCACCCGCAGAATCCCCTTCCACAAGATAAATTTCAGACAAGGCGGGGTCTTTTTCTTGGCAATCAGCCAGCTTGCCGGGTAGGCCCGCGATATCAAGCGCGCCTTTTCTGCGCGTCATCTCCCGAGCCCGACGCGCCGCTTCTCGCGCCCGCGCCGCCTCAACAATTTTATTGGTAATGAGCGTGGCTTCCGCAGGGTTTTCTTCAAGAAACTCGGCCAAACGCTCAGCGGTTAGAGATTCAACCGCAGATTTCACCTCAGAAGAAACAAGCTTTTCTTTGGTCTGTGAAGAAAACTTAGGATCCGGCACCTTAACCGAGATAATCGCAACCAACCCCTCGCGCCAATCATCGCCCGACGTGGCAACTTTTGCCCGCTTGAGAATGCCGGTCCGTTCCATATAGTCGTTAAGTGTGCGCGTTAACGCAGCCCGGAAGCCGGTTAAGTGCGTGCCCCCATCGCGCTGGGGAATATTATTGGTATAGCAAAATAAATTTTCTTGATATGTATCATTCCATTGCAGTGCCAGTTCCACCAAAACCGCATCTTTTTGCCCCGAAAAGCTCAGCACGTTTTTATGAATCGCCGTTTTGCCTTTATTTAAGTGCTCAACAAACGCACGGATGCCGCCCTCATAATAGAAAGTGTCGGATCGGCCTGAAATTTCGTCGGCTAAATGGACGCGAATACCCGAGTTCAGAAAAGACAACTCACGCAAACGCTTAGCTAAAATATCGTAATGAAAAACAACATCGGTAAAAATAGTCGGGCTCGGCAGAAAACGAATGGCCGTGCCCGTTTTGTCTGAAGCACCAATATCAGCCAAGGGTGCGACAGGAACGCCTAAGCGGTAGGACTGATGATACGCACGACCACCGCGAGAAATATTCAGCTCCAGTTCATCGGAGAGCGCATTCACCACCGATACGCCCACCCCATGCAAGCCGCCGGAAACCTTGTAGCTATTTTGGTCAAACTTACCGCCCGCATGCAACACGGTCATAATGACCTCTGCCGCAGAAACGCCTTCCTCGGCATGAATATCGACGGGAATACCCCGGCCGTTATCCGTTACCGACACCGAACCATCGGCATTCATCGTCACGGTAACGGTGTCGCAATGACCCGCTAATGCTTCATCGACCGCGTTATCGACCACCTCAAACACCATGTGGTGCAAGCCACTGCCGTCATCGGTATCCCCAATGTACATTCCCGGACGTTTACGGACCGCATCCAGCCCTTTTAGAACCTTAATACTCGTTGAGTCGTAATTCGTGTTATCGCTCATAAGGGACATCCAATCGCACTGCAAAATAAAGGGCGATTATAACATGGATGTTATCTTACCGGCGCTCAGGCTGAACTTAGCATCAAAGGGATGCGCGAGTGGGTTGCGATCGGTTGCAGAAAAAAAAGCCTGATGACCGAAATGCGATAAAAAATCCCATAAAAGCGATGCGTGTCGATTATCTAGCTCTGAAATAAAATCATCAAATAATAAAATTGCATTTTTATTAGAAACATCCCGCCAAACACCCGCCACCGACAAATATAATGCCAAAAGAATAATTTTTATTTGCCCGCGCGATGCGGTTGATTTAACGCCAAAGCCATTCACGGATAAAATCAAATCTGCGCGATGCGGCCCACTCAAGGTTTGGCCCAACTCACGTTCACGAGCCGCATGACGTGCCAATGAATCAGCCAATGAGCCTTGCGCACGAAAACCTTGATGATATTCCACCTGAAGCAATAAATAAGGCGATAAACTCAACAAAACACCCGGCAATATAGCCGCAATATAATCTAAAGCCGCTAATCGCTGCTCTGTTAAAAGCGTACTGTACTGGATAAATAAGCCATCCCAGGCAAGCGTTGACTGGCCATTTTTTAAGGCGGCGTTCCGCTGTTTTAACACCCGAGAAAACTGGGAAAAAATAGTCGCAAACTCAGGGAATAGATAAAACGCGGTGCGATCCAGAAACTTGCGCCTAAATTCCGGCCCACCCAAAATCAAATCATCGGATTGCGCATGAAGCGATAGCACGGGCAAATGCGCCACAAAGGCGCCGGCGGATTGAATGTCTTCAAGATCAACTTTGAGCCGAACCCGCTCCTTACAGCGCTCAACCGCCATAAAAAAGGATGCGTTCTCGGCAGATACGGACGCGCGAACAACGGCACAGGCTTGATTTTGCGCGATTAAATCGTGATGCGTTTGGCTTCGAAACGACTTGAGATTGCCCAAAAAATAAATGGCTTCAAGCAAACTCGTTTTCCCCGCGCCATTTTCTCCCGTTAAAAGATTAAAACCGGGGGAAAATTCGCAATCAATACTATTTAAATTGCGAAAATTGGTCACTGAAATCGATGCGATATTCGCCAAACAGATTACAACTTCATTGGCATTAAAACATATTTAACATGCACGTTGCCCGCAATTTCTGGCGTAATTAAAACGCTGGAGTCTGGCGCCTCAAGGTCCATACGCACCCGCTCTGAATCAATGACAGCCAAAATATTTAAAAGATAAGAGATATTAAACGAAATTTTTAACTCATCAAATTCATATTGCACAGCCATGCTTTCTTTGCTGGATTCATGCTCTGAATTATTTGATTCAATAATGAGCTGATTATGCGTTAGATAAAAATAGGCGCCTGCAAATCGTTCATTCGATAAAATACTCGCTCTTTGCAAAACAAGTTTTAAATCGGACTTAGGGGCAATCATTGTTTTGCTATTTGAACTCGGGATAACCCGAGAATAATCGGGATACTTACCATCAATGAGTTTACTGATTAAAGAATTTACACCAATCAGCAATTCAATTTGATTATCTCGCAAGGTAAGACTAACCAACGCCTCACTGTCTTTATTGAGCGCTTTTAAAATCTCACCAATCATTTTTCTCGGCACAATAACCTGTCGATTTTCATGCCCCGCGCTGTCATGCATCAATTGCGCATAAGCGAGACGATGGCCATCGGTTGCAACCGCAATAATCTCCGTGTCATTCACCTCTAAAAGCAACCCATTAAGAAAATAACGCACATCTTGCTGCGCCATCGAAAACTGTGTTTTTTCAATTAACGTGTAGAGGTTTTTCTCCGAGAGCGTCATTGTGCTTTGATGCGCCGAATCAATGGCCATCTGCGGAAAGCTATCGGCCTCAATCGTGGCCAATCGAAAGGTTCCCGTTCCAATATCAATATCAATCCAACCGTCGCTTTGGCGCAAACTAATATCGGCCTCGGGCGGCGCTGCCTTGATAATATCGGCTAATTTACGCGCATTGACCGTAATGGCACCCGCCATAACCACGGCGACCTCTAACGAGGTGCGCAATTGAATTTCATGATCGGTCGCGACCAAAATCAATTGCCCCTCGCGCACATCAAGCAATAAATTGCTTAAAATTTGCATTGTTTGACGCTTTTCAACCCCGCCGATCACTTGATTAATAGCGGCGTTAAAGACTTCCCGATTGACTACAAATTGCATTATGTACAGTCCTAAAGTGATTTCATTGATTCAATTATTAAACATTTAAGGTATGCCGAAGCAAGTTGTAATCATCATTCAACTTTGTTTCGATTTCGCGTAACTCTTCGATTTTTTTGCAGGCATGAATGACCGTTGTATGGTCACGCCCGCCGAACGCGTCACCGATTTCAGGCAAACTGTGGTGGGTCAACTCTTTAGCCAAGCTCATCGCCACTTGACGCGGCCGCGCGATTGAGCGCGACCGGCGTATACCCGTTAAATCGGTGACCTTAAGATTGTAATATTTAGCCACGGTGCGCTGAATATTTTCTAACGTAATCATCTTAGCTTGCGCGGCAATTAGGTCTTTTAAGGCCTCTTTGGCAGACTCAACCGTAATGGGGCGCCCCGTGAATTGCGCAGTGGCAATAACGAGGCGTAGCGCGCCCTCAAGCTCTCGAATGTTCGCGCGGATTCGTTTCGCAATAAAAAATGCCACATCCGTATTCAAGGTAATGTGCGAAAGCTCCGCTTTTCTTTGCAAAATAGCCACCCGGGTTTCCAGATCCGGCGGCTCGACGGCGACCGTAAGCCCCCAACCAAATCGCGACTTTAAGCGTTCTTCAAGCCCTTCAATTTCTTTCGGGTAACGATCGCAAGTCATAATAATTTGCTGCCCCTGCTCGATCAAGGCATTAAATGTATGAAAAAACTCTTCTTGGCTGCGATTTTTTCCGGCAAAAAATTGAATATCATCGATGAGCAACGCGTTGACTGAACGATAATAATTTTTAAAGTCTTCTATCGTATTATTTTTAATGGAACTGACCATCTGCTGCACATAGCGCTCACTATGCAGATAAACCACTTTTGCTTCGGGCGAATGCGCAAGAATGGCATTACCAACGGCTTGCATTAAATGCGTTTTTCCTAAACCAACGCCACCATAAATGAATAACGGGTTATAGCCACCGCCGGGATTTTGTGCCACCTGCTGCGCGGCGGCACGCGCTAATTGATTCGATTTTCCTTCGACAAAATTTTCAAAATTTAACTGGTTATTAATATGACTAACAAACTCTTTGTGCCCACCGCTGGCTACGGTCTCCTGATGCGCCGACGCTTCAGCCATTGGGGTTTGGGGCTGTGACAAATGTGACGCTCTTGGCGTACTGGCCATAGGCGCTGCCGGGGGGGCTGCTGTTTGCGCGCTGCCCACTTGCAAGCTAATTTCCAACATCGGGCGATTTAACAGCATTTGGGCTTGATCTAAAATTTTTGCCTTAAGTTGCTGCGCCACCATATCCAACACAAAACGGTTTGGTGCCCAAAGAACCAAGAGCTGATCGTCTTTAAATTCAGGCTGCAAGGGGCGAACCCACATATTAATTTGCTGGGATGAAAGTTCTTGAGCCAATCGCTCAATACACTGCGGCCAAAAGTCAGGCGTGATAGTCGGCATATTTGGGAAACAAACCTACACAAAAAGACTTTCAGTGTATCACCGACTCCCCTTTAAGCGCAGCCAGCGCCTTGTGGATTTTACCCCCTAACGGCAGATCGCCGCATCGAGCAAACCCTTGGTTCAATATGGATTACACGTTGACATCTGGATATTTTTCCGGTTTAATATTTGGCCTTTTGGTATACCGCGCTTAATCCTTCTCACGCGGGTATGTTTTGCCAACCGTTGCAAAATACCCCACGGTGATATTTAAGCGTTAAATTTTAGATTTTTCGCGTAATTAAAATTTTTAAGAATTACGCGCCGGTACGCTCGGTTTTTCGATAGGAATTTTTAGCATGAAAAGAACATACCAACCCAGCATTATTCACCGTGCCCGCACCCACGGTTTTCGTGCCCGCATGGCAACCCGTGGCGGCCGTGCCGTAATTAATGCGCGCCGCGCGAAAGGCCGCAAGCGTCTCGCCGTTTAATTTAGGCTCGCCGACCGGACGGCCTCTTCACCGAGCCATGTTGGCCCCGCCCAAACGGTTTGGTTTTTCGATTGAGGCGCGCTTAATTCGCCCCGATGAGTTCAAGCTCGTCTTAAGTTCTGGCAAACGCATTCACCACGATCAGTTAATGGCCGTGGTGTCTTCTTTTGCGGGTGATGCGCCGAGATTGGGCTTGGCCATAGCCAAGCGCCAAGCTCGGCTGGCTCATGACCGGAATCGAATTAAACGCACGGCGCGAGAATATTTTCGTCTGCATCGCGCGCAATTACCCGTGCTCGATTATGTTGTTATGGCAAAATCTGGCGCAGATAAGTTGCCGCCCGCCGCGCTCAACTTAATGATGCATCAGCTCTTTGAAAAGGTGGCCGCTCGATGCGCTGGCTCCTAATTAAACTGGTACGGGCTTATCAGCTACTGATTAGCCCTTTTCTGCCCCCCAGCTGCCGCTTTGAACCCACGTGCTCACATTATGCTATTGAGGCGCTACAAACGCATGGCGCATGGCGTGGTGGGTGGTTGGCCTTAAAACGATTAGGCCGGTGTCAGCCTTTTTGTGCGGGAGGATATGACCCCGTACCCCGTGCTGAATGCAGTTGTCATGATCATCAGGCACACTTGGCTGCTGATAGCCAACATAGTCCAACGTCAACGCCCGTTGAACCTGATTCTGTTTTGGCTGTCAACGAGAGCCCGACTACCCCGGGTTCACCTATTATTACCCCACACAAATGATTGAGTCTTAAAGATGGATAATCGTCGCCTGATTTTGGTTGTCGCGCTTGGTTTTGTATTCATTCTTCTCTGGCAAGCTTGGACCAAAGATCAACAGCACGCCATGCAAGCCGCCGCAACCCAAGCGCAATCTATGCCCACGTCGGCTATTCCTGAGCAAACCTTAAATTTGCCCAATGCCTTGCCGATCGCAGCAACCCCGAATACGCCCGTGGCGGCCAACACAGTGGCCAGTGCCCCGCAAATTACGGTTCGTACCGATGTTTTATCGCTGAAAATCAACCCGCAAGGGGGGGTTATTGATACGGCGGATTTACTCAGCTACCCCCAAGAGCAAGACAAGGCCGAGCCGGTAAATTTACTCAGCGATAGCAATGGGTTTGTTTATGTCGCGCAATCGGGTTTGTTGGGCAGCAAAGGCTCGCCGGCACCCGACCATTACGCCGAATTTCAATCCGCACAAACCGAATATCAGCTCCAGCCGGGGCAAAACGAGCTACGCATCCCGTTAACATGGGAAAAAGATGGCATTAAAATCACCAAATGGTTCATTGTAAAACGGGGTGATTATGCGATTAAAGTGGAATACCAAATTGATAACACCTCAAACCAACCTTGGCAGGCCAGCCAGTATCGCCAGCTTACCCGGCT
>NCFS01000080.1 GCA_002281295.1 Halothiobacillus sp. 35-54-62 | reverse complement strand
GAAAAGCGGTGTTTTGCCTGAGAGATTGAACAGAATTCGGTCGCTGTCATCATTGCGCGCCGGGATTCATTGAAAACCTCGGGTTATTCGAGGTGCCCATTAGAAGTTAAGGTTTCTATGCCTGAGGGGTAAAACAATTGAGCATTTCTTCTTTTTTATTTGGGCGATTGCGCTTCGGCCACGATTTAGCGCACGAGCTAGAACAGTTGCGCCCGCGCCTGTATCGGCTGGCCTTTTCCTGGTGCAAAGATTCATTTCTCGCGGAAGATTTGGTTCAAGAGGCGCTTATTCGCGCCCTAAAAAAACACGCGCAACTGCGTGAAGATGAGCTGCTTGATCGCTGGGTTATTCGCATACTCGCCAACCGGTGGATGGATCACCTGCGCAGCCAGGTGCGCGATGAAAATATCGATGATATGGCCGATACGCTCTCAACCGATGAGCAGCAATCGCCCGATCACATTCATGGCCGCAATGAGGTGATTGAGCGCGTGCGCACAGCGGTGATGCGCCTGCCCGACATGCAGCGCATTGTGGTGACCTTGGTTGATTTGGAGGAGTTTTCTTACAAAGAAGTCGCCACCATTTTAGAGTTACCCATCGGCACCGTGATGAGCCGTTTAGCACGCGGCCGCCTGGCCTTGGCAAGTTTGCTGATCGACAACGCGAGCGCGCCCCAAGCGCGAGCCAAAACCGAGTGCCGCTTAAGGAGAGTGATATGAATACCGTCCACCGCAATCCCGCCCATGAGATTCCCGTGTCGATTGAAGAGATTAACGCGTTTATCGATGATGAGATCATTTGTGAAGATCGCCAGCGCGTGCGCGATAGCATCAAACACAACCCGGAACTCACGCAATTAATTTGCGATATTGATCAAGTGCAAGACTGGGTGCGGGAAGCGTATCAAACCGTGCCTGCACCGGCGCGTATGCCCGCCAAATGGCGCCTTCGCGCACTGGTGCCGGGCGCGCTGGCGGCGATGACCCTGCTCACCGTGGGTGCGTTGGCCGGCTGGTTTGCCAATCAAATGGCCACGGCTGGTCCCGGCGCCTCGGCGGTCGCTTCGTGGCAAGCAAAACTTAGCCCGCATAACTCGCCCGAGACTAACCCGGCACAGAGCCTGCCGGGCAGCGCAACCGCGCAACCCCGCAATGTAATTTTGCGCTTGGGCTCCGATTCACCCGAGAAATTTCAAAAAACCCTCACCCTGGTGACGCACTTGCTAAAAACCTCGGCTCAGGATCCGGGCTTTCAGCTGGAAGTGCTCACCAACTCCGATGGGCTGAATTTTTTGCGCAGCGATACCTCCCCCTATGCCCAACAAATTGAAGCGCTCATCGCGCAATACCCGAATGTGCATTTTATGGTGTGCGGTACCAGCGTTAAAAATCTGGAAAAAACGGGCAAGAAGTTGAATTTATTACCGAATGTCAGCATTACCGACTCGGCGGTGGAGCAGGTAGCCAAACGCATGGGCGAAGGCTGGGCGTACTCGGCTATTTAGCCAAAAAGAAGAACGCACCTAAGCACTGAATAACTCGGCGCGTAAAAATCGCTCAACGATGGGCTATGGCCGTTAACAGATCATCGAAGGCTTCGGCGAATAAATCCAAGCCTTCATCGAGTAACTGATGCCCAATAGCGCCATCCATATCTATGCCGAGCGCGGCCAGCTGCGCCCACACGGCGGTATCTTCACTCAAGCGGGGTTTGAGCATTGAAGCGATTCGGCCATGATCGGCAAAGGCGCGCAAGGTGGCCTCGGGCAAGGTATTAATGGTATCCGGCGCGATTAGGTTTTCCACATACAGCACATCAGAATACGCGGCATTTTTGGTGCCCGTGCTCGCCCATAATAGGTATTGGCTGCGGGCACCTTGCTTGGCCAATTCGGCAAAATCTTCGCCTTCAAACACCGCTTTATAGTGCTGGTACGCCATGCCGCCCAGCGCTAATGCCGCTTTACCGCGTAATGCCAAGGCCGGTTCGGTGCCAAGCTCGGTGAGTTTTTGATCAACCAAGGTATCAACCCGGCTCATAAATAAGCTCGCCACGGCGCGCACTTCGTGCAGCTCGCCCCCCCGGGTCTTGAGTAATTTAAGGCCACGCACATAGGCGGCAAAAACACGCGTCACTTGGTCGAGTGAGAACATTAAGGTGACATTCACGCTAATGCCCAATCCAATCAATTGCTCAAACGCCACGATGCCTTCATCGGTGGCGGGCACTTTAATCAGCAAATTCGGGCGATCGGCGAGCGCTTTTAACCGGCGGCCGGCGGCCACCGTTGACGCGGCATTGTGGGCGATGCGTGGCGATTCTTCCCAGCTTACCCAGCCATCAATGCCGGCGCTTTCATCCCAAATGGGGCGCAGTAAATCGCAGGCTTGCTGAATATCGCTGAGTACCAGATGCTCGTATACCGCTTCGATATCGTCGTATTGCGCTTTAAGCCGTGCAATATCCGCCGTGTAATAGGGGCTGCCGACAATCGCTTTTTTAAAAATAGACGGGTTTGATGTGAGCCCACGAATACCAAAACGCGCGATTAATTCTGCCAACCGGCCTTCAGCCAATAGTTCGCGCGAGAGATTATCCAGCCACAGGCTTTGGCCTTGGCTGGCGTATAACGTGGATAAATCATTTTGAGACATCATCATTCCTCCTGAATTAGATTAACGGTTCAATCATCAAGCAAACCCGCCGCCAACACGAATCAATGCGTTTTATCGGCGAAAAAATAACAGCACTAAGGCAATCACGCCGCCGGCCACTGCGCCATACAGATGCGCATCCACTAGCACCGGCACGCCTAGCAATTTGCCGGTGCCCAAATCGCCAAAGCGTTGCTCCCAAAGAATTTTTAAGCTGAGCGCCGCCAGCAAAGCCACCCCCGCCAGCCATTCACGGTGCGAGAGCAGGCGAATGGCGCTGGCGGCAAATAAACCATGCAAAATGCCGGATAACCCGACATACCAGCCCACATGGGGATCGAGCAGCAACAAGCCCAAGCCCACACCCAAGCCGCTGCCGATGAGCACAATTAAATAGCTGCGGGCGGATTCTAAATACGCGGCTAATGCCGTCCATAAAAGCAACCCCGCCACATCTGAGGCCAAATGCCGCCAGTTGGCGTGCACAAAATTGCCCGTGAACACGCGCCACACTTCGCCGTGCAGAATATCGCCCCGGGCATAACGCAGCTCGCCGCCCCAATGCAGCAGCATGATGGCCACGGCAACGAGCACCACACTGAGAGTAATCAACCATTTTTGATTCGCATCGCTCATGGGGCGGGTTTTTCCTTAATCGGCCAGTGAGCGCAAAATACCCGGCGAGAGGAACCAAATTAATTGCCCCCGCCCAGCGGCAATGCCCTCGCCAAAGCGAATTAACGCCGCGCCACCTTTTTTGAGCGGCATGTTGCCGTTGGCCTCGCCCACAATCAGGGTTTCAAGCAGCCGGCTTAAACTCGGCTCGTGGCCAATAAGCGCCATGCCTTCCACGCGCGGTTGCTTGCGCAGCCAATCAACCAAAAGGCTGGCCGGCACATCGGGACCGAGCAAGGCTTCGGTTTCAAACAGCCGAATCTCCAGCGTGGGCGCTAAAATTTCGGCCGTTTGCTGGGCGCGCACCAAGGGGCTGGCAATTAAGCGCTCCACGGGCAGGGCGAGGGTCATTAATCCGCGCGCGGCCAATTGCATCCGCTCAATGCCGCGCGGCGTTAGGGGGCGCAGTTCATCGGGCTGGCCGGTGCGTTCAAAAATCTCCCGCTCTTCGGCGGGGGCGTGGCGAATGAGTAATACATCCATGGCAACTTAACTCGTTGTAAAGGTGAATTAATGCATGCTAACACCGAAATTTCGGCATTATCGTGACATTTTGTGATGTTTTGATGCGTTTGGCCGCGCGGCGTTCCCAGCGTATTTTCTGGCAGTCGCGCGGCGGCAAGGGCTTATAAGGCGGGGTTAATCGTGCAGGCTTAACCATTCTTGCTCTAAAGCCAGATGCTCGGCTGCCAAAGCCTCGCGCTGGCGGGTTTTGGCTTGGGCGGGCGCGGGGTCTGGGTTTTGGTACAGCGCGGGGTCGGCAAGTTCGGCATCGAGTGCCTGCAAGCCGTGCACGAGCGTACTCAAGCGGTGCTCGATTTCTTCCACGCGTTTTTTAAGGCGTTTATCCAAACTTGCCGCCGCTTTGGGCATGATTTTTTCCACCACGGCCGGTGCCACTTTGGCCGCATCCGCCGGCTTATTGAGGGCATTGGCCGCCCGGCGTTCATCGGTGAGTGCGCGGCGATAATCTTCTAAATCGCCATCAAAGGGCGCCACTTGCCCGGCATGCACCCGCCAAAATCCATCGCACACCATCTCAATTAAGCTGCGATCATGCGATACCACAACGAGCGCCCCTTCAAAGGTTTGCAGGGCGCTTGCCAGCGATTCACGCATTTCTAAATCCAGATGGTTGGTGGGTTCATCCAGTAGCAGTAAATTGGGCGCTTGCCACACGAGCAATGCCAGGGCAAGCCGCGCTTTTTCACCGCCCGAGAAGGGCTCGATCACTTCAAATGCGCGATCCCCAATAAAACCAAAGCCGCCTAAAAAGCTACGCACTTCTTGCGTGCTGGCGCGTCCGGCGATGCGCTCCAACGCCGACATGGGCGTATCACGCGGGTCAAGCTGCTCTAATTGATGCTGGGCGTAATAGCCAATTTTAACGCCGGAGGACACAAACAATTGCCCCGACATGGGTTGCTCTGCGCCGCCCAGCACCCGCATGAGGGTGGTTTTACCCGCGCCATTGGAACCCAAAAGCCCGATACGATCGCCCGCCCGCACGGTTAGCTCAATATCTTTGAGCAACACATTGCCGTTATAGCCCAAATTAATATGCTCCATCGTGAGCAGCGGATCGGGGGCGTTGGGGGCGGTTTTAAACTGAAAGTTAAACGAGCTATCGGCATGCGTGGCGGCCAAGATCGGCAAGCGCGCCAAGGCCTTAATGCGGCTTTGAGCTTGCTTCGCCTTGCTGGCCTGCGCCCGAAAGCGATCGACAAATGCATTTAAATGGGCGCGTTCTCGCTCGATTTTCGCTGAAAATGCCGCATTTTGCGCTTGGCGCTCGGCACGCATTGATTCGAACCCGCTGTAATTACTGGTGTACACGGTGAGGGCTTTGTTCTCAATGTGCGCGATATGCGTACACACCTGATCCAAAAAGTCGCGATCGTGCGACACCACCACCAAGCTGCCGGGATAACTAATTAACCACTGCTCTAGCCAAAATACGGCATCTAAATCCAAATGGTTGGTGGGCTCATCGAGCAACATAATATCGCTGGGGGCAAGCAGGGCGCGCGCCAAATTAATGCGCATCCGCCAGCCGCCCGAAAACGAACGCACCGGGCGATCAATCGCATCGGGCGCAAAGCCCAAACCATCCAGCAACCGCGCCGCGCGCGCCCGCGCTGAAAAGCCATCAATGGCATCTAAATCGTGATACAGCGTGGCGAGCGCCATGCCATCTTCGGCCAATTCAGCAATTTCAATGGCCTTGGCAATGCGGGCATATTCGGCATCGCCCGACAGCACGCTTTCGACCGCGCTCACATCGATATCGTCCATCTCTTGCGCCACGGTGGATAAACGCTGCCCGCCCGCGCGCTCCACCTCGCCGGTATCCGGCGCGAGTTTGCCTTCTAACAGTGCCAACAAACTGGATTTGCCCGTGCCATTGCGCCCAACCAAGCCCAAGCGGTAGCCCGGCTGCAAGGTGAGGTTCGCGTTTTCAAGAAGAAGCTGAGTGCCGCGCCGCAGGCTAACGGATTTAAGTTGAATCATGAGGGTGTCTTAGGTGAAAAATTATGCGCGGAAGGATAACGCGTTTTGGGGGAAGGTTTTTGCCTTTCACCACGGATTTTCAGGCCGACAGGTCAAAAGCAACACGCGCTGCAACATTACCAAACGTTAATAAATCAAATAGTTTGCATAAAAATCAATTGGTTAATCAAGGGCTGTGCGGCTTTAACGCCGGGCTGTCATCCCCTTGTCAAGAATCATTCACCGATCGTTCACAAAGCAACCATAGAGTTCAGCTCGCAATTATTAAGGCTAATTATTTTCGCAAAGCACTTGATGGGGTCGTGATTTTAATTCACCCCTTTGAGCGTTCAGCGGCGCATCACGGCCTATTTCTTTAACGTTGATTTTTAATGGAACTGTTTATGAACAAGATCGTAATGAGTCAAAGCAAGCTTGCCACCCTCGTGCTGGCAGGCATTGCCGTGATGTGCGCCAACGCCAACAGCTTTGCCGATAGCCCCGTTGATTTGGGTACGGTGCAAAGCACCAGTGGCAGCGGCGCGGCCAGCACCGAAGCGGCCAAACAAAAAACAGCGGCCTACCAAGCGCCCACCAAAGCCTCGCTTAAAGCCAAGCAACCGCAATCGGTGATTGACCAGCATTATATAGAGCACAACGCCGCGCCCACCGCCAACTACACCGACATCGTAGCCATTGCGCCCAGCGTGTCGGATGTGGCACCCAATGGCCCTGGCGGCATGGAATCCCAAGGCTTAAGCATGCGCGGCTTTCAAGATGGCCAATACAACGTCACCTTTGATGACATTCCCTTTGGCGATTCCAACGATTTTACCCACCATTCCACCAACTACTTTATGCCGCAAGATACGCGCAAAATTGTGGTGGATCGCGGGCCTGGCAGCGCCAGCACGATTGGGGATGCCACCTTTGGCGGCACCATTACGGTATCGTCACGCAATCCGGCAGATGTCGCAGAAATCAATCCCTACGCGCTATGACACGGGTATTCTGAACGAATTGAACGGCACCAAAGCCTATTTCAACTATAAAAATTCGGCCACGAATGGTGCCTTAACCTTTGCGCACCAAAAACGTCAAAACATGGTGATTAAATCTGAGACGCCCATTGGCGATAACACGGTTTTAACCTTGTTTGGCATGTATAACAAAATTGATCAAAACGTACCCGTTGGTGCCACCAAGGCGCAAATTGCCGAATTTGGCTCCAACTATGGCTTAAATAATGATCCAACAAGCCAAGCCTATTACGGTTATAACCGAGACAAAATCACCACGGATATTGAATATATCGGGATCAAATCGTTATTAGGCAATTGGGAAGTAGATAACAAACTCTATACCTATGCCTATCATCACGATGGCTATAATGGGTTAGACCCGAACGGCGAAACACCGAACGGCACAATTTATGGTGCTAATAATGTACCCGGCCAGCGCATGTCGATGAATTATCGCTCGTTTGGCGATATATTCCGTACCGCACGGAATATAGGGCCGGGCAAATTTAAAGCCGGCATTTGGCTTGATCGGCAAAATAACTCGCGCACGCAGTATGAAATTGATGACACCTTGGGCGGTGCTTATAATGCCACCAGCATGCTGGCCGCGACCGATCGCGACATGACCGACACCCTAACCAAAGCCCAACCGTATGTTGAGTATGACTGGAAGCCCACCGCGCAATTAACCATTACGCCCGGCATTAAATACGCTTATTTCCGCCGCACCATTAATGCCTTAGTTAACCAAGGCACCGGCTTACCGTTAGATTATGCGCAATCGTGGTCTAAAGCATTACCCAACTTATCGGTGCATTATGCCATCGAGAAAAACTGGACAGTATATGGCCAATGGGCGAAAGGGTTCTTAGCGCCAAACCTAAATACGTTTTACACCGTTAACCCCGCACTGAACCAAGTCGCCCCGGAAGAAACCACCAATATCCAGCTGGGCACCGTATGGCAAAACAAGGCCCTAACCTTATCAGCCGATGTGTACCATATCGATTTTAATAATAAAATTGAAAAGCGTAAAATTGGCAGCGATACGATTTATTACAATGCGGGCGGTGCAATTTACAAAGGTGTTGAAGGCGAAGCCACTTATTATGTCGGCAACGGATTTAGCTTGTACGGCAATGGCTCGATTAATAGCGCCAAAGATAAGTTAACCGGCCAATGGCTACCCAATGCACCGGATAAAACCTTTGCCGCTGGCGTTATTTATAACCAAGGCCCTTATTACGCCTCGCTTCTTGCCAAGCATGTGGGCAAACGGTATGGCGATTTAGCCGCAGGCATTCCGATTGAAGAATTATCGCCCTACACCGTGGCAAATTTGAGCACAAGCTACTCATTTAAAGCGGCATCGGGTCCCATGCATAATGCAAAAGTCAGCTTCCAGGTGAACAACCTGTTTAACAAGACCGATATTTTCGGGCTGGCAGGCTACACGGCGCAGAACGGCACCTCGTTGTATTGGACGCTACCGGGCCGAAGCTATCAGCTGTCTTTGTCGGTTGGCTTTTAATCCCCGTCATTAACCCCGTCCATTCGCGTTTGATTCAACCTCAAACCGAATGGAATTTTATTTCTGCGAGAAAAATCATGAATCTGGATGCAATTAGCCATGCCGCCCAAAGCTCGGGCGGTATTTTATATTTAATGGTGGTTTTATTATTTATCGCCTTAACTGTCGCGCTGGAGCGCAGCTTTTATTTGGCCGGAGTTACCTCGGGCGGTAAGCGGTTATTGGGCGAGCTTGATCCGATGCCCGCAGTGTCTGAAGCGCAGCTTAACGTGATGGCCAATAATTATGCAAAAACACCGTTTGGCCGAATCCTGAATGCCGCCGCCCTGCATGAGCACGAGCACGCGTTTGACCGCCTGCCCGATCGGCTTGAAGAGGCCATGATGCGGGAAGCACCGCACACAGATCGGTTGTTCTGGATTTTAGACACCATCATCACATTAGCGCCCTTGCTCGGGTTATTGGGCACCATTATTGGCATGTTCAATGCGTTTCAGGTGCTATCTGGCCCCAATAACGCGCCCACGCAAATCACGGGTGGCGTGGCCGAAGCGCTGCTGGCCACCGCATCAGGCCTATTTGTTGCGATGGTCGGCCTCGTATTTTTCAATGGCTTAAATAACCGCGTGCGGCATGTATTTGGGCAAATGGAAATGCTGAAAACCATGCTAATCAACCGCGTGTATGTGCAACGGCAGAGTGCGCAAGACCCCTCAAAAGTGCGGGAATTACGCCCACAACCCGCCCCCCACAACGCGAATGGGGTGCGGTAATTATGCGTCATTTTGAGCCGAAAAAAGCCCGAATCGAAATCATCCCGATGATCGACATCATGCTGTTTTTATTGGTTTTCTTTATCATGATTACCTTGCACATGATTCCCACCACCGGCATTACCTCAAACCTTGCCACCAGCACCACCGCCACAGAAATGAACCACCCCAAAGTATTGGTAACTGTGGATGCCCAAGGCGTGATTACGGTGGATAGCCAGGTGCTCACGCCCGCCGAATTAACCGCAAAATTGCACACGCCCGACGCGGCACACACGGTAGTCACCATTGCGGGCGCAAAAGATGCCTCTTTGCAACATTTAATGGCCGTGATGGATGCTTGCCGAACGGCCGGCGTCACCCAAATTGGCCTTGCCGCACGGAATGCCCCATGAGGTCACAGGTTATATCGGCTCCCGGATCAACCGGCTTATCCCTGCGGGGATTGGGCGGCGCCGCGCTAATGGCGCTGGTATTAGAAGCCGTGGTTTTAGCCGCCGTACTCAACCACCTAAGCCAAGCCGCGCCCGCAAAACCGCCCGAGCCGGCGCCTGTGATGCTGAGTTTTCCGGTATTGCCCACCCCAACCCCCATTGCGCCACCACCGGTGACCCCGCCCCCCGTGCCGCCCGCCCCGGTGCAACCACCCCCGCCGCCCCCAGTGCCGCAACCTGTGCCGCAACCTGCGCCCATCCCGCAGCCCGCACCGCCACCGCCTGAAATCAAGCCCGTGGCTAAACACGAGCCCCCGCCTAAACCACCTAAAGTAGCGCACAAAGAAGAGCACAAAAAGGAGCCAAAAGTCGTGCACAAAATAATCCCTGTGCATGCCGAACCGATACCCGAAGCCCCGCCCGAGCCAAGGCCGATGCCCGCACCGCCAGCCCCCGCGCCCACGCCCACGCCGACGGCGCCCGCTGTGAGCGCACAGGTCAGCATGGCGTTTGAAGCACAGGTTCGCTCAGCCGTGCAATCGGCTCTCGTGTACCCCGCCGCCGCCCGCATGATGCAGTTAAGTGGCCGCACAAAAGTAGCCTTCATTTATCAAGATGGCCAAACAAGCGGCCTGCGGGTGGTTCAGTCCAGCGGTTCGGCCCTATTGGATAACGCCGCACTCGCCGCCGTTCGCGCCGCCCGGTACCCCGAGCCTGCCGCAGCGCAGCGCCACAAACCCTTGTCGTTTGAACTATGGGTGCAATTTACCCAATCAGACTCAGATTCTTAACCCTTCAATATTGGGATCAAACCGATGAAAAACACCACACAAACCACCCGCTCCGTACTCGCCGCCAGCCTACTGCTCGCCTTCGCGCCGCTGACATTTGCCGCGACGCCGGCCCCCAAAGCCGATATAAAACACGTCGTACTCATTAGCATTGATGGCCTGCATGCCTTTGATTTAAGTCGATTTATTAAAACGCACCCACAATCCACGCTGGCACAGCTCGCCAAACAAGGGGTGGAATACCGTCAAACCTTCACCCCCGCCCCCGCCGACTCATTCCCCGGGCTTATGGCGCTCACCACCGGCGGCACCCCGGGGCAAACCGGCATTTATTACGATGTGACTTATGATCGCGCCCTATCCCCTGCGGGTAGCGCTTGCAAAACCCTCGGCACAACCGTCGCCTTCGATGAAAAAATGGACAAGCCCGGCATCAATGGCGGCAACCCGGTCATCAACCCCGCCTTGCTGCCGCTGGATCCCCGCCGCGACTGCGCGCCGGTTTATCCACACCAATACCTCAAAGTGAACACCATTTTTAACGTGGTGCGCGATGCCGGTGGCTACACCGCCTGGACCGATAAACACCCCGTGTATGAAATTGTCAATGGCCCCGATGGGCACGGCGTGGATGATTTATACACCCCCGAGATTGGCGAAGATGCCGAAGGCAACTTAACCACCGGCATGGATAAAATCACCGCCTCCATCACCCGCACCGAACATTATGACGCGGGGAAAATGGCCGCCGTCATCAACGAAATGAACGGCCTAACCCACGATGGCAAACAAAAAGCACCGATACCCACCCTCACCGGATTAAACCTGCAAGCCGTCAACGTCGGCCAAAAAACGGCAGGCTATTTAACGGCAGACGGCCAACCGAGCGCCGGTTTAGCGGGCGCTATCGCCCATTGCGATGCACAAATTGGCTTGTTGGTGGCAACCTTAGCCAAACAACACCTCACCCAAAGCACGCTGATTATTGTGGCCGCCAAGCACGGCAATGGGCCCATTGCGCCCAACAGCACGCGCCGAATTGATAAAAACACACTCATTGATGTCATCAATACCGCCGCCCCCGATGCGATTGCCCAAATCACCGTTGATCGGGGCGCGCTGCTTTGGCTGCATCACCCCGAAGATTTAAGCAAAATCGTGACGGCACTGGCGCACAACCGCAAAAAACTCGGCATACAAACCATTTTATCGGGCCAAAAACTCGATGCCCATTTTGGCGTATCGGTTCATGATCCTCGTGTGCCAGATTTAATGATTAAAACCGCGCCCGGCGTGATTTACGTTAAACCCGGCGATAAAAAACTGGC
>NCFS01000151.1 GCA_002281295.1 Halothiobacillus sp. 35-54-62 | reverse complement strand
TGGGTGCTATCGGATATTACCCTGACCATTCCCGCCGGTAAAACCGTGGCGCTCGTCGGGCGAAGCGGGGCGGGAAAATCCAGCTTAATCGCGAGTTTGCCTCGGTTTGTTGATATTGAACGCGGTGTGATTCGCTTAGATGGTATCGACATTAACACGCTAAAACGCGCGGATTTGCGCCGCCAATTTGCCTATGTATCGCAAGATACCGTGTTGTTTAACACCAGCGTGGCGGCCAATATTGGCTATTGCGATGGTCTGGCCGCCGATCAGGCTCGTATTATTGCGGCGGCTAAAGCGGCCTTTGCCTTTGATTTTATTGAACAATTGCCCGAGGGTTTTAATACGCCCGTCGGGGAAAACGGGGTTTTATTATCCGGCGGCCAGCGTCAGCGCTTAGCCATTGCCCGGGCGCTCTATCGGGATGCGCCCATTTTAATTCTGGATGAGGCCACCTCAGCGCTTGATACTGAATCGGAGCGATACATTCAAGCCGCGCTCGAAAATTTAAGCCGAGGCAGAACCACGCTCGTGATTGCGCACAGGCTATCGACCATTGAACACGCCGATCTGATCGTGGTGCTCGATCAAGGGCGCGTGATTGAAACAGGTAGCCACGCCGATTTGTTAAGCCAAGGGGGCGCTTATGCCGCCCTGCATCGTTTGCAATTTAATCGTGCGGATTTGCCGCAGCCGGTGCGCTAGTGCGTTATCCCGATTTTTGGCAGCATCGGGGGGTGCCAAGTTGGTTGCTTTGGCCGGTATCATTAATCACCTGCGCCTGGGCTAAATCCTCTCGCAAAAAAAGGCAAAACCCCGCCGCGAACCGTGCAACGGATTGCCCGATCATCGTGGTTGGCAATATCACCGTCGGCGGAACGGGTAAAACCCCTGTATTGATTGCATTGGCGCAGGCCTTAACGCTTCGGGGCAAAAAAGTTGGCATTATTAGCCGGGGCTACGGCGCGAAAATTGGGGTAGAGCCGCGAGATGTGGCTGAATCGGCTTCAGCTAGTTTGGTCGGAGATGAGCCTTGGCTTATGTATCAGCGATTGGGTTTGCCCGTGGTGGTGCACCCCGATCGCGTGCGTGCCGCGAGCCAATTGCGTGCGCGGTATCCTGAAGTGGATGTTCTGCTCAG
>NCFS01000079.1 GCA_002281295.1 Halothiobacillus sp. 35-54-62 | reverse complement strand
AATTCGGGGGTGTGGTTCTTTCTTGGCATGATTTATCTCTCCATTATGCGGATCATCCGCTAAAAATTAGGAGCGACAACTATTCTGACATAGGGGGATAGGTAGAGGTGATCGGCCACCGTCGTCGCGCCGGAGAGCATCAACTCAGCCAGACCAACTTGTGTGCTGACATGAATCGCCTCCGGATCCATTTCCGCCCAAACGGGATAAAGCAACTTCAACCAATCGAACAGGGCATAACCCCGCCCGGTACCAATGGCGCGCGTAAGCGTTTGATATAAATGGTGATGGCAATTGACCAATCCCGGCATCACCACGCAGCCGCTGGCATTAATGGTTCGATGCGGTTGGCGCGCGGCCAAGTCTTCAGTGATCCAGAGATCCAGCTCAGTTGCCGTACCGACCTTTAAAATCGTATCCCCTTCGATCAGCACGCTGCCCTGCGCAATCTCCTCACGCTGGGCATTCATGGTGATGACCACCTCCGCTTCACGAATTAACAAACGCTCAGACATTACGCCTTCTCCGAGAATAGATGGGTTAGCTGCGGGGATAAAAACTTTGACCCAATGACATCGGCTGATTCAGCAAAATGGTTCTGGGGTTACGGCTGATTAATACCAGAACAACGATGGTCACAATGTAAGGCAGCATGGATAAAATCTGCGACGAGACGTGAATGCCCATGCCCTGACCATAGAACTGCATCACGGTGACGCCCCCAAATAGATAAGCCCCCACCATCACCCGCAGGGGTTTCCAAGTAGCGAACACCACCAGCGCCAATGCAATCCAGCCCCGCCCACTCGTCATGCCCTCCACCCACATCGGGGTGATGGCCAGCGAAAGATAAGCCCCCGCTATGCCACTCATTGCACCACCGAACAGGATGGCTAAATAACGGATGCGAATAACGGGATAACCAATGGCATGAGCCGAGGTGGGTGATTCGCCCACCGCACGGACAATCAAACCCCAGCGCGAAGATTTAAAAAACCAAATCAGGGCAATCAGCAAACCAAACGAACCATAAACCACAAGATCGTAATGGAATAGCAGGGGGCCTAGGATGGGTATATCGCTTAAATAAGGTATCGAGATCGGCGCTAGCCCCGTCAGCGACATGCCGACATAAGATTTGCCAATAAACGCGCTCAGACCCGCACCGAACAGGGTCAACGCCAATCCTGTCGCCACCTGGTTGGTTTGCAGATGCTGGGTGAGCACGGCAAAAATCAAAGCCATCGCCATTCCGCCCAACATGCCGCAGAAAAACCCAAACGCCAAGCTGCCCGAGTCTTTGGCGACCGCAAAACCGATCACCGCGCCGAGGAGCATCATGCCCTCAACGCCGAGATTCAAAACGCCCGCCCGCTCCGTCACCAGTTCGCCGAACGCCGCGAAGGCCAAGGGGGTTGCCGCTATCACGATACTAACGAGAATGAGAATAGCTTGCTCGGTGCTCATGTGATGTCTCCTTGCGGTTCTGGTGGGGGCGTCAATCGGGGGCGTGACCCGTTCGAATCCGGTTTAAGCCGGTAATGAATAAAAATATCGGCGGCCAAGAGATAGAACAGCAGCAAGCCCTGAAACAACCCAGTAATGGCCGAAGGCAAGTTCAAGTCCATCTGCGCCGTATCGCCCCCAAGATAAAGCAAGGAAAGCAGCAGGCTGGCCAGCAGCACGCCCAACGGATGCAACCGCCCCACATAGGCAACAATGATGGCGGCAAACCCATAACCCGGTGAAATGGTCGGCTGCAACTGGCCAATCGGCCCTGCCACTTCGGCCATGCCCGCAAAACCGGCCAAACCGCCACTAATTAACAGCGCCAACCAAACGTTGCGTTTCTCGCTAAACCCCGCATAACGCGCCGCGCTGGGTGCCTGTCCGCTGACTTCCATTCGAAAGCCGGCAAACATTTTGTAGGTAAAAAACCAAGAAACCACCACCAGAACCAGCGCCACAATAAAGGACCAGTTCACCCGAAAGCCCGCAATCAGCACAGGAATAGTCTCCGCCTCGGTAAACATCTTCGATTGCGGGAAGTTAAAGCCTTCTGGATCACGCCAAGGTCCTTGCACCAAATACCCCAGAAACAATTGCGCCACATACACCAGCATCAGCGTGACCAGAATCTCGTTGGTATTAAAACGGGTACGCAGGAAAGCGGGAATCGCCGCCCAAGCCATGCCACCCAGAACGCCGGCCAGCATCATCAGGGGTAATACCCAGATCGCGTCGGTGTTATAAAAGTAAAGAGCAACGCCGCCCGCCGCCACGGCGCCCATCGTAAACTGACCTTCGGCACCAATATTAAACACCCGCGCCCGAAACCCGATGGCAAGCCCCACCCCGCAGAGAATCAATGGCGTGGATTTCAGCAGCCACTCGCTGACCCCATAGGACGTTGTCAGCGGCTTGATAAAAAACACCCAAAAGGCATGGATAGGGTCTTTCCCCATCAGGCTGAACAAAATGTAGCCGGTAATGAGCATTAATACCGCCGCAATGAGCGGCGAGGCGAACATCATCAGCCGTGAAGGTTGCGCTCTGCGCTCCAATCTAGGCATGTTGCACCTCCAAAACTGTCGCCTCGTCAAACGCACCACTCATCCAGAGGCCCACTTTTTCCACCGAGGTTTCAGAGGCCGGAATCGCGGGGGATAATCGGCCATCGGCCATCACGGCAATCCGATCGCAAATCATAAATAGCTCCTCCAGTTCTTCAGAAACCACCAGCACCGCCACGCCTGCGTTGCGCAAGTCAATCAATGCCTGCCGAATAATCTGGGCTGCGCCTACGTCCACGCCCCAGGTGGGTTGAGCGACCATCATCACGTTCGGTTGCAGGGATATTTCCCGCCCAACGATGAATTTTTGCAAATTCCCACCCGACAGACTGCTGGCCAAAGCCTCATCTCCGCCACACTTCACATTAAATTTTGCAATCACATCCCCTGCGAAGGCATGAACCTTGGCGTAAGAAATCAGGCCGCTATTGACCAAACCATCGCCAGAACCGGCGGTCAGCAGGGCGTTAAGTCGCAAACTCATCGAGGGAACAGCGCCGCGCCCCAGACGCTCTTCGGGCACGAACCGCAGCCCAAGATTACGCCGTTGTCCGGGCGAAAGCCGATCAGCCACCACGCCGCAAATCGTCGTTGTCGCGCCTTTAGGCATAGGTTGCTCACCCGATAGCGCTGCCATCAGTTCCTTCTGGCCATTGCCTGAAATGCCGGCTATGCCCACAATTTCACCACTGCGCACAGCCAAGTTGATGTTTTTCAATGACGTACCAAATGGATCCACCGTGGGCAGATTAAGCTGCTGCACGCGCAACCGAGTTTCTGCAGGCACCTTCGGCACCATCTGGCATTCCGGCAGGCTGCGGCCAATCATCATCTGCGCCAACGATTCCCGTGTTTCCTGATGGGGAATTGCGGTGCCGGTCACCCGCCCGCCCCGCAAAATGGTCGCCTTGTCGCAGAGCGTCTGAATTTCATCAAGCTTGTGGCTTATATACAGAATGCTGCACCCCTCGGAAGCGAGGCGTCGGAGTGTTTCAAACAGTATCAGAACGGCTTGCGGCGTCAGTACCGACGTGGGTTCGTCCATAATCAGCAATCGAGGATTATTCAAAAGACAACGCACAATCTCGACACGCTGACGCTCTCCTACCGACATACTATGGATGAGTCGGTGCGGGTCGATCGGCAAACCATACTGCTGTGAAACGGCTTCAATGCGCTCGGTCAGCTCATTAGGGGCAATGACCGAATCCAGCGCCAGCGAAATATTTTCGGCAACGGTTAGCGTGTCAAACAAGGAAAAGTGCTGAAATACCATCCCGATGCCAATTTTCCGCGCCTGGGCGGGAGATTCGATAGACACCTCTCGGTTATCCCAAAGTATGGCGCCAGAATCGGGCTTGGTGACCCCGTAAATGATTTTCATCAGGGTGCTTTTACCCGCCCCATTTTCACCGAGCACGGCATGAATTTCGCCCGGCCGAACAACAAGGTTCACATCCTGATTGGCAATCACAGAAGGATAGGCTTTGGTAATACCCACCAACTCAAGGCGTCGCAGTTTTGACGAGGAATCAGTATTCACGCAGCGCTCCCGCTCAAGTTCATTGCTTGACATGGTTAAAAACAATCCATTACCCAGAAACCAATTGAGAAACCCGAATGCACGCAATTTTAATTAATTCATTAACAGCGATAACAAACTCGTGCGCCGGATCGTTCGTCAACCGGGCGCCAAGCTGCCACATAATTTCCTGCTTACCCAATCCCGTTACGGCCACCACAAACGGGAAGCCCATCGTCCGCTCATAGTGCGCGTTATCGCGCTCGAAGAGGGCAAACTCCTCTTCGGTCAGTGCATGCAGCCCCGCCTGACTTTGCTCAGCCGACGAAAAACCCTCAACCGGAACGCGGGCACCCAGTTTCGGGTGATTAATCAAAGCCGCTTGCTTTTGCCTATCGTCGGCTACCTGGATAATTTCAGATAGGTGCTGATTCAAATCCTTAAGATCGGCAAAAGGGCGCGCTGCGGCCAGCCGGTCAACAACCCAATCAGCATGTTCCAAAAGCGGTTTAAAACTTGCGGTAAAGTCCTCGGCGGAAAGCCGGTTGATTTGGTCGATGGTCATCCGCATGGGTGATTGTCCGACCAATGTCGGGCGATTTCATCGCGGCGACACACCCAGACATCCGAATGCGAAAGCACATACTCGATGAAGCGCTTCAGAGCCATCAATCGCCCCGGGCGCCCAGAAATACGACAATGCAGGCCAATCGATAACATCTTGGGCGTAGCCGCACCCTCCGCATAAAGCACATCGAAACTGTCTTTAAGATAGGTGAAAAACTGATCACCAGAATTGAAGCCCTGGGCAGTGAGAAAACGCATATCGTTCACATCCAAGGTATACGGCACGATCAGATGCGGCTTGCCCGCACCCGGTACCCAATAAGGCAAATCGTCTGCATAAGAATCCGAATCGTATAGCGGCTTGGCTTCTTCCAAGAGGATCTGGCGGGTCCACTCGGTATCCCGCCCGATATACCAACCCGCCGGCTCGGTGCCAATCAGGCTGTTATGAATTTCAATCGCTCGGCGAATATGTGCCCGCTCGACATCGGGCGTGACTGACTGATAGTCAATCCAACGATAACCGTGGCTGGCAATTTCCCAATTCAATGCCAGCATCGCATCGACCACATCGGGATTTTTCTCAATCGCCAAACCCACCGCGAAGACGGTCGCGGGCACCCCAAATGCCCCAAATAAACGATGCAGCCGCCAAAACCCCGCGCGCGAACCATATTCATACAACGATTCCACGCTCTTGTGCCGCAAGCCCACACGAGGTGCCACATTAATCACATCGGATAAAAACGCTTCCGAAGCTGCGTCGCCATCCAAAATGCAGTTCTCGCCGCCCTCCTCGTAATTAATCACGAATTGAACAGCAATTTTCGCACTCTGCGGCCAGGTCACTTGCGGCGGTGTACGCCCGTAACCAATCAGGTCACGCAGATAATCCTTGCTCGCAACCAAATTGCTCCCCTGGCTCATGACGTACCTCCGCTCTTAATATGGCTTGATCCCTACCCCAATGAATGCCCCTTCGGCTTCGGTATATGCGTCACGCTACCGATCGGCAGGGCATTCACCCCAGGTTTTCTGCGAGGGAATAATCACAAAAAACAAAAAAAATGATGGCACCGAACCCGCGTTAAAATCGCTGTTCTCCGCTTTAGATCAACTGCCAACCAATTAAAATAGAACGAGTAAATTAGAACGAGGCAAACACCAAGCAATACCCCCGCATCAATCGCAGCTATTGGCGCGTGCAAGAACCCATCGCGCACCCTCATTGGCCAGTTAATAGTCAGAACATCACGAACGGCCAACTTCAAGTATTCGATACAAATCCGTTTCTATCGGCTGTTTGCCAAAATACAGATTGTCCTCAATATGCTGCAAATGCTCATGCATCATCCGTTCAGCTTTGTCACCCGGCCCATGCACCATCACATCAACCAAGGCAGAGTGATCAACACAAGCACATCCGCCCGAACCCGATAAGTTGTACTGCGCCACGATCAGCGACGTCCGAGCAATCATCTTTTTGCCCATTTCAGCCAACGGTTTATTGTTGGCAATATCGGCAATGTAAAAATGAAAATCGATGGACTTTCTAAGCCCCCTAGCCCGATTCCCACTCAAAAAATATCGGTTCTCCTCGCGCACCATCGCATTCAATGTTTCTTCCTGAAACGTGGTCAGTTTGCCGGCCACCATCCGAATCAGCGCACCTTCAGCAATCCGTCTTGCCTCAAAATATTGCGGGACATCTGCCGGCTCAGTCGTCGTCACAATCGCGCCGATGTTGGGCTTGATATCCACCGCACCTTCATAGGAAAGCCGCAATAGCGCGCGCCGAATAACCGTTCGACTGACCGAGAAAATATCGGCCAACGATATTTCGGTTAGCCTCGCTCCAGGCTGCAGCTTTTGCTCGATAATGACGTCAAACAAACGCTCATAAACGATACCTTCCTGACTTTTCGACCCTTTGGACTTTTCCACATTACCCCCTTGCAACAAAGTGTACTCAATCCAGAATTTATTGAAACCCAATACTTAACTGAATTGTATACAATATTAATATTAACATGCAATTAATTTTACTTTTTTTCAGTCAAAACGGTGAACATTAATTTCTAATTCACCCAAAAACAGTCTGAATACTGCATTCAAAGATCCCAAAAACTCACTAATACACTGTAAAATCAAGCAATAACACTATCAAAACCCATCCATACCATAGGCCAATCGACCCCATATTTTGTGCACAATCCTCAAAGAACGAACGACCTTAAAAGCCTGACAAGCGTAAGCATCCAGTCATAAAATATTAGGTACGCCACATTGCCGATCAATACCGCTCAGGTCGCCGCGAATTCAAAGACCTGCCGCCGAGCCAGATCGTCCCCCGCTTGGCGGATCAAGGCATGTACCTCGCGTCAGAATCGACAATGTACCGCTTATTGCGCAAG
>NCFS01000007.1 GCA_002281295.1 Halothiobacillus sp. 35-54-62 | reverse complement strand
GTGAAGTAACCAACCGCCGCCAGCAATGGCGGTTTTTTATTGCCATGCTGGAATTTCTGGATGCCATATAAGTTCGCACTATCGGCGGATTTGCAAAACCAACCCCATAAGCAACGGCGGCGGAAGCGGGAATGAATGCCTGGTATCTGTAACAAGCCGAAACACCCAAGCACTTTAACTATGATGGGTTCTAAGTTGGGTATAAAATATAGCAACAAAAAAACCTATGTAAAAACATAGGCTTATTTGATTTTGTGGCGGAGCGAGAGGGATTCGAACCCTCGATACGGGGTTACCGTATACACGCTTTCCAGGCGTGCTCCTTCAACCACTCGGACACCGCTCCAGTTTTTTACTAGCCTTTTGATGGGGCCAGCAGGGAAGAGGCGCGGATTCTAGCAATGGTGGGGGGGTTTAGCAATGAACGTTGCGGGTTTTGTGTTGGGTTTGGGCTTATTTGGGTTCAAATACGGCGATGGATTCGATGTGGGCGGTGTGGGGGAACATGTCCATGACGCCGGCGGCGATGAGGGTGTAGCCGTGCGCGTGGACGAGGGTATGGGTATCGCGGGCGAGGGTGCCGGGATGGCAGGAGATGTAGACAATACGTTTGGGGCGCATGCGGGCGATGTGGGGGATTAGGGCCTCGGCGCCGGCACGGGGTGGGTCGAGCAGGATGCGTTCGTAGTTTTGTTGCATCCAGGCTTGGGTGGGGTCGGGTTCAAAGAGGTTGCCCACTTGGTGGTGGGTGTTGGTGATGCCATTGGTGCGGGCGGAGGCTTCGGCGCGTTGCACCATGGCGGGTTCAAGCTCGATGGCGGTGACTGTTTGGGCGAAGCGAGCCATGGGTAGGGTGAAGTTGCCCAAGCCGGCGAAGAGGTCTAGGGCGTGGTCGCCTTGCTGGATGTCGAGCCATTTTAGGGCGAGTTGAACCATGTCGCGGTTGATGGCGGCGTTAACTTGGGTGAAGTCGAGCGGTTTGAAGCCGATGGCGATTTGGTAGGCGGGTTGTTGGTCGTGTAGGTCGCCTACGCGTGTGGGATCGAGCGGATGCACGCTATCGGTGCCGCCGGGTTGTAGGTAGATGTCGAAGCCTTGCGCTTGGCCAAAATCACGCAGGCGGGTTTTATCTTGGGGACTTAGGGGTTCTAGGTGGCGAAACACGAGGGCTGTGCGGTCATCGCTACACGATACTTCGATTTGTGCCACGGTGGCGCGGGCATCGAGTGTGCCGATGGCGTTGGCGATGTCGGTGAGGTGTTCGCCCACGCGGGGGTCGAGGACGGGGCAGTGGCTTATATCGGCGAGAAAATGGCTGCGCCGTTCGCGAAATCCGACCAGCACGCGATCTTTTTTGATGACGTATTTAACGCCGAGCCGAGCGCGCCGCCGATAGCCCCAGATGGGCCCTGTGAGCGGGGGGAGTTGCTGTTGGGCTTGGGTTTTGCCGATGCGTTGTACCTGGTCGAACAGGGCTTGTTGTTTGACTTCGATTTGTTTTTCGGCACTTAAGTGCTGCATAGAGCAGGCGCCGCATTGCTCGAAATGGGGGCAGGCGGGGCTTATACGGTCGGGCGAGGGCTGTTCGATGATGGTTGCGTCGCCCTCATCGAAGTGTTTTTTGCGGTTGGTGTAGACAAATTTGATGACTTCACCCGGCAAGGCGCGGCTGATGAAGGTGGTTTTGCCGTTGATGTGGGTCACCCCGCGTCCTTCTTGGGTCAGTGATTCGATGGTGGCGGGAAATTCGCCTTTGGGGAGTTTGGGAAAGCGCACGGTAGTTGGCCTGTCGTTCTATAAATTGGTCGCTATTCTAGCAGTGCGCGGGCTGGCGTGTTTGCTTGTGCGTGCGCTATGTTATCGGGCTTGGCGCAAGGTGCAATTGATTCTAGCTTGGTTGATTAACGGGTGCCTGATCGGGGGCGGTGTGCCCTGTTTTAGGGGGCGAATGCCGTGGTATCGCAGGCGGTCGGCGCCGCCCCAAACGAGAATATCCCCATGATTTAGGCTGATGGCTTGAGTTTTGTCGCGCCGGTTTTGCCCGCCCCATAAAAAGGTGGCGGGCAGCCCAAACGATAAGGACACGATGGGGGCGGTGAAATCTTGTTCATCGCGATCTTGATGTAAACCCATGCCCACACCGAGGGTATAGCGGTTAATTAGGCAGGCTTCTGCGCGCAGGGGGGCGAATCCTGCCTGTTGCACGGCCTGCGCGGCGAGCTTATGTATAAGTGCGGGCAGGCAGGGCCATGGCTGTTGGGTGAGGGGATCATACGCTTCGTAGCGATAGCCGCGCGCATCACTCACCCAGCCTAATTCACCGCAGTTGCTCATGGAGACGGCAATGAGTTTGCCGCTTCGCGTGGGCATTTGGCGCAAGGGGGAATGTTCGAGCACGGTTTGAATTTCGTTGAGCACGAGGGGTGCCTCAAGGCTGGCTTTTGCCCGAAATAGAACGGCTGATTCGCTCAGCCAATGGGTTTGGGCTGGCGCGATCGGGGCGGGTTCGGCTGAAAATAGATCAAGGTTCATGCGTTTAATTTTAGGCTTTGCGCTGGCGATAATAAAGGTACAGCGCAGGGATAAGATTTGTTGACAGCAGCGCGCTCCAAAAAATGCCACCTAAAATCACAATCGCTAGGCCTTGCTCGGGTGCGGCGCCTTGGCCCCAACCATAAGCGGTGGGCAGCATGCCTAAGGTGGCGGTGAGCACGGTGAGTAAGATCGGGCGAAACCGAATGGCGATGGCCTCTTCTACGGCGTGTTGCAAATTTAAGGTTTGCTCGTTATGGCGGATGCGATACAAGAGCACAATGCCGTGATTGAGGCTAAGCCCAATTAAGGTGATGAAGGCAATTAACCCGGTGATGTTCAGGCCAACGCCGCTTAAACTCAATGCCAGTGCGCCGCCGGTAAAGGCCAAGGGGATTTGCAGCAGCAATAATGCGGGGGCCAGCCAATCATCAAACTGTAATAGCAAAATGCCGAGCATTAGCCCGAACGCGAGCAGGGCGGCTAGGCCGAGCGCCATACCGGTGTGGATCAGCTCGGGATACAGGCCGCCTACGGCCACCCGATAGCCTGGGGGTAGGGGGATTGTTTTGAGCGTTGTGTTGATGGCTGACATGGCATTAAGGCTGGTTGGCGTGGCCAGAATATCCAGCGCCCGCGCGCCATTAATATGGCGAATTTGATTGGGGGTTTGGGTAAGCTCAATATGAGCCACTTGCCCTAACGTGACTATTTGGCCGTTTGAGCCAAGGGTTTTTATGGGTAAGGCGGCCAGTGCTGCGGGGCTTTGCGCGGGGGCATCGGCAAGGCGGATATACAGCGACAGTGGCCAGTTGCCCTGCGGGATTGTCGCCAAAACTTGTCCGGCTATTAAAGGCGTAAGCTGGGCAACCAGTGCACTGGGCGTGAGCCCGTAGAGCGCCATCGCGGTGGGTTTGGGTGAAATAACGAGCTGATTGATCGGATAGCCATCGTTGTTAAACACATCACTCAAGCTCGGCACGTCTTGGCGTAAGCGCTCGGTGATGGTGTGGGCGAGTTGATGCAGCACGCTAATATGTGGCCCAAATACTTGAATAACAAAGGGTTGTGGTAAGCCCGATAAGCTCTCGCCGACCCGTTCAATGGTGGGGGTGTCGATGCTGGTTTGTACACCGGGCAGGGCGCTTAATGCGCTAAGCCGTGCGCCAATGGAATTTAAATCATTGGTTTGCGTTTTTTTGTTCAGCACGATTTGAATTTCACCCGCATAGGCAGGCTCCGTATAGGCTGTGCTGGCTGCTGAACCGATGCGGGCAAATACATGCGCTACGCTGGGGTCTTGGGCTAGGCGCTGAGTGATTTTATCTACAGTGGCTTGGGTTTGGGTGAGCGCAGTGCCGGGCGGCAGGGTAAAGCTTTCCAGCATGACGCCCTCATTGGGCAGAGGCAAAAAGTTGACTGTCACCCATGCCATGCTAATTAAGCTTATGATAAGTAAGCTAATACTTGCCGCTAAACTCCGGCGGGGAAAGCGGAGCGCCAAGTGAAAAAGCTTGAGATTAGCGCGATACAGCCCAGCGATTACCCCTACGCTTGCGCTTTTTTTCGAGCGGGAATCTGGTTTATAGCGCAGGTATCGATCGGCTTTTAGCAGGCCTAAGCCTAAGGGAATTAAGGTGAGTGAGATAAAAAGCGAGGCCAATAGTGCAAAGGTCATCGCTAAGGCGAAGGGCAGAAAAAATAGCCCCGCTAAGCCGCCCACGAGTAGGAGCGGTAAAAACACGGCTACAGTGGCGAGTGTGCCGCTGACATCGGGGCTGGCGATATCTCGCAGACCGCGCCAAATGCCCGCCCAGCGTGCATCGCCTTGCTCCCAGCGATAGGTAATGCTTTCCAGCACAATAATGGCATCATCAGCAAGCAAGCCCACCGCGACAGTCAGCGCGCCTAGGGTGAGTAAATTGAGGCTTTGGCCTGTGGCATAAAGCCCAGCAATGCCCAGCAACAGCGAGAGCGGGATGCTCACCCCCAGCAGCCATACCCCGCGCCCACCGCCCAGTAACCAAAATAAAACGAACACGGCTAAGGCGGCACCCAGTAACAGGTTGCGGGTTAAATCATCCCCAATAATTTGCACTAAATGGCCTTGATCGTACACGCGCAGCCAGTGCGCGCCCGCTGGTAATTGGCTGATGCTTGAATCAAGCGCGGCTTGTACGGCGCGGGTAACCGGTAGGGTAGAGGCGCCGGGTTGTTTGAATACGGTGAGGGCCAGCGTGGCGTGATTATCGAGCGCCACCGCGCTGTGGGTGGGCAAGGGCGCGCGAATAATCCGGGCTAATGCGCCCAGTGGAATGGGTCCTTGTGCGGTGGGAATGGTTATTTGTTGCAGAGCCGCCGTGTGATCGGGCTGGGCGCGGGCTTCAATTAATACATCCTGATGCCCCATTGAGAGGTAACCTAACGGTTTTAGCAAAACATTTTGTGTCAATGCTTGGGTAATCGCCGTGATTGCGACCTGATGCGCTTGCAAAGCCAGCAAATTGGGTTGCACCCACAGGGCAGGTTCGCCCCCGCCATAAACCAAAACACGCTGTACGCCCGCCACGGCGCGCAGGGTGGGCACAAGGTTGCTTTCAATTTGACGCTGCACCTCATCGGGTGCGGCGCTTCGGGGCAAAATGAGGCTGTAATCGGCCACCTCATTAATGGCATTGCCCATAATTTCTGCCAAAGGGTGCGCTTGGGGCGGCAATTGGCTGCGTGCTCGATCAATGGCCCCATTTACCATCTGTAAATCGAGCGTGGGATTGCTGTTTTGGGCAAAGCGGATATGGGTTTGTACTACGCCGTTGCCCACGGTTGAACGCACGCTTAAAACTTGGGTTAGGGTCAGCAACTCGTTTTCAATGGGCCGGGTTATCAGGTTTTCCAGTGCGGCTGTATTGGTGCCAGGTAGATGGGTTATCACGCTTATCTGAGGGAAATTAAACTGGGGCAACACCTCAACCGGAATTTTAATAAAGGCATACAGGCTGTAACTAATTAATGCCCCATACACTAAGGCCCATACCACCGGGCGACGCAACAGGCGTTGCCAAGCCGGTGTGGGGGGTAAATCGGCTACGGGGCTTGAATTTGGTGTGGCCATGCTTAATCGGGTTGCTGATAACGCGTGGCAAAATTGCGGTGAAATTCGAGATAAGTTTGCTCAACTAACACCACGGTGCCCGCTTTAAGCCCTGATGTCACCACCGTGTTTTCGCCGGTGCTTGCCCCAATGCGCACGATTTGGCGCGCCCAGCCTGCGGGTTTTTTAACCAATACCCACCATTGGCCTTGGTCGAGTATTAGCGCGCGGGTGGGCACCAAGACCGCAGAAAATGGGGCGCCCACCAAGTACACTTGGCCTGTTTGCCCTAATTGCCAGCGGTTGCTGGCTGGGGGCGGTAATGCCAAGGGTTCTAAAATGACCGGTAACGCGCCATTGCGCGCATCTTTTGGCAGGATGCTAACCACGCGAACCGCCACTTTATGAAGCGAATCAAGGGGGGTAAAAAATCCGCGCAACCCGGGTTTGATTTGGCTTAGCGCCAGAGGCGCCGATTGCGTTGGGAAAAACTGCGCCCGCAGCAGCCCTTGGCTGGTGGGCGTTATCTGCGCGATAGCCATACCGGTTTGCACAAAGCTGCCCGTGCTTTGTTCGATACGCGTCACAATCCCGCCGGTGGGTGCGCGCAGTATCGCCCCTTGTTCAAGCGCGCGTTGTTGCGCCTTTTTGATGCGTAATTGTGCTTGTGCCTGCGCTAAATTTTGTTCGGCCAAAACTAAGGTTTGCTGGGTACTTATCTGATCTTTCAGCGTTTTTTGCGCTATGCGTACTAACTGCATCGCCGTTTTTTCATTGGCCATGGCTTGCACAACCTCGGCTTTTTGCTGTTGCCAAAGTGCTTTAAAATTAGATCCCGCTAATTGCCCTACCACCATGCCTGCGGGCACCACTTGGCCTAGGGTTAACGATAAATAGGCGATTTGCCCCGGCTCATTAGCGCGTAACACCCCCGGTATGCTGGCTTCGATGTGCCCAAATCCTACGATAGATGTTTGCTGCGGGGTCATTTGAGTCGTTATGCACCCCTGCAAGGCGGTGGCATCTGGTGTTAACGCGGGCTCTGTTGCGGCCATTGCGCCGGTAGTGCCACTAAAAGCAAGCCAAGCGAGCAGAGTGCACCTAACTAGGTACATAGCTTGGTTAAATCTCGGGGTGCGCAGGTGCAGCGGTGGATCAACGGGGTGGTTTGAGTCGTTCATATCATTTAATGTGCCATTAATTTGCTTGGCGATGAATTACGATCTCGTAACCTCGACCCAGCTTCAATTAAAGTCTTAAATTTGCATTAACTAATTTAGGTGGAAAAAATAAGCAAGGCAAACTATTATCGGGATCCGTTCAACAGGCAAAAGAGGCCTACCATGACTAAAAACATTCAAACCCCCGCCACTGAGACCATGCAACCCGCCCGCCGACATTTTTTAAGCACGGTGGCGGTTTCAGCAGCGCTTATCCCCTTGGCGAGCTTAGGTTTGGCTCGCATGGCAAATGCTGCCGATTTGCCGCATTTATCCCCGACTGATCCGACAGCGGTGGCGCTTTCTTATGTCGAAGATGCGGCTACGACGAAAAATACGGCGTTCCAAGCAGGCAGTGCTTGCGATGGCTGCGCGCTGTATCAAGGTGATCGCAAAGCAGCGTGGGGGCCTTGTGCCGTATTCCCAGGCAAAGATGTGGCGGCGAAGGGCTGGTGCACTTCATTTGTTAAAATGAGTTAAGCGTTTTAATTGGCATTGCCCGACGGGCGCTTGCCATGAATTTAACTTGCTTGTTATCAATCATATAAAACCCCCTTTATTTAAGGGGGTTTTAATTGCTTAAATGAATAGAAAAATAAATTCGCCTAAGGGTTCTGCAATTTAAGTAATTGGGTAAATTCTTCGGCGGGCATGGGTTTGCCCGTAAAATAGCCTTGGGATTCATTGCACCCCAGCTCAAAGAGAAGATCGCACTGCGCCTTGGTTTCAACGCCTTCGGCAATGGTAATAAGCCCTAAACTTTGTGCCATGGTGATAATGGTGCGCACAATGGCGTGGTCTTCTGGGTCTTCGGTCATATCGCGGACAAAAGATTGATCTATTTTAAGTTTATAAAGCTTAAATCGCTTTAAGTAACTTAATGATGAATAACCCGTACCAAAATCATCAATAGAAAACTTAATGCCAAATTGATTTAAGGTGTTAATCATGGCAATGGCCGATTCAGGATTTTCCATGGTGGAGCGCTCGGTAAGCTCCAGCTCAAGATTTTGTGGCGGAAAATCCCGATCTTTTAGCGTGGCCAGCACACAATCAGCCAAACCCGCTTGCCGAAATTGCAGGGCAGAGAGATTTACGGCAATTAAAAAGTCCGCATCAGCTATTGCGAGCCAAGGTTTGGCCGTGGTGAGTGCGGTGCGCAACACCCAGTCGCCCAAAGTTAGAATCAGCCCGTTTTCTTCAGCAATGGGGATAAATTCAGCCGGTGAAACTTGGCCTAATTCAGGGTGATACCAGCGCAGCAAAGCCTCCGCGCCCACAATTTTTTGGGTTTTGAGATCAATTTGTGGCTGATAAACCAACTGCAATTGCTCATTTGCCAGTGCTTTGCGCAGGGCTGAATCGATTTGCATCACGCGGTTTGAGTGCGTTTGCATTTCACTTGTAAAAAATCGATAGCCATTGCGCCCAGCTTCTTTAGCGCGATACAGCGCAATATCGGCTTGTTTGGATAGGCTATCAAAATCTCGACCATCCTCGGGGTGTACGCTAATGCCGATGGAAAGCGTGATGGTGAGCTCTTGATTGGCAATTTCAAAGGGCAAATTAAATGCTTGGATTAATCGGTTGGCCAGCCGAGTGGCAGAATCTGCCTCACAATTGGGCACGAGCAAGGCGAACTCATCGCCCCCTTGCCGAGAGAGCGTATCTTGCGGCCGCAGCAGGGTTAAAAACCGGTTGGCCACGCCAATTAACAGCTCATCGCCGGTGCTATGCCCCAGCACATCATTAATGTTTTTAAAGTGGTCAAGATCAATAAACATTAAGCACAACTGGGTTCTGTCGCGCTCGGCACTCATGAGTGCGTAGTCAAAATGCTCTAGCAGCAACACGCGATTGGGTAACCCGGTTAAGGCATCAAAATGAGCTAAATGCGCGATTCGGGCTTCGGTTTCTTTTTGTTGAGAAATATCGGTAATAAACCCCGTCCAAAGGGTGGCGCCATTGGGCTCGCGCTCGGGTAGGGCTTGCCCCAGGGATTGAGCACGCGGTATTCATGCCGCCAAGGGCTTAACGCGGTGGCCGATTTTTGAATTGAGGCGGTCACCCCCGCTAAATCATCGGGGTGGATGCGTTGATAGACGGCGCTGGCATCGTGCTCGATGTCTCTGGGGTTGACATGATAAATCCGTGTCGCCCCTTGGCTGGCAAACGGGAAGCACGAGCTGCCATCGGGATTTAGCCTGAACTCGTAGACAAGGCCGGGCACGTGGCTCGTGACTTTTTCTAGCCGGTTGAGCGCGGCTTCACGCGCTTGCTCGTTTTTTTGGCGTGTCGCTTCGTGGGCAAAGTTATCGAGCGCAAAGCTGATGTCCATCGCCATTTCGGTCAGCAGGTTTTGCGCGGGCTCATCGGCCCATTGCCGCTGGGTTTGTTCGGGTCGATGGATACCTCGATACCCTCGACATAATCTAAGCTATCCCCATGGCAGGCAAGCGGTTTGACTTGCCCTGATTCGGGGTCTATCCGGCCGATCCACGCCATCTTCATGCCGCCAAAACGCACGGCATCAAGGCAAATTTGCGCGAAGAGCTCGTCTTGATTGGTGCAGCGCACAATCGCTTGGTTGCATTGGCTTAATGCGGCATAGAGTCGGGTCATACGCTGAATTTTCGCGGTTTGCAGGGCGCGGGTTTCATTGAGTGCAGCGAGGCAATCTTGGGTGCGGCTCAGCCAATCGAGCACGCTGTTGTGTTGGGATTTTTTTATGGTGATGCGGGTGCTAAAATCGCCCGCACCAATTTTGCTAATTGTTTGATAAATAACATCTAATTTATCGCCCAAGATGCGCTCTAAAATTTGATAAGCGCGCAGCCAAAGTGCAACCAACACCACCCCAAGAATAATAAACAGCCAGCGCAATTGCAGCGCCGTTTGCGTGGCTGCCTGTACGCGCTGTGTGGTGCGGGCTAATACCAATTCGGTTGCTTCATGAATTGGCGCCATGATTTTGGCTTTGGCTTGGTAATACGCAGGGCTTTGAAGTAACTCAATGGCGGCAAGATGGGCGGCGGCATCGGTGGCTGGGCTTTGCTCAACCATCGCCATGGCGCGATGTTCAAGCTGGGTGAGCGCATCGGATGCTTGCTTGGATTGGGTTAAAAGGGCGAGCTCTTGCGCGGTGTAGTGCGCTGCCCGCATTTGATCGAGCAGGGCTTTTTTTTGTTCGCCAGCAAGGCTTTTGGGCTGTGTTGAGGGGCGTTGTGCGGTGCCATCTTTAAGCCATAGATCCCCGTAGTCTTGATCGGAATCAGCAAAAGGGGCGGCTTTGCCCTCCCGTGTGTCTAAAATTTCTTCATAATTTTGTTTGAATATCGGCTTGCCCGTACTGGTGTATGCCCGTGCCATACGGGTTAAATTATCGGAGGATTGTTCAAGCTGTTCGGCCAACTGCACTGATAGTAAGCGGTGTTCATTTGCCTGATCGATGGATTTTTCGGCGCCCACATAAACCACAAATGCCGCAGCCAAAATGCCATAAAGCAGGAAAATCAGCCAAATATAGCGAGAAAAAACCGCGTTTTTATGGATTTGATTCATGCGGTGGACATCCTCTGTCTCCTGAGTGTGCACAGATTAGCATTGATAACGCCCTTGGGGCAGGGGCGACATTCGCCTAATGCCCGGAGATGATGCGCGGGCATGATGAACGGGCATGATTTAAGTCGCACGCAATAAATCCCGCACGGGGCGGGTATCGGGGCAAATCCCGTGCCACAGATAAAAACTCTGCGCGGCTTGCTCAACCAACATGCCTAAACCATCAAACGCCTGCGCGCCCCGCGCTTGGCCCCAGCGCATAAACACGGTGGGCTCGTGGCCATAGGCCATGTCATACACCACGGTATCGGCGTGAATCAGCGCCTCGGGCAGGGGGAGTTCGGTATCACTCAAACCCGCTGAGGTGGCATTAATAATCACATCAAAGGGTTCGGCGGGGATGGTATCAAGCGCGCAGGCGGTGAATGCGGTTTTATCGGCTAAATCGGCAAAATCAGCGATCAGCGCTTGGGCAGTTTTTTCGCGCCGATTAGCGATGCGTAATTGGGCAGGCTGTTCGGCCAAGAGCGGCGCTAAAACCCCTCGACTCGCCCCACCGGCCCCAAGGAGCAAAACTTTTTTCCCCAAGAGTTTTATGCCCTGAAACGCAAAATCTTGCAGCAAACCGACCCCATCGGTGTTATCGCCTTGGATTTCACCCTGGATATCATCACCTTGGGGATTAGGTGGAAAAATCAGGGTGTTCACCGCGCCCGCCCGCGCCGCCCGTTCACTGAGCGTGTGGCAGAGGGCAAAGGCTTGCGCCTTGAAGGGCACGGTCACATTCAGGCCGCGCCCGCCTTCTTGCCGAAAGGCGGCTACGGTGGCCTCAAACCCGTCTAGGGGCGCCAAAATGGCTGTGTAGATTAATGATAGGCCGGTTTGCGCGGCAAACGCCTGATGAATTAACGGCGAGCGGCTGTGGCCAATCGGGTTGCCAATAACCCCATAGTGGCTATGGGGGTGGTTTAATGCGTTCGTTAACACTATATTTTTAACGTTTTAACGCCATTGGCGGTGGCCAAAATTAAAATATCGGCCGGGCGCAAGGCAAATAAACCCACGGTGACAATGCCGGGAATGTTGTTGAGCTCGTCCTCTAATTTGGCCGGTTCCATAATATCCATGTTGTGAATATCCAGAATTTGATTGCCGTTATCGGTCACATAACCATCGCGATACACCGGCTGGCCGCCGCGTTTAACAATTTCGCGGGCGATCATGCTGCGCGCCATGGGGATTACCTCAATGGGTAAGGGGAATGTACCCAAACGCGGCACGAGCTTGGTTTCATCGACCACGCACACAAAGGTTTTTGCTAAGTGGGCAATAATTTTTTCACGGGTAAGCGCGCCGCCGCCGCCTTTAATGAGCTGCAAATGCTGGTTGGTTTCATCGGCGCCATCCACATACACGGGCAGATTGCTTACGCCGTTTAAATCCAGCACATCAATGCCGTGGGCGCGCAGGCGCTTGGTGCTGGCTTCAGAGCTTGAAACGGCGCCTTCAATTTTGTGCTTGATGGTGGCCAGCGCATCAATAAAGAAATTGACGGTAGAGCCGGTGCCCACGCCCACAATACTGCCGGTTTCTACATATTCGAGGGCTTTGATGGCGGCTTGTTGTTTGAGTTGATCTTGTGGGGTCATGCGGGTATTTCCTGAGTGGCTAGGTGTTGCGTTAAGCCGCGTGGTAACACGCGTGCCGAATAACGTAACATTCTGGCATGATAGTTATTTTCGTGCATCCCTGTGTGTGCCTTTTTTATGCCTTGTTTGAACTCTTAATTAGGAGCTGGCTTTGTCCGCATTATTACAGGATTACCTGCACCGGATTTTAACCGCCCGCGTGTACGACGTGGCCATTGATTCGCCGCTCACGCCGGCCGTGTTGTTATCGGAGCGTTTGGGCAATCGTGTGCTGCTTAAACGGGAAGATACCCAGCCCGTATTTTCTTTTAAATTGCGCGGTGCCTACAACATGATGCATCGGCTGATGACAGAGGGCGCGCTCGGCCAGGGGGTTATCACGGCCTCGGCGGGTAATCATGCCCAAGGCGTGGCTTTGGCGGCCGAGCGCCTAGGGGTGACCGCAGTGATTGTGATGCCGGTTACCACGCCTGCGATTAAAGTGGATGCGGTAAGGCGGCGGGGCGCGCGCGCGATTTTGCACGGCGATACGTTTGATGAAGCGTTCAATCATGCCCAAGCCTTAGTTGCGCGTGAAGGCTGGGTATTTATCCCCCCCTACGATCACCCCGATATTATTGCGGGCCAAGGCACCATTGGCGCTGAAATTTTACGGCACCACCCCGATCCCATTGATGCGATTTTTGTTCCCGTTGGTGGGGGCGGGTTAATTGCGGGCGTGGCTGCTTATGTTAAATCGCTGCGCCCTGAGATTAAAATTATTGGCGTAGAGCCCGATGATGCGGCCTGCATGGCAGCGGCACTGGCGGCCGGTGCGCGCGTGGTGCTGGATCACGTCGGGCTATTTGCCGATGGCGTGGCGGTAAAACAGGCCGGTGCGTATCCGTTTGCCGTGGCGCAATTGGCGGTGGATGAGGTGATTACGGTTGATACGGATGCGATGACAGCGGCCATTAAAGATATGTTCGATGATACCCGCAGCATTAATGAGGCGGCGGGTGCTTTGGCGCTGGCGGGGCTTAAGAAATACGTTAAACAGCATAATTTGAAAGATAAAACCCTAATTGCGATTGCCTCGGGCGCCAATATGAATTTTGATCGGCTGCGGTTTGTGGCCGAACGCGCCGATATTGGGGAGCAGCGCGAGGCGTTGTTTGCTGTAACCATCCCCGAGCGCCCGGGGAGTTTTTGTGCCTTTTGCGAGCTTTTAGGGCGGCGACAAATTACGGAATTTAATTACCGTTATGCCGATCAAACCCGCGCCCACATTTTTGTCGGGATTCGTTTAGATGCGCCGAGCGATCGCGCTGCGATATTTAACCATTTAAGCCATGCCAAGTTTCCGGTGATCGATTTAACCGATAACGAAATGGCCAAATTGCACGCGCGGCATATGGTGGGCGGCCACGCGCGGCTGCTGGCCGATGAGCGGTTATATCGGTTTGAATTCCCTGAGCGCCCGGGCGCTTTGCTTAAATTTTTAACCCATTTGGGTGCCCGTTGGAATATCAGCCTGTTTCATTATCGTAATCATGGCGCCGATTATGGCCGGGTGCTGGTGGGGGTGCAGGTGCCTAAAGCCGATCGCGTGGCTTTTAATTCTTATTTAAAGCAACTCGCGTACCCCTTTTGGGATGAGAGCGATAACCCCGTATATGACCTTTTTCTTGCCTGAACCGTTACCCACAAAAACTGGGGATAACTTCGGGGATTAATTGCGTTCAAGGCGGCGCGCACTTGCAAAATCAAGGGCTTGATGCCGATGCTTAAAAAAGCATCATGCATCTGAATTAAGGGGCGGCCATTTTTTAACCTTATGTTAAAAATAGGTTTTTAAAAAAAGATTAAAACTGTTGCCCGCCGTGCTTGTCTGCCTTGTGGCATCGTGATAAGGCGCTAGGTTGTTCCACCCGCATTGTGGATAACTTGGGGGCTGTATTCTTTTGGCGGTTATGCGTGCCGCTGGGCTTTTTCAAGTATTTGAGTGATCAAAGGCTTAGGGTGGCCGCTGCAAGGCGGGCTCAATTATCCACAAAATCTGTGGATAATCCTGTGGGTGCTTTAAGGCAATCACTTAGGGTCGGTGTGAGATCAATCACTTAACGGGGTGGCTAAAAAAACCACAGCTTGAGATTGTGCTTATTTTTAATAATTCAACGTGTTGTTTTTATTGATTTATATTTTTTGGCGCGTTTTGCGTGATCGCTCGGCACACTTGGGTGGCTGTGCTATTTAACGCGGTAAAAATAACGCGGGTGGTTGGGGATAACCGGCGTGCCTGAACGGATTAAGGCGTGAGTGCTTCCCGCGCGAGGATACCCGCCCAGCCGGCGGCACTGATGGGCATGATAGATAGCCGATTGCCTCGGCGTACCAAGGGAAGCTCCGTTAGGCTGGTATCGGCTTTAAGCTCTTCTAAGGTAATAATGCGGTTTAGGTGCCGCTCGTAACACACATCCACTTGCACCCAGCGCGGTGACTCGGGGGTGGATTTCGCATCAAAATATTTGTGTTCAGGCACAAATTGGGTGGGATCGGGGTAGGGGGCGCTGCATACGGTCATCAGCCCCACGATGCCCGGCACTTTGACATTGGAATGATAAAAAAATACCCGATCGCCCACCCGCATCGCATCGCGCATCATGTTGCGCGCCTGATAATTGCGAATGCCATACCAGCCTTCAACCTTTTGCCGGGCTAAATCATCAATCGAAAATTGTTCGGGTTCACATTTCATAAGCCAGTAATTCATGGCGTTGTTCCTTGTATTTACGCGTCAATTTAACGCAGGGTTTTAATAATTTCGCGATTGGTGACGATGTAATCCAAGGGGATGTCCCAAGGATCGGCGGGCAAATGATTTACTTCTTGGCTGCTAAAGGCAATGCCGATAAGCATCGGTTTTGGGCGGCGTAAGCCTGCAAGGCTGCGATCATAAAACCCTGCGCCCATGCCAAGGCGATTGCCCATTCGATCAAACCCCACTAAGGGGATGAACATCGCATCTAAATGTGCCGCGCGGCGGGTGGGCTGATGCAATGATTCCCAAATGCCAAACCGATTGCGATACGCAAAAGCAGGGCGTTGCTTGCTCGGGCTTAAGGCAAAGCTGGGGCGAAAATCGAGGTGTAAATCGCGGCGAATAAGGGGGAGCCAAATTTTGCGTTGATGGCGCCTAAGATAAGGGTGCAGGTCAGGCTCGCCATCAAATGGCATATACGCACCGATACGCAGGGCTTGGCGCAGCGCGGGAATTGATTCAAGGGCTTTTGATATGCGTTGTTGTTGCTGATGGCGATTAAAGCCTGCAATCGCATTTCTGGCTTGCCGAAGTTGCCGGCGCAGTTGGGTTTTGCTGGGGGTTTTGTTCATGGGGGATGATTCGTTTGAAGCGTCTTCCAAAACGCCGTTGGCGGCTCTTCGACCTTGAACCGAGGGTTCAAGCTGGGCGGCGCGCAATGGGTTTAAGGCTTTCCGACGAGGCGGACCTGCACACGACTCATTTGATGCACCCCCCATAGTCGCAGATTAAGGCTCAAGGGATTGAGAGCAACCTGACGCACGTCCGAGAAGACTGGTGTAATCCTAGGCTTTGATGCCCCGGCACGCAAGTGTTTGTGCGCGATTTGGCGAAAAGAATCGGTGTTTTGTGGGTTGCATCAATCGGGTTGGTTGGCGGCATCGGCATCGGTGAGCGTTTGAATAAATGCGATGACATCGGCTTGCTCACGCGGGCTAAGTGCGGGCGCATCCCCGGGGTGCCGATTAAACGGGGCATCAAACGTATCGACATTTTTGCGATATTTTTCGGGCAGATCATTGTATTTAATGACTTTTCCGTTGGCATCTTTGGGGTAAAACCGCTCAGGGTTTAGATCGCGATTGACATACCAATCCATCACGTCTTTTAGGTTATGAAACACGCCATTATGAAAAAAAGCCTGCCGGGTTGCCGCGTTGCGAAGGCTGGGGGTGATAAATAGGCCGCAATATTGGGTTTGATCGCGTAAATCGCTGCGGTAGGGGCCGCAAAGCCCTAAATCATAATAATTGGGGTCTTGATTGGCCGGAATATGGGGGTTTCGGGGTACGCCGAGCGCTTCAAACTGCGTATCGGTAAAGAGCGGCGGGCGGTGATTGGCTGTGGGCTGCGATAAATGACACGCGGCACAATTGCCTTTGTCGGGGTTGTTAAAAAGCAAATAGCCGCGCAGTTCCGTGGGTGTGAAGCGCGCTTTACCGGCCAGCCACGCATCATATTTGCTGCTGAAGGGGTGAAAGCTTGGGTCTTCAATTTGGTAGCGGGCAATCGCAAACAGGGCCTCAGATACGGTGTGGTTTGGGTTATCGAACACCGATTGCCCAAATAGTTGGCGCAAAAGCGGAGCCTGTGGGCCGGCTTCTAAAATTTTTGCGATGCGTGCCGGGCTGCCGGCATCCATTTCTATGGGGTTAAATAAGGGGCCATCGGCTTGCTCTTGCAGGGTATTGACGCGGCCATCAAGAAATAGCCCCCCTTGGGGCACGAGATTGGTGGCTGAGGCTGCTGTGTTGCGCACGCTTTTTTGGGCGCGTGGGGTGTGATCGGCTTGGGCGATTTGTTGGCTTAGGCTGACGACCGTATCGTTATCGCCCATGGGGTCGGGGGCTATGGTAAACGGGGGTTGACGGTACAAATAGCGCAGGGAGGGAACGGCGCGCACGCCCGAGCTATGCCCCGTGGGGCCGCCCAGCATCACAGGCCCGCTGCCGACAGGTGGGCCGTAGGCATTGTGGGGGTCATGACAGCTGGCGCAAGATTGTTTGCCTGAGCCTGAAAGCGAGGGATCGTAAAATAAATTCTTGCCCAGTTGCGCTACCGCCGAAAGTGGGGCGTGGGCAGGCTCTATAAGCTGAGTTGGGTTTGGGTTGTTCCCCTGAGCTAATTCAAAGCTATTTATTGGCTGCTTAAGCCATGTTTGTATCGGGATAGGCGAGGTAATCAGTGCATAGCCGCCCAATGCGGTGGCCAGTGCGCTGAATATAATGACCATGCCTATCGCGATACTTGGCGCGATACTTGGCGCAATACTTGGCGCGATACCTGCTGTTTTTTTCATGGAATGTTCTCACTAAAAACAAAACCCAAAGCCCGTGCTTTGGGTTTATTCACGCTTAAAAAGAGCGGGTGCGTGGCTTAATTTTTAAAGCTGGCTGCGGTTATGGTGGGCGCGTTTTGAATGACCGCGCCGGTGCTGGAATCAATAAACACCGGTGGGGTGTTGCCGCCATTGCTAAAGTTAAACATGTCCATAATTGATCCGGCGGTGGCATCAAATGAACCGCCGCCTAAACGGGTGCTACTCAGCCAGTTGTCTTCAATAAACTTAACGACGGAGGCCTGAGAAATAGCCGTATGGCTTACAAAATTGGCTTTGGCATAAGGCGAAATCACCAAGAAGGGGATGCGCGTGCCAGGGCCACAACGGCCATTGACCGGCTTGCCATTAACCCCATTGAGCGGGGTGCCGGTGCCGCAATTGCCCGCGCTATTTAGCTGATCGGCTTGGGCATCAAACGAGGGGTTGGTGGGGTTGGCAAAAGCGTGATCGTACCAGCCATCGGAATCATCCCAGCTCACGATAACGGCCGTGTTTTTCCAATCGGGCTGCTGCATCAGAAAGTTAATGATTTTACTGGTAAAAGCTTGCTCATCTAAGGGATCAGAATAACCCGCGTGGCCATCTTGGAAGGCGGGTGCTTTAACATAAGATACCGCCGGATAATTACCGGCTTTAACCGCCGCGATAAAATCTTCTGCGCCGTATTCATGATTGGCGGGGTCTGCCGTTTTGCCATCGGCTTGATAAGAATAACCAATTGCCGCCACCGAGCTTGGGCGCGCATGGGTGGGGTTGGCGGTTGAGGCGTAATATTGAAACCAATTGTGATGCTGAATGTAATCCCCCATTGCCGCACCGCCAATCACATTCGATACCGTGCTGCGTTTGCAACCGGTAGTGCCATTGCTGTTAACCGTTTGCAGGTTAAAGCCCCCCATAAACCCGCCCCAGGTGATGTTGGCAGCATTAAGTAAATCGCCGATATTTTTGCCGGTCATCATGACTTGATCGGTCTTGCTTGAGCACACGTCACCGTCTGGGTCCACATCGTTAATCATGGTGAAGCCGCCTACGCCATCGTTAATATAATAGGAGTAGGCCGCCGTGGTGAAGGGCTTTTTGCTGGTTTGGATGATTTGCATCCCATTGGTTTGCCCCGCCACCACTTCAAGCGCGCCGGGGGTTGAGGGACCATAGGTGTCGGTAAAGGCGGCATCGCTCATGGCGTAATTTTGCGCGTAGTTCCATAACGCGGTGACGGTATTGCCATCAAAATAGCCCATTACTTGGCCTTTGGTACCAAACTCGTCTGCGCCACCTGCCGTGCCTTTGCCTGTATAGAGTGGGAATAGGTCAGCGAGGCCGTTATCGTAGGCCATTTGCTCTGCCGTGTAGGCGTGGTTTTGGTCGGCGGTGGCCGCTTGGCTGCGATCTAATCGATAGGGATTGGCCGCATCTTTGCCATTTTTGGTGTTGGTATAGTTGCCGTTATCTGTTTGCAAATCATTTGCAGGCGCGGGATTTGGGGTAACCAAGTTATTGACGGCAGGCGTGCCGGGGGCTGCGGTAAATGCGGGTTCAGCTTTAGGATTTGAAGCCTTTGGGTAGGTGCCAAAATAGTGATCAAACGAGACGTTCTCGTTGTAAATCACCACGACGTGCTTGATTGGGGTGAGTGTTTTTAAGTTATCGGCGCTAGATGTGACACCAACGGTTGAACCCGGTACGGGAGCCGGATTACTCGCGGTGGTATCGCTGCTGCTATTGCAGGCGGCTAAAGATAGCGTGAATAAGGCGGCTGAAACCGCGACGGCAGTTTTGCGTAACATAATAGGGCTCCGAATAAGAATGAAATCGTGTTGATTCATAGGCAGAGCGCATATTGACTGTCATGTATTTCTATTTGCTGACAAGTTAATTATATAATCTAATTATATTTTAGTTTTTAATTTACTTGATTCATCGAGTGGTTCATTCCATGGGGTGACCGGTTGCACCACGGGCGCTTCGCTGCATAGGTTTGCCGGTTGCGGGGTGCAGATGGTGTTGAGCTGCGCTTGCGCGGGGTCGCTCTCGGGAAAATCTCGGGTGAAGTGCAGCCCTCGGCTTTCATGGCGATTAAGGGCGGCGCGCACTATGAGTTCGGCCACATCGACTAAATTACGCAGTTCGATCAAATTATTACTAACCCGAAAATGGGCGTAATAGTCTTGAATTTCTCGGCGCAGCAACGCAATACGATGCGCGGCGCGTTGCAGGCGCTTGGTGGTGCGCACAATGCCCACGTAATCCCACATGGCGCGCCGTAATTCATCCCAGTTGTGCGTCACAATCACCGCTTCATCGGCATCGGTGACTTGGCTATCATCCCAGTCGGGCACGGCAAGCGCGAGGGGAGAAGGCAAGTAGGCGGCGGTTAATTGGCTGGCGATAAATTCGGCAGCGGCTTGGCCGTACACTAAACACTCCAGCAATGAATTGCTGGCTAAGCGATTGGCGCCGTGCAGGCCGGTGTGGCTGGTTTCGCCTAGGGCATAAAGGCCGCCAAGATCCGTTTTGCCGTGTTCATCGACCATAATCCCGCCGCAGGTGTAGTGCGCGGCTGGCACCACGGGCAGGGGTTGGGTGGTCATGTCATAGCCATATTGCAAGCAGCGGGCCTGAATCATGGGGAAGTGTTTTTCGATGAATTCAGCGCCCTTAAAGCTGATATCTAAATACACGCAATCAATCCCGAGCCGTTTCATCTCGGAGTCAATCGCGCGGGCAACCACATCGCGCGGCGCAAGCTCGGCATCGGGGTGATAATTCTGCATAAAGCGAGTGCCATCGGGGAGCAAGAGCACGCCGCCTTCACCGCGTACCGCCTCGCTAATCAAAAAGGACTTAGCGCGCGGTTCAAATAGGCAAGTGGGGTGAAACTGCATGAATTCCATATTGGCCACCCGGCACCCAGCGCGCCAGCCCATGGCAATGCCATCGCCGGTGGAGCCATCAGGATTGGTGGTATACAAATAGGCTTTGGCCGCGCCGCCCGTGGCTAAAATAACGTGATCGGCCCGCAGGGTATTGACCGTATCTGAGGTTAAATCCAGCACATAAGCGCCAAGGCACCGATTGGGCTCATTTGTGGCACCCAGTTTGTGGCTTGTGATCAAATCAACCGCAATGTGGTGCTCTTGCACCGTAATGTTTGGGCGCGCTTGCACCGCATCGAGCAGCGTTTCCATTAAAGTGCGGCCGGTATGATCGGCGGCATGGGCCACGCGGCGGGCACCGTGGCCGCCCTCACGGGTGAGGTGAAGCTGGTTTGATTCCCCCGAAAACGGCATGCCCAGCGATAAAAGCCAGTCGATTTGCTCGGCGCCCGCCTGCACCACACGCCGTACCACGGCGGCATCGGGTAAGTCATTGCCGGCACGAATCGTATCTTGAATGTGCTGCTCAATATCCTCGATGCCCCCCAGCGCTGCCGCAATGCCCCCCTGCGCCCACGGCGTGCTGCCCGCGTTAATCGAGCTTTTGCTGAGCAGTAAAACGGACGTTTCAGGGGGCAAGCGAAGTGCCGCACTTAAACCGGCCGCGCCTGAACCAATAATAAGCACATCGAAGGAGGGGGGCGCGGTGTAATTCGGCATAAGGTTAGGCTTTCACTGGGTGGGGCGGGTTAAATTTAGCCAAGAGTATACTCGGGTTCAGGCCGTTGCCGCCCTGTGGCGTGGTGCGTCCGCGCTGTCGGCAATGGTGCGGCTTGGCAGCCAGCGCCGGCTGCTTTGTGGGTTTGAGGGGGATTATTTTGTTACCTATTGGTGAATGGGCATGGCTATTTGCAAGCAAAATCGGCAAAATCAGGCTTGTTTGGGTGCCACAATGGCTGCGCTGACCGTTTTAAGATGCGCCAAATGGCCATCGAATAGCGCGTGAGTTAATTTGAAACTGATTTATATGAACCTGCCGCAAGGCCGAAGTGCATGAGGCTCTATGGCCACTGAAACGACCGCATCCCCTGCGATGCGCTCTGTCGATCCATCGAAAGAACAGCCCACAGATCAACAACTGGTGTTGCGTGCGCAGCAAGGTGATCGGCGCGCGTTCGATTTACTGGTCATTAAATATCAGCACCGCGTGCTGCGTTTGGTGGGCCGCTTTGTTCGAGATCAAGATCAAGCCTTTGATTTAGCTCAAGAAGCATTCATTAAAGCTTACCGCGCGCTGGCCAATTTTCGCGGCGAAAGCGCGTTCTATACTTGGCTCTATCGTATTGCGGTGAACACCGCCAAAAATCAGCTGGTGGCCACCGCGCGTGAAGGATATTCCGTCTCACTGAACTCTGGTGGCGGCGATGAGTCAGATGAAGCATTACCAGAGCCAGAAGCCTTGCGCGATCACGTAACGCCCGAAGACATGGCCGCCTCGCAAGAGCTGGAACAAGAAATCCGGGCAGCGATTAGCGCGCTCCCCGAAGATTTGCGAACCGCACTCACGTTGCGAGAGATGGAAGGTTTGAGCTATGAAGATATCGCGGTTGTGATGAACTGCCCCATTGGCACGGTGCGATCCCGAATTTTCAGAGCCCGCGAAGCCGTTGAAGAACGGATAAAACCGTTGCTGGATTGATGCACACTGGCGCTTGAACCCGACTTATTTCAAGGGGAACCTTATGATTAACCAACACAATGCGCATGCCGCCGTCGCCATGCCAGCCGCCGAAGCCTTATCCGCTTGGTGGGATGATGAATGTGTCGCGCACCAAGCGCAGCGAATCGATCACCTGTTATCGGTTCCCGCCTCGGATGCGCGCGTAAGCCTGCGGTGTTACTCCTTGATTGGCGCCGCCTTGCGCCACGAGCACCTCGATTCGCGCGATATATCCACCTTAATCTCCTCGCGCTTGGCCGATAATGCGCAAGAGGCCAATCATTTGGCTCATCATTTGGCCGATTTCTCGGTGGGTGAGCGGGTGTTGGCGTTCCCACAATCGCGGGTTCGCCGCGCTATGAATGCTTGGCGCGGCGCGATTGCCGCCTCCTTTGTGGCCGGTTTGGTTGGGGTTGGTATCTTTATGGCGCCCCAGCAATCGGTCGATCGATCCGATAATCTTGCCGCACTCCAGCAGGCGCAAATTACGGTGCCAAGCGCAGGTTCGGCTGTGGTGGACGGGGGCGTTGGGGCATTGCCCGTTGTGGCACGGGTTAACTCAGCTACGGTGCTGCCCGCCTGGGCGCAAACCCCGGCACAAAAGGCACCGATGGATCCGTATCTAATGACGCATTTTGAATCCGTTTCACCCGATTTATCTGAAGTGATGCCATCGCTGCGCATGATTAGCTTTCGACCGGAGTAAGGATGACGCGCGTGGATGGGCTTAATATTCCAAATTTAGGGGCTTTGATGCGGCGCGGTGCGTTGCTTGTGGCCGGTTTGCTGGCGCCTTTTGGCTATGCCCTGGCTGATACTTGGCAACTGAGTGCTTTTTCAGCACAGCTTGTGCCTGTTTTAGCCACGCAGACGGCTCCCGATGACCCCTCGGTCGATAAGATAGAGGGTTGGCTTGCCGATATGTCGCGGGCGATGCGCCAAACCGATTACACCGGCACTTATGTGCATATTCGCGGCGATCAAATAGATACAACACAATTGCAGCACCGCTACACACCGGCCGGCGAGCAAGAGCAGCTGGAAACCCTCAACGGTGACCCGCGCATTGTGATTCGGCATGGGGATTCTTGCGAGTGCCAATGGCCTGCCCGCAAAGAAGTGGTTTTTGGCGATTTCCCCAGCGTTCGCTCAAGGCTTTCGGGTGATCGGTTTGCGCAGCCCGCTGAGCTTGCCAATAATTATCAAATCGTTAGCCTCGGTCGATCTCGGGTGGCGGGTAGGGCGTGCCATTTAATCGGCTTGGTGCCGAAAGATGGTTATCGCTATGGCTACAAGTTGTGTATTGGCGAGGGTTCTCATCTCTTGTTGCGTATGTCGATGTATAACGAGCAAGGCTTGCCCATCGAGCACGATTTTTTCACGCATATTCTCCCGCGCGATGCCCGCGCACCCACGCCGGCTAATGACCCGCAGTGGCCTTCTATTGTGATGGGTTCGCCTAAAACGATTCCACCTGGGTTCAAGGTCGTCGAGCAGCCGCCTGCCGAGCCGCCCAAAGCACTGGCAGCCGATGAGGGCTGGATTGTCTCCCCCGATTTGCCCGGTTACACCATTAAAAGCCGAGTATGGCGCCAAAACCCCGCTACGGGGCATCCCTTTGAGCACATGGTGGTCTCCGATGGGTTGTCCACCGCCTCGGTTTTTATTGAAAATATGCCAGAGAGCAAAACACTCGATCCGCAAGCGGCAAAATATGGCATGAACATTGCCGTTCGCCAAGAAGGCCCCGTGCGCCTAACCGTCATCGGTGATTTGCCGATGGCCGCCGTAACGCAGCTCTGCAAAAATACCGTGATGGTTAAAAATTCAGCTAAAGCGCAGGCGGAACAAAATCCCCTGCACACCCCGCACATTGAGGCACGATAAGTGGATATGCGGCCAAATCAGCCCCCAAAGCCCTTGCAAGAAGCCCCCGTGCTTGGCTCAGTTGGTTTTGCCCATGAGCGCTTAGCCCAATGGGATGCGCTATCGGGCGCTGGCGCAGATGCGGGCGGCCAAACGGATGCGTTCATCCGCGAGCAGGGGGTGGTCGTTGCCTTGGTTACAGGCGGGGTGGTGGTGGAAACCCAAAGGCAAACGGGCTGCCAATCTTGCGCGTCTCGCGGGGGTTGCGGCATTAACTTGATGCAAAAAGCGCTGAATCGCAAATCGCATCAGGTGCGGGTGGCCACCGAGTTAACGCTGGGCCTTGGGGATCGGGTGCAATTGGTTTTGCCGGCCAGTGCTTTGGTTCAAGCCTCTTTGTTGATGTATGTATTGCCCCTGTTAGGGCTCATGATCGGTGCGCTGGCAGGCCAATTGCTGTTCGCGACCAATGGCGCCTCAATCTTAGGCGGGGCATTGGGCTTCGGCTTGGCTTTGCTTGGGTTGTCTCGGCGCCAAAATGGATTATTTGCCAACGGGCGTTATGCGCCGCGTGTCGAGCAAATTCATTTATAACAGCATCCATAACCGGCTTGCTCCGATTGCGCCCACCTATAAACGGTGTGTTAGTGCGCAACGGGTGATAGGATCATTTCTCTTTTGCTTATGGGTGTGCGCTAACTGTGATTCTTCGTTTTCTTCTTTCTGCTTTGCCTGCTCGGTTGCCCGCCTCATTTAAAAAGCTGCGGGTTGTGCCGTTCTTTGCGGTGCTCTTGGCTTTTATTGTTGGGCTTAATTTAACGGCTTGTGGCGATCAGAAATCGACAGCGCAAGTAACCGGGCTGCCGGATTTTTCGGCCTTGGTGGCGGCAAATAATGATTCGGTGGTGAACATTACGGCAATTGCCCCCTTGGCGGCACTGCCCGATGCCAGCGCCACCGAGGCAACCCCCAGCACACGCGATGATTTACTTAATCAATTTTTTAATAAATTTTTTGGGTTTAATGGGGCACCCGATGGCGCAGAGTCCCCCTTGGATAATGGTGCAGAAACCAGCCCAGAGCAACCCGACACCAATAGCGGTTCTGGCTTTATTTTGAGCCAAGATGGCTATATTTTAACCAACCAGCACGTTATTGATGGCGCCACTTCGGTATTCGTGCGGCTGGCGGATGGTCGGGAGCTTAAAGCGCAGGTCAAGGGGAGCGATCAAGCGGGGGATATTGCTTTGCTCAAAATTGATGCCGATCATTTAAAACCGGTCGTTATCGGCAATTCTGATGGGGTGAAGCCTGGGCAATGGGCGGTGGCCATTGGCTCGCCTTTTGGGTTCGATCATTCCGTTACCGCTGGTATTATCAGCGCTAAAGGCCGCGCCTTGCCCGGCGAAGCCGACCAGCGATATGTGCCTTTTTTGCAAACCGACGTAGCAATTAATCCGGGCAGTTCAGGCGGCCCTTTGTTTAATACACAAGGCCAAGTCATTGGAATTAATGCGCAAATTTTAACGGAATCCGGTGGCTATAACGGCTTATCGTTTGCCATCCCCATTAATTACGCCATGCAAGTGGTCGATCAGTTGAAAAAAAGCGGTGTGGTTGAGCGCGGCTTTTTAGGTGTGCAAATTCAATCGCTCGATCGTTCTATGGCTCAAGCGATGGGGATGGATCGCCCCCAAGGCGCGCTCATTACCGGTTTTGTGGCGGGCTCTCCTGCCGCGCAATCTGATTTGCAGCCGGGCGATGTGATCACCAGGGCCAATGGCCATGTGATTACAGAATCGTCTGATTTACCTCAAACCATCGGTGTATTACCCCCGGGCGCACTGGTGAAATTAACCGTGTTAACCCAAGGCAAGCCGCACACGGTGGATGTGCAACTGGGGGTTTTGCCTAAATACACGCCCACACAAATTCAAGCGATGAAATCACACGATCTTATCGTGGATAACTATGGCTTGCTGCTCACCGATGAGGCGGGTCAAATCCGCATTAAAGCGGTCGAGCCGCAAGGTCCGGCCGATGCAGCGGGATTAAAAGCGCAAGATGTTTTGCTGTCACTCAATCGCCAACCGCTTGATTCATTAACCGCCGCAGAATCGGCTTTTAAAATGGCCGAAAAAGACAAACCCAATGCCGTGCTCATTCGGCGGGGCGATACGCAGCATTTTCTCGCGCTATCCTTGCAACCCGATTAGCGCGGCATGCATTGCGACTGAATCGGTTATACTGCGCGGCTTTATCTGGGCGCCAGGGTGCTTTTTGAGCGCGGTGGGGCAATGCAAACCGGTGGTTTGTGCGTTTTGTGTTCGTATTTTTTAATTTAATTATTGAGTAGTTTTATGTCCGAACGGCTCTCGCTGATTCGTAATTTTTCGATTATCGCCCACATCGATCATGGTAAATCCACCTTATCTGACCGCATCATCCAGCTTTGTGGCGGCTTAACAGCGCGCGAGATGGAAACCCAAGTGCTTGATTCAATGGATATTGAGCGCGAGCGCGGCATCACGATCAAAGCGCAAAGTGTGTCTTTGGATTATCCCTCGCGCAATGGCAAAACTTACCGGTTAAATTTTATCGACACCCCGGGGCATGTCGATTTTTCCTATGAAGTGTCTCGCTCCTTGGCTGCCTGTGAAGGCGCGCTTTTAGTGGTAGATGCCTCGCAAGGCGTTGAGGCGCAATCGGTCGCTAATTGCTATACCGCGATTGATTTGGGCTTAACGGTTGTGCCCGTGCTCAATAAAATAGATTTGCCTGCGGCCGAACCCGAGCGCGTAAAAAAAGAAATTGAAGATGTGATCGGCATTGATGCCCACGATGCGGTACTCACCTCGGCGAAAACCGGCGTGGGTATTGAAGACGTGCTCGAGCGTTTAATTGAACTGATTCCCGCCCCTGTGGGCAATGAAGCAGGTCCGCTGAAAGCGCTGATTATCGACTCTTGGTTTGATAATTATGTGGGCGTGATTGCGCTGGTGCGTGTAATTGATGGCGCCATTGTGCCGAAACGCAAAATCAAAGCCATGGGCACGGGCGATATTTTTCACGTCGATAAGGTGGGTGTGTTTACGCCTAAAACCTTAGCGCGTGAAGGCTTATTTGCGGGCGATGTGGGCTTTGTGATTGCGGGCATTAAAGATATTGATTCGGCCAAAGTGGGCGATACGCTCACCGATGCAGAAAACGGCGCCACCACCCCCTTGCCGGGCTTTAAAGAAATGCAGCCGCGCGTATTTTCCGGGCTGTACCCCGTTGAGGGTGAAGATTATGAAAACCTGCGTGAAGCGCTGCGTAAGTTACGTTTAAACGATGCCGCGCTGCATTTCGAGCCAGAAGTATCGCAGGCCTTAGGGTTTGGCTTTCGCTGCGGGTTTTTAGGCCTGCTGCACATGGAAATTGTGCAAGAGCGCTTAGAGCGTGAATACGATTTGGATTTAATCGGCACAGCGCCGACCGTCGTGTATGAAATTGTGGAAAACGACGGCACCACCTATCGCATTCATAATCCTGCCCAATTACCTAATGTTAATAATATCAAAGAATTACGTGAGCCAATTATTGAGGCCAGCATTTTTTGCCCGGATGAATATGTGGGTGCCGTCATTGGCCTGTGTATTGAAAAGCGGGGTGCGCAAAAAAACTTAAGTTACATCGGCAAGCAAGTTACTTTGGTTTTTGAATTACCTTTGGGCGAAGTGGTGCTCGACTTTTTTGATCGGCTTAAATCCGTGAGCCGAGGCTATGCCTCATTTGATTACAAATTTTTACGTTTTCAAGACGCCGATTTAGTCAAAATGGACATGCTGATTAATGGGGAGATGGTCGATGCGCTCTCGCTCATTGTGCACCGCAGCATCTCGCAATCACGCGGGCGCGATTTGGCCGAGAAGCTCAAGGAACTGATTCCTCAGCAAATGTTCGAAGTGGCGGTTCAAGCGGCCATTGGCGTTAAAATTATCGCCCGCAGCACGGTTAAGGCGCTGCGTAAAAACGTGTTGGCTAAATGCTATGGGGGCGATATTTCCCGCAAACGTAAGCTTTTGGATAAACAGAAAAAAGGCAAGAAACGCATGAAGCAAATTGGCCAAGTTGAAGTGCCGCAAGAAGCTTTCTTGGCGATTTTGCAGATGGATTCGAATAAATAATCCGCTATTTTTAGCGCAACGCGCATCTTGGGAGAACGGCTTTGGATTTTACGTTGATTTTGGTGATTGGCACGGTGCTCTCCGGCCTGATTTGGCTGACCGATAGCCTAGCGTTCAAGCCGGCTCGGGTACGGCGTGCAGCGACGGGGGCGGTGACCGATAAACCCCTGATTATTCAAGAGCCGTTGCTCGTTGATTATGCCCGCTCTTTTTTTCCTGTTTTGCTGATTGTATTGGTGGTGCGCTCGTTTATCGTTGAGCCTTTTCGCATTCCCTCGGGCTCCTTGATGCCCACGCTGTTGGTTGGCGATTTTATTCTGGTCAATAAATTTGCTTACGGTTTGCGCTTACCGGTGCTGGATACCAAAATTATCCCAATAGGTGAGCCTAAACGCGGTGATATTGCCGTGTTTCGCTACCCAAACGACCCCAAAATTGATTACATTAAGCGCGTGATCGGCGTGCCGGGCGATCATATCCGCGTGGTCGGCAATAAATTATGGGTGAATGATGTGTTGCAGCCCGAAACGTATGTCGGTGTGTATCCGGGGGATGATGGCATGCGCATGGCCGGTGCGGATGTATATGAGGAAGATTTAACCGGCGTCAAACATCAAGTGTTGTTTGAAAAAGAGGGTTATCGCCGTGATGGTGAATGGGTTGTGCCCCCGCATGAGTATTTTATGATGGGCGATAACCGCGATAACAGTAACGATAGTCGCTATTGGGGCTTTGTGCCTGAGGCCAATTTAGTGGGCAAGGCCTTCATGATTTGGTTGCATTGGGATTGGAAAGACGGCAAATTTGATGCCAGCCGCATTGGTAAAGGCATTCACTGATTTTTGTTTGATTATTAATGGAAGAGGATAAGTTTATGAAGCTTAACGGAATGAATCATAATGCGTCGCGCGCCCTGAGCCATCAATCAGGTATGACGCTAATCGGTTTGATTATGTATGCGTTTATCGCTTTTTTTGTGGCAATTTTGTTGATGAAAGTGGTGCCGTTGTATCTCACCGACCAAAAAATCACGAGCATTTTTACCCAGCTCAAAAACTTTCATGGTGATGCCATGGCGATTCGATCCACCATTGATAAGCAATTGGATATTAATGAAATCAACAACATGACATCTAAAGATTTCAAAATTACCCCCTTGGGTAATGGGGGCATGAAAGTTGAGTACAACTACGATGGCCGCGCCGATATTGTGGGCAACTTGTCGATTGTTGCCTCGTTTGAGCACCAAGTGAATGTTAGCCCTTAATTCAACCAATCCCCAGATAGCGGCGAAAGAGAAGCTGGCACAGCGTTTGGGGGTCCAGTTTGCACAGCCGCAATTGCTTGAAATGGCGCTGCGGCACCGTTCGGCCGGCCATGTTAATAATGAGCGGCTTGAGTTTCTAGGCGATTCTATTTTGAATATGGTGATTGCCGAACGCTTGTATCACCTGCACGCATCGGCGCCTGAAGGTGAGCTCTCGCGGTGGCGAGCCAGTTTAGTGCGTGAAGAAAGTCTGGCTGAGATTGCCCGAAATTTATCTTTGGGCTCTTATCTCGTGCTGGGTTCGGGTGAATTGAAAAGCGGGGGATTCCGCCGAGATTCCATTTTGGCCGATGCGTTAGAGGCAACGATTGGTGCGGTGTATCTTGATCAAGGTTTTGCCGTGGCTAAAACCATGCTTGAGCGCCTGTTTGAGCCGATGTTGACCCATTTGCCCGATGCGGCCAGCTTAAAAGATCCTAAAACCCGCCTGCAAGAGTTTCTTCAAAGTGCTAAGCGCGAGCTACCCACCTACGAGGTGAGCGATACCTGGGGGCAAGCGCATAAACAAGTATTTGAAGTCACCTGCCATTTGGCCGATTCAGCGCAAACCGCGCTCGGTCGCGGCAGTTCACGGCGTAAAGCAGAGCAGGGGGCGGCTGAACGCATGTATGCCCTACTCACGCAAACCCAAAATGATTAATGTTCCGTGTTTAACGCACACGCCCTGCGCCTGATCTCAAGGATAACCTCCGCCCATGAATGATGAATTACCCCTTGAATCGAGCGCGCGACTGCCTTTTGCCGAAGGCTTGGTGGGCGCGTCGCGATTTGGTCAAGTGGCCATCGTGGGGCGCCCTAATGTGGGCAAATCGAGCTTGCTTAATCGCTTGGTCGGGCAAAAAATTAGCATTACCGCCCCCAAGCCACAAACCACCCGCCACCGTATTACGGGTATTTTAAGTGAAGGGCGGGGGCAAATTGTGTTTGTGGATACCCCGGGCATCCATCAGGGCGGCTCGGATGCGCTTAATCGCCAGCTCAACCGAACGGCGCGCAGCGGGTTTGATGGAGTGGATTTGGTTTTGTTTGTGGTGCAGGCCGGGCGGTTTAATGAAGAAGATGCCGCTGTATTAAGCTTAATTCGAGAATCTTCATTGCCCGTGATTTTGTTAATTAATAAAGTCGATTTAATCCGAGATAAAGCTGAGCTTTTCCCGTTTCTTGCCGCCATGCAAGCACGGCATGAGTTTCTCGCGCTCTACCCTATCTCGGCAAGGCGCGATCGCGGGTTTGATGGCTTGCTTGATTTATTGTTCAAACATATGCCGCCGGGCGAGCCGATGTACGATCCCGACGAGGTGACCACCATCACCACCCGCTTTATGGCGGCTGAAATTATCCGCGAAAAACTTGCCCGCCTTTTGCATGATGAGTTGCCGTACAAAACAACTGTTCTCATTGAACGCTTTGATGAAAGCCCGCACTTAACTGAAATTGATGGCATTATTTACGTTGCCCGAGATAGCCAAAAGGGCATTGTGATTGGCACCGGCGGCGCTAAGTTAAAAGAAATTGGTGTTCAGGCACGGCACGATTTAGAGCAGCTGCTCAATACCAAAGTGATGCTGCGGCTCTGGGCTAAAGTGCGAGAAGACTGGGCCGATGATGAACGTGCTGTTCAATCGCTTGGGTATCAGCTACCCGAGTAGCAACCAATCAACCAACCAATCAATCAGGGTGACTTTGTGGGCATTGCCGCATTTGTGCTGCATACACGGCCATGGCGCGATACCAGCCTTATGGTTGACTGGCTCACACTAGATTATGGCTGGATTACCACCGTGCAGCGCGGCGCCCGCCAAATTGGCAAAAAAACGCCCCCACGGCCGATGGCGTTTCATCCGCTCACGCTGCAGTTAGTTGGCCGGGGTACGCTTAAAACCGCGACGCAAGTTGAGCCACTGGCAGGGCCCTACTGGCTTAAAGGCCAGGCATTGGCCGTTGGGTTTTATTTAAACGAACTGCTGCTGCGTGCCCTGCACCGTGAGGCGCCGGTGCCTGATCTGTTTTACACCTATGCCCACACCCTTGAGGCACTGGCGCAGCCGGGGGTTGAATTTGGGGGCGTAATTCGGCATTTTGAGCGCGCGTTACTCGATGAATTAGGTGTGGGCATTGATTGGCAGGTCACCGCCGATTCGGGCGAGGCCATTCAGCGTGATCAGCGGTACGGTCTTGATGCCGAGATGGGTATCTTGCGGGATTCCACAGGGAAATTTATGGTTTTTGGGCGCGTGTTGCAGGCCATCGCCGCGCATTTGCCGCTTGAAACCGCCGCAGACCGCCGCTGTGCACGCGATGTTATGCATTATTTGTTGCGCCCTCATGTGGGGGCAGCGGTGTTTCATAGCCGCGCGTTATGGCAATCGAATCCCGCGCCGAATGGCGATTAAAACTCCCTTGCAGCGTCGGTAAAACGCTGTTTAAAAATCACAGGATGAACGAATTATGACCAATCGAATCACCGCACACTTACCCTTGTTGGGCTTAAATATCGATCACGTCGCGACCTTGCGCCAGGCGCGAGGCACACGCTACCCTGATCCCGTACATGCGGCACTGCTGGCAGAGCAAGCCGGCGCCGATAGCATTACCTTGCATCTGCGCGAAGATCGGCGCCACATCCAAGATCGGGATGTGCTGCGTTTGCGTGATTTATTGCAAACCCGCATGAATTTAGAGATGGCCGTCACCGATGAAATGATTGAGTTCGCGTGTCGCGTCAAACCCCATGATTGCTGTCTAGTGCCCGAGCGCCGTGAAGAGCTCACAACCGAAGGCGGGCTGGATGTGGCCGGTCAAATTGATCGAATCCATGCCGCTTGTGACAAGCTTCAGGCTGCAGGCATTCGCGTATCGCTTTTTATTGATGCCGATCCCCGCCAAATTGATGCCGCCGTGGCCTGCGAGGCGCCCGTGATTGAATTGCACACCGGCCATTACGCCGATGCGACCGATGATGCGGTACAAAAAAAGATACTCAATGATTTAATCCGAGTGGCTCGCGATGCGGCTGATGTGGGCTTGCAGGTTAATGCCGGGCACGGATTGCACTATCACAATGTCGAGGCGATTGCGGCCATCCCCCAGCTGGATGAATTAAATATCGGCCATGCCATTATTGCCCGCGCCGTATTTGTCGGCTTGCCGCAAGCCATTAGCGATATGAAACAGCTGATGCGCGCGGCGCGCCTGAACCAAAATTAGCCGCCATGATTCTCGGCATTGGCACCGATTTGGTTGAAATTGAACGGCTCGAACGTGCATATGTTCGCCACCGCGAGCGCTTGCTGGCGCGTATATTAAGCGAGCGTGAGCGGGCGGACATGCCCCCGTGTGAATCGCTGCGTTTTGCCGCATGGCTGGCCAAACGGTTTGCCGCGAAAGAGGCCGCCGTTAAGGCGTTAGGCACGGGTTTTCGCGATGGCATTACGCTTCACGATATTGAAACCCATCACACCCCACAGGGCGCGCCCGTGCTACATTTTTCGGGTGCGGCCTTGCGGCGATTCCAGCATTTAGGCGGGCAAGTGGCGCACCTCACGGTGAGCGATGAGCGCCAACATGCCCTAGCCTTCGTGGTGATAGAAGGTCAGTCTCCCGGCGCCCCGCATGGATTGGTATAAATCAATCGTTTAAGCTTGTTTTGTGCAAGCGAACCCCGTAGAATGCGCCCCTTGTTTCTCCTGCCTGACCGTTACGCATACGGCAGGCTGCTTTTTTTCTATCCACAGGAGCATTTTATGCGTCACTATGAAATTGTGTTCATGGTCCACCCGGATCAAAGTGAACAAGTCCCCGCCATGATTGAACGCTATCGCGGCATTATCGAAAACGCCGGTGGCACAGTGCACCGCTTGGAAGATTGGGGCCGTCGCCAACTGGCTTACCCCATCAACAAACTCGTCAAAGCCCATTATGTGCTGATGAACGTTGAAACCGAACAAGCCCCTTTGGCTGAACTCGAAGAAGCGTTCCGCTTTAACGATGCCGTATTGCGCCACCTCACCAGCCGTGTTGATGCCGCACAAACAGAGCAATCGATCATCATGCGCGAGCGTGATAGCGATCGCCGTCCGCGCCGTCGTGATGATGAGGCCGATGAGCGGTTTGATCGTGATGAAGACGATCAGGTTGAGCAAGACGACCGCGTCGAAGCCAGCGAATAAGCCGTTCATCAGATTCATAGGAGCACACCATGTCACGTTTTTTCCGTCGCAAACGTTTTTGCCGCTTCACTGCTGAAAAAGTAGTGCAAATTGATTACAAAGATCTCGATACCTTAAAGCAATACTTGTCTGAAACCGGCAAGATTGTCCCCGCTCGGGTGACCGGTACCGCCGCGCGCTACCAGCGTCAACTGCAAACTGCGATTAAGCGCGCCCGCTTCCTCGCGTTGTTGCCTTTCACCGATCGTCATTGATTGGCGTATCTGGTCTGGCATAAGAATTATAGGAATGCATCATGCAAGTTATTTTGTTAAACAAAGTTGAAAATTTAGGCACCTTAGGCGATGTGGTGAATGTGCGTGCGGGTTACGCGCGTAACTTCCTGATTCCTTATGGTAAAGCGACCGCAGCAACCAAGGCCAACTTGGCCGAGTTTGATGCGCGTCGGGCTGAACTTGAGCGTCAGGCCAATGAAAATATGGCCGCTGCGGTGGCACAAGCCACGCAATTGGCGCAAGCGGCGGTCACCATCGCGGTGAAAGCGGGCGCAGAAGGTAAGTTGTTCGGTTCAGTCGGTACGGCTGAAATTGCAGAAGCGGTTACGCGGGTTCATGGCGTTGTCATCGAAAAACGCCAGGTTCGTTTGCCCGCAGGTGCTTTACGCGCGATTGGTGAATTTGATGTCACCTTGCATTTGCATACCGATGTTGATGCAGTCATTAAAGTCATTGTGATCGGCGAAGAATAAGTTTCTCTTATTTAGAAAAACGCGCCGTCACTCTCGATTAGGTGGTGGAGAATTGACCCGAGGTCGATTGACCTAAAGTCAATTGCCCTCAAGTCTAAAAAGCCAGTCAGAATTTTTCTGACTGGCTTTTTTAATGATGGCGCTAAGGCCTGCACCGCCCAGCGCCAAATAGCCCCTGCGGGTTTTTACGATTAATTGAGTTTTTTGGTGTACGAGGAATTTATTTGGCCGTAAATATGAGGCCCTTCACTGGCGGCGGATGGGCTGGCAGCCGATCGCATTGCAGACGAGCAACCCGCCAGAGCGAAGGCAACCGCGAATAGGGTTATCGAAATGAGTGGCTTCACAAAAAAATCTCCTGCCGGATTAACTGCGGTTGTGGCGCGTGTCCTCGCGCAGCGCGTTTAACTCAACATCCGTTTTGTCGGCAATAGACAGCAATTTAACGGCTAAATCCGCTTCAATTTTTTTCCACTCCACTGCGAACCCTTCTTTATCGTGCCGTAACGTGGTTTTGGCTTTGGCGATATCAAGGCGCAGGGTATCGACTAAATCGGGGTGGTATTCATGGGGGGCTAATTTTGAATTTGCGGCATCAATAACGGCATTGGTGTCGGCGTCGTGGCCGTGTTGGTCGCTATCCAATAGCTGCGCGTAAATGCCCCCAAGCCAGTGGTAATAGGCATTCGATAAGGCATTGTGTTCTGGGTTTGTCTCTGTGGCCATGAGGTGCTCCAAATTTTTAAAAAAATGAGCATACACCTTTGCCCGACTTTTTGGCGGTGCGCAGCGGGTTTTTGGGGCGCCGCACGCGATTTCGGGTATCCTTAGCGGCCTATTTTTTGATTCAACCTAAATTCCAATCGCCATGATGCACGAGCAATATAATCCCGCCCTTGTTGAAGATGCCGCCCAATCCCTTTGGGTCGATCAACAATCCTTTCGCGCCATTGAAGACCCCACGCGGGAAAAATTTTATTGCCTTGCCATGTTTCCGTACCCGTCCGGTCGGCTGCACATGGGGCATGTGCGCAATTACACCATCGGCGATGTGATCGCCCGTTACCAGCGGATGCGCGGCAAAAATGTGTTGCAACCGATGGGTTGGGATGCCTTTGGTTTGCCGGCTGAAAATGCGGCACTTAAAAATGGCGATGCGCCCGCGCGCTGGACATTCGAGAACATTGATTATATGCGCGGCCAGTTGCAGCGCTTAGGCTTGGCTTACGATTGGCAACGGGAACTTGCGACTTGCACGCCGCAGTATTATCGCTGGGAGCAATGGCTCTTCACCCGCTTGGTGCGCAAGGGGTTGGCGTATAAAAAAACCTCGTTTGTGAATTGGGATCCGGTCGATAGGACGGTTCTGGCGAACGAGCAGGTGATCGATGGGCGCGGTTGGCGCTCGGGCGCGTTAGTCGAGCGGCGTGAGATTCCACAATGGTTTATTAAAATAACCGACTATGCCGATGAATTAATTGATGATTTGAATCAGTTGGAAGGCTGGCCTGAGCAAGTGCGCACCATGCAGGCTAACTGGATTGGCCGCTCGCGTGGTTTGCAAGTGGATTTTGCATTAACGGGTGGCGAGCCGCTCACGGTGTTTACCACGCGCCCCGATACGCTCTTTGGGGTGTCGTATTTGGCGGTGGCGGCCGAGCATCCGCTCACCAAGCAAGCGGCGCAAACCAATCCCGACATTGCCGCCTATATCGATCGCTGCCGTCATCACAAGGTGGCGGAAGCGGAAATGGCGACGATGGAAAAAGAGGGTGTGGATTTAGGTATTACCGTCACGCACCCGTTGACCGGTGCGGCTATTCCGGTGTGGTCGGCCAATTTTGTGCTCATGGACTACGGCACCGGCGCGGTGATGGCCGTGCCGGCGCATGACGAGCGGGATTTTGAGTTTGCCCTGCAGTATGGCTTAACAATTAAACCGGTGATTGAATCAACCGATCCCCACGAGTACCGCCTCGGTGCCATGACGCGCAAGGGTCTCTTGTTTGATTCAGGTGAATTTACGGGCTTGGCGTTTGAGGCGGCTTTTGATGCCATCGCCGCGCATCTTGAAGCCAAAAAACAGGGTCAGGTACAAATCAATTACCGCCTGCGCGATTGGGGCGTATCGCGCCAGCGTTATTGGGGCTGCCCGATTCCGATTATTAACTGCCCGCATTGCGGGGCAGTGCCGGTGCCCGATGATCAGCTCCCTGTTGTGTTGCCCACCGATGTGATCATGAACGGTCCGCAATCGCCTATTAAGCAATCGCGCGAATTTATTGATACCACTTGCCCGGAATGCGGCGGTGCGGCGGAACGTGAAACCGATACTTTCGATACCTTTTTTGAATCGAGCTGGTATTACGCCCGCTATACCTGCCCCGATTTCACGGGGGGCATGCTCGATGAGCGGGCGGATTATTGGCTGCCGGTTGATCAGTACGTGGGTGGGGTTGAGCACGCCGTGCTGCATCTGCTGTATGCGCGATTTTTCCATAAACTGATGCGCGATGAAGGCTTGATTTCTAATAATGCGCCCGAGCCATTCACCCGCCTGCTCACCCAAGGCATGGTGAATAAAGACGGCAGCAAGATGAGTAAATCCAAGGGTAATACGGTTGATCCGCAGCCTTTGATTGAAGAATATGGCGCCGATACGGTGCGGCTATTTATGATGTTCGCCGCCCCCCCCGATCAAGGGCTGGAGTGGTCGGATGCGGGGGTTGAAGGCGCGCACCGGTTCTTAAAACGCCTGTGGCGGCAAGTGTATGAGCGCAAGCAAGCGGGCTGGCAGGCCGTGCCCTTGGTTACCACCGATTTAGACGATGCCGCCCGCGCCTTACGCCGCAAGCTGCATGAAACGATTGTGCGGGTAAGCGATGATGTCGAAAAACGCCAAACATTCAATACCGTCATTGCCGCGAATATGGAATTATTCAACGAGCTAAATAAGTTTGAAGGGCAGGGCGCGGTGGGCGGCGGTGTCATCACCGAAGTGCTGCAAGGCATGATTAAAATGTTAGCGCCGATCGTGCCGCATATTGCCCATGCTTTATGGCCCCAAATTGGCGGTGCGGGCTTGGTGATCGATGCCCCCTGGCCGGAGGTGGATGCGTCGGCGCTGGTGCGCGATGAGCTTGAATTAATGGTGCAGGTTAACGGCAAGCTGCGGGGCAAGGTGATGGTGCCCGCCGGTGCGGATAAAACGGCGCAAGAGGCAGCCGCGATGGCGAATGAATCGGTGCAGCGGCATATCGATGGCCAAATCATAAAAAAAGTGATTTTGGTGCCCGGCCGCTTAATTAATATCGTGGTGGGGTAGACGCGTGTTCCGTTCTCAAATTTTGCAACTCATGGCGCCTAAATTGGCCGCGCTTGCCGTGTTTGTTTTGGCGTTAAGCCTATCGGCTTGTGGGTACCATTTGCGTGGCGTAACCGAGCTTAATCCGGTGTACGCCAAAGTGTATGTGCAAGGCATGAGTGGCAGCGACCCGGTGTATCAGCAATTGCAGTATTTATTTCAAAATACGCAGAGCGTGTTAGTGGATAACCCCCAAGAGGCGACCGCCACCTTGGTTATCGATAAAAATGACGTTACTCAGCGCGTTGCCGTGGTTACGCCGCAAGCCAGCGTTCAGCAATATGAGCTTTATCAACAGGTTAAATACCATATTGAGCTACCCGATGGCCGAACCACTCGGCCACAAACGGTGAGCCGAGCGCTTAACTATAATTATGATCCGGTGGGTGTTTTGGCCTCAACGGGCAACCAGCAGCAAATTTCGCAAGAACTGGCGCAAGCAATCGCTCAATTATTGTTTTATCGGTTAAGCGCGCCTATTTCTGCGGCAAAGCCAGCAGAATCGGCCCAAACCGCCCCCGATGGGGTGCAACCCTAACGTGAATATATCGCCAGAACACCTTAATGCGGCGCTTGAAAAACGCCTAGGCGCGCTTTATGTTTTGGTCGGTGATGAAGCCTTATTGCTGGATGAAGCCCGTCAAGCCGTGTTAAGCCAAGCGCGCAAATTTGAGGTAGGTGAGCGATTACGTTTTGAAGCCGATGCGCGCTTTGATTGGCACTCACTCACGCACATCAGTGCCAATTTATCGCTCTTCGCCGAGCGGCGCTTAATTGATTTACGCATTCCTGCCGGCAAACCCGGCAAAGAAGGTGCCGATTTTTTAAAATCCCTCGCCGCAAGTCAAAGCCAAGCCAGCCATTCGCCCACGGATATTTGGGTCATTAGTTTGCCTAAATTAGATCTCGCGACGCAAAAAACGGTGTGGTTTACCACGTTAAGCCAAGCAGCCACCACGGTGATTTTTTGGCCCGTGCCTTTGCGTGATTTACCGCGTTGGATTGAGCATCGGGGGCGGGCTGTGGGGCTACAACTCGATCCCGATGCGGCAAAACTAATTGCAGACCGCGTTGAGGGGAATTTACTGGCCGCCAAGCAAGAGTTAGATAAACTCAGTTTGCTGGATTTACCGAACCCCATTTCAGCGGTGAGCTTACTTACCACAATTATGGATCAATCGCGGTTTAACCCCTTTGATTTAGGTGATGCCTTATTGGCAGGTGACCGTGCCCGCGCGGCGCATTTGCTGGCGCGCCTGCGGGAAGAGGGTGCCGAAGTTATTTTGATTTTATGGGTTTTAAGTCGGGAATTGCGGTTGCTGGCAAGCTTGGATGACCCCGCCGCCGTTGAGCGTTTACCCGTACCCAAGGGGCGAAAACCCCTGTATGCCCGCGCGGCTAGGCGGGCACCGAGTGCCCACTGGCTTAAATTATTGGGGCGCTGCGCCCAAATTGATCGCAGCATTAAAGGGGTGGCGCAGGGCGAGCCTTGGCAAATGCTGGATCGGGTGATGCTGGCAGCCTGTGGGGGTGGTCAGGGCGCGCGGTCAGGTGCACGTGCCGGTTGATTTTGCCCTTGGCCTACATGAAGCCACCGTTTTAAATAAAAATAATTGCAAATTATCGAGTTAACTATGAATACTTATAAAACACTTGAAGAGCTAATGACGCAGCTAGGCCAAGCCGCGCGGCAGGCAGCGCGCCAATTGGCGCGGGTAACCACGGCCGATAAAAATCGAGCTTTATTGGCCATAGCCGAGGCATTGCGGGCCTCCACGCCGGCGCTTATGGCCGCCAATGCGGTTGATGTGGCTAATGCGCACGCACGCGGGCTCGATGCGGCAATGATTGATCGCTTGATGTTAAGCCCTCAAGGTATTGAGCAGATGGCCGAGGGGGTGCGGCAGGTGGCCAATTTGCCTGATCCTATCGGTGAAATTACCGATATGGTGTTTCGCCCCACGGGGATTCAAGTGGGGCACATGCGCGTGCCTTTGGGGGTGGTGGGCATCATTTACGAATCGCGGCCAAATGTCACTATTGATGCGGCGGCGCTGTGTTTGAAATCGGGCAATGCCACGATCTTGCGTGGGGGCTCGGAGGTGGCGGCGACCAATGTGGCGCTGGCAGATTGCATTCGGCGGGGGCTTGTGGCGGGGGATTTGCCCGTCGATGCCGTGCAAATTGTGCCCACGCAAGACCGCGCGGCGGTAACGCTTATGCTGGGGTTGTATCAATTTATTGACGTTATGATTCCTCGCGGCGGCAAAGGCTTGGTTGAGCTTGTTACCCATCAGGCAAAAATGCCTGTTATCAAGCATTTGGATGGGGTTTGTCATGTTTTTGTTGATGAAGCGGCCGCGTTGGATAAAGCGGTGGCGGTGGCGGTAAATGCCAAAACGCACCGATATGGTGTGTGTAATGCCATGGAGACTTTGCTGGTTCATGCCGCCGTTGCGGCGCAATTTTTGCCGATGATTGCGCCGCACTATTTTGAAAAAGGGGTTGAGCTGCGCGGCTGCCCCCGCACACAGGCCATTTTAGGCGCCACAATCAAGGCGGCAACGGTTGATGATTGGTATGCCGAGTATTTAGGCCCTATTCTTGCCGTGCGCGTGGTAGATACGCTTGATGAGGCTATCAATCACATTGAGACCTACGGCTCGCACCATACCGATGCCATCATGACGGAACATTTTTCGACGGCGCGGCGCTTCTTGCGTGAGGTCGATTCGGCCTCGGTGATGGTGAATGCCTCGACCCGTTTTGCCGATGGGTTCGAATATGGTTTGGGTGCAGAAATAGGGATTTCAACCGATAAAATTCATGCCCGTGGCCCTGTGGGGTTACAGGGCTTAACTTCGAATAAATATATTGTATTGGGGGATGGGCACATTCGTGTTTGAGCCGATGCAACCGCATGCCCAACCCCTGCTTGGCATCTTGGGTGGCACGTTTGATCCCATTCACCTAGGGCATTTGCGCTTGGCGGAAGAAATGCGCGAGGCGCTGAATTTAGCGCGCGTGCATTTTGTCCCTGCGGCCATTCCCCCGCACCGTGCGCAACCCGCGCTTTCGCCCGCCACTCGCTTTGAGTTGGTGCGGTGTGCGATTTTAGATCAGCCCGCATTTAGGGCCGATCCCCGTGAACTTAACCGCGACGGCGCCTCGTATACCATTGATACCGTACAATCGGTTCATGCGGACTTTCCGGCGCATCATCTCGTGCTCATTTTGGGGATGGATGCGTTTAATGGCCTCGCGCAATGGCACCGCTGGACTGAGCTTTTTGATTATGTGCATTTGGCCGTGGCGAGTCGCCCAGGCGCGATGTTGAGCGAGGATGCCGCCCGATTGTTGGCTGAGCGCAGCCTAAGCCCCGCCCAGCTGCCCTTTTATCGGGCGGGCGGCATTGTCTTTTTACCCATCACCCACCTTGATATTTCTGCCACGGCTATTCGCAGCGCACTGGTTGCCGGGCGGTCTGTTCGTTACCTCGTGCCAGAATGTTTGTTAAACCCCCTGCGCGTGCATTATTCTGAACCCAATTTCGGCGCATCATTAACGGCTCAGCCGGCTAGTGAATGAGCTATTTATCCATTTAAATCAAAAAGATGAACCATGAACCAAGATAAAACCTTAAATAATGACACCCCAGTTTCCGAGGCTGCTGGTGTGCCTGCAACGCCATCCACCGAGCCGCACTCGGCCGAATCGATTGTGGGTTGGGCGGTTGCGGCTCTTGAAGAGCTTAAAGCGATTGATATCCGCGTGCTGGATGTCCGGGGTCACTGTAACTTTACCGATTTTATGGTGTTCTCATCGGGCACTTCTGATCGGCATTTAAAATCACAGGCCAATAGTGTGGTTGTGCAAGTTAAAAACCACGGCATCCGCCCGATGGGAGTTGAGGGAGATGATGTGCCCAGCACGGAGTGGGTTTTGGTTGATTTGGTCGATGTGATTGTTCATATCATGCTGCCGGAAACCCGCGATCATTATCAGCTCGAAAAATTATGGTCCGCGCCAGGTGGCCACCAAAGCACGGCTGAACGCCCCAGTTTAGATTCAAGCGCCAGCGCGGCATCGGTTGCAGGCCTAGCCGGTGGGCAGTCGGCTTATGCTGTGGCCTTAGAGAAAATGCGCCAAGGCGCCGATCTTGAAACCGCCATCGGCGATTGGGATGACAACGAAGGGACCCCAGATACCGACCTAGATGATGATCTGGATAACGATCTGGATAACGATCTGGATAACGATCTGGACGATTGGGATGATGAATTGCCCAATGATGAACCCCCAGCGGCTCAGCGCAGTTAAGTTTAATCGCGGCCTGCGGCATGAAAATTCAGCTCATTTGTGTGGGCACGCGCCTGCCTGAATGGGCGGTGGCGGGCACAGCCGAATACCTCAAGCGTATGCCCGCCGCCTGTCCGGTTTCTTTGCAAGAAATACCCGCCATTCAACGCAGCAAAACCACCGCAACCGAGCACGCAAAAGCGACGGAGTGCGAACGCATAGCCGCAAAGATACCTAAAAATGCCTGGCGTATTGTGTGTGATGAACGCGGCCAAGATTGGACAACCGCCCAGCTTTCAAAGCAACTGGCCGAATGGATGCAATCGGGGCGCGATGTGGCCATTGTGGTGGGCGGCGCGGATGGCTTAACCGATGCGCTGCGCAGCAGTGCCGATCATGTGTGGCGATTATCCAAACTCACCTTACCGCATCCCCTTGTGCGGGTTTTATTGGCCGAGCAGCTCTATCGGGCGTGGTCTTTACTTAATAATCATCCCTACCATCGTGAGTAAGTTAGCGGCCGTGCCCAAAACGCCAGAGCCTTTGTTTTTGGCTTCAAGCTCGCCGCGTCGGGCGCAGTTGCTCTCTCAAATGGGCGTTCGGTTTTCAATTTTGGATGCCGCGCTGTGTGCGGTTGATGAAACGCCAAAGCCCTTTGAGCCCCCTGTTGCGTTGGTTGAGCGTTTAGCGCAGGCCAAAGCCATCAAAGCGTTACAGGCACCGTGTCTTGCGCGCGGCGGGGTTGTGATTGCGGGCGATACGCTGGTGATTCATTCGCAAACGCCGATAGGCAAACCGCGCGATGGGGCGGATGCGCGAGCGATGTTGCGCCAATTGCAGGGCACAACGCACCAAGTAATTACCGCCATTGCGGTGGCCGATGCCAGCCAATGCCGCGTGATATCTGTTGCCACCGAGGTGACGCTTGCCCCCTTAACGGCGGCGCAAATTGCCGCTTATGTTGCCACGGGCGAGCCCATGGATAAAGCCGGCGCGTATGCGTTGCAAGGCATCGGCGCGCAATTTGTGCAGCGCATTGAAGGCTCTTGGGGCGCGGTTGTAGGGTTGCCTCAGTATGAAACCGCCCAGTTGTTGGCAGCGTTTGCTCAACGCCCCCTCTGGTTTGAATCTTAATTTTATTATTTGAGCATTACCCCATGAGTGAAGAGATTCTCATCAATGTAACCCCGCAAGAAACCCGCATTGCGTATGTGGAAAATGGCGTTTTGCAAGAAATTAACATCGAACGGGCGCGAGCGCGGGGCATGGTGGGCAATATTTATCAAGGGCGGGTGAGCCGCGTGTTACCGGGTATGGAAGCCGCGTTCGTGGATATCGGCCTTGAGCGTGCCGCGTTTTTACATGTCTCGGATATTGAGCTTAAACCCGAAGAAAAAGAAACCGGGGTGGAATCGCGGCCGCGATTAATTTATGACTTGCTCCGCACGGGGCAAAATCTCATGGTGCAAGTGATTAAAGATCCGCTTGGCACCAAAGGCGCGCGGCTCACCACGGAAATTACCATTCCTTCCCGCTACCTTGTGTATGTGCCTAATGGCCGCAATATTGGGGTTTCAAGCCGGGTTGAAGTGGGGGCAGAGCGCGATCGGCTCAAAACAATTTTAGGCGATTTAATGAATGAATCGCGCGAGCAACAAAATGAGACAGAAATCGGCGGGTTTATTTTACGCACGGCCGCCGAGGGGATTGATACTGAATCCTTGCGCCAAGATTATCTTTTTCTGCGCCGATTATGGGCCAGCGTGCAAGAGCGCCAAGCACAAATTAATGGCGTGGGGCTGGTGTTTGATGATTTACCCATTGCGCTGCGCACCCTGCGGGATGTGCTGGGGCGCTATGTCGAGAAAATCCGCATTGATTCCCGCGAAACCTATCACCGTGCCATTCAGTTTGCCCAAGAAATGGTGCCCGATATTTTACCCATTTTAGAGCACTACCCCGGTGAGCGCCCCTTGTTTGATATGCACAATATCGAGCTTGAAATCGCCAATGCGCTGGAGCGCCGCGTGCCGTTAAAGTCGGGGGGGTACATCATCATTGATCAAACCGAAGCGATGACGACGATTGATGTGAATACGGGCGGCTTTGTGGGTTCTAAAAATCTGGAAGAAACGATTTTTAAAACCAATTTAGAGGCGGCCAGCGCCATTGCCCGCCAGCTGCGCTTACGCAATTTGGGCGGCATTATTATTCTCGATTTTATCGACATGATCGAACCCGATCACCGCCTTGCCGTGCAAGAAACGCTCAAACGCGCGCTGGAAAACGATCATGCCCGCACCAAAGTGTGTGAGGTTTCAGGTTTGGGTTTGGTTGAAATGACGCGAAAACGCACCCGTGAATCGCTGGAGCATATCTTGTGCGAAGTGTGCCCCACGTGTAGCGGGCGTGGCACCGTGAAAACAGCGGAAACCGTGTGTTATGAGATTTTTCGTGAGGTCACACGTGAAGCTAGGCAATACAACGCCAAACAAATGCTGGTGATTGCCGCTTCGCTGGTGGTAGATCGCCTGCGCGAGGAAGATTCAACCTCACTGGCGGAGCTGCAAGAATTTATTGGCGTGCCGCTGCGCCTACAAACCGATGTGCATTATTTGCCCGAGCAATACGATATTGTGTTGATGTAAGCCGCGCCTTCGGCCTACCCTGATACAATTTAAGGGCTTATTTTCTTTTTTGCCCGAGGTTATTGCCCGCAGTGCGTCCCCTCCACTTGCCTCATGCTATTCACTTATCCTCGCGGCCCATTCGTCGAATGCTGCGGGGTTTGTTGGTATTTGTGGCTGTGGTGATGGTAATCCTCGCCCTCATGGCGACTGCCCTGCGTCTTGCTTTGCCGTATCTCAATGATTACCGTCAAAATGTCCAAACGCTACTCACGCAGGCTTGGGGCTCGCCTGTGACCTTTGCTGAAATTAATGTCGCGTTTGTGGGTTATCAGCCTCAGTTGATTTTAAAAGACGTGCATTTAGGTCAGAAGGGGCCTGTCATCGCGCAACTCGGGGCATCGTTATCGCTTTGGCGCAGCGCTATGCAAGGGCGGTGGGTCGCCGGAAAAATCGTGATCGAACAGCCGCAATTGCAGTTTAATTTGCAGGCCGATGGGCAATGGTTATTAGCGGGCGCCCCTAAAAGCTCGGCTTCTGCAGATAGCGCGTCATGGCGCCAATGGCTTAAACGTCTGCCCGATTTGGGTGATATTTCGGTGCAAAATGCCCAAATCACTTGGTCTCGCCCGGCCAATTTAACCCTCTCGCAACCCGCACGCAGCCTGACTGCAACGTTAAGTGCGACGGCACGCTTAGCCGCGCACGGTTGGTCTTTGTCGGGCGAGTTGACGGCAGCTGAGTTTGGCGCTCAATCCGTGCGGGTGCGCGCGCAGGGTCGATTGGGTGATGAGCCTGCAACCGAACTTTATATCAATACCCGAGGCTGGCGTTTGCCCGCGATGCAGCAGGCAATTTTGGCTTTTACCACCGGCACCCTTCGAGCTGAACTCGGCGGCTGCCGCCAGCCAAGCACAGGGCTCGATTGCGCCAGCGGTTTACCGGTGTTCGATCAGGGGCATTTAACCGGTGAGCTGTGGTTACGGTTTGCCGGTTCAGATTTGAGCTCGGTGCATGCCGGGTTTGATGTGACCGATATTCACGTTAGCCGGTTGCGGCCAAACCTACTTACCCGGGGTGGTGCCTTGTCATCACAAAGCCAGGCCAACTCATCGTCTACCCGGGTGAACGCGGCATTAAAGCAGCTCAATGGGCAGTTGGTTTGGCAAAAAACGGCACAGGGTTGGCGGCTTGATGCCGATCAGGTTGGCGTGGTGACCGAAGATAATGAACGCTTGCCTTTGCAATCCGTGCATGTCATCAACCAAGCGGATCGAACGACGTTTGCAACAGATTTTGCCGATCTCAACCAGCTTTCGGTTTGGCTTGCCACGGCGCCCTTGCCGCAAACGTATCTGGCCTTACTGGGGCAAAATGCGGTGCGCGGGCAAGCACGCGATGTGCGCCTCGAGTTTCAGGGCGATCATCTGGTGTCGGGTTATCTTGAGCTGAATCATTTTGGCAACGTACCCGGCGCGCGCCTGTGGCCGGTGATTGGTCAGGCGGATCATTTGGGGGGGCTTAATCTCACCTTGTATAAGCAGCCGGCGGGCTGGATTGCGCGTATTAACCAGCACAATTTGGTGTTGGCTGTGCCTGGTATGTTTCGCGAGCCGATGACGATCGATACCCTCAAAACCGATCTGTATTGGCATGATTCCGAGGCGCCCTTAATTTACAGCCCAGATATCACCTTTAAAAATGCCGATTTATCGTTAAATGGCCGTTTTCGCTATCAGGCCGCCGATGGTGAGGCTGCGCAACCGGCGCAATTAAGCGTCGATGCCCGTTTTTCACGCATCGCTGTGGCGCGGGTTCCCGCGTATTTACCCCGCAATTTGTTAGATAACGCTGTGTTGGATTGGTTAGATCAAAGTTTGGATTCGCCCAATCAAAAGGGGCAGGTCAACCAAGGGCAGTTTGTGTTTAATGGCGATCCGCAGCGGTTCCCTTTTGTGCGCGGGGGCGGTTGGTTTTCCGTGGTGTTTGATTTCGATCATCTCAACTTGCCCTATCTTGCCAAATGGCCGAATTTAATGGATGCCAAGGGGCATATCGCGTTTGTAAATCAGCAATTTCATACGGAAATCGATCAAGGCACGGTCGCGAATGTCTCGGTGGCCGGCGCGCGGGTGAGTATTTTCGATTTAGATCATCCTGAGCTTGATTTAGCCTTAAAAACCCAAGCGCCTTTGGCGCACATGCTGGGTTTTATTCAACAAAGCCCGCTGATGGCGCAAGGTAGCCTAAATGCCATTAAAACAACGGGTAACGCCGCCCTCGATTTATCGGTAAAAGTTGGGTTAACGCACGGCGGCCATGCGCTTACCCAGGGTTCGGTTCAGCTCAAAGATAATGGTTTTATGCTCGATAAAACACCCGTTAACTTAAATAAAATTAACGGGTTAATTACGTTTTCCGATACCGATTTTAACGGCACGAGCCTCGTCGCCCAATTTGCCGGCGCGCCGGTTACGTTTTCGGTTGTAACGGCTAAAAAAGCCGATACCACGGTCATCAACGCGCAAACGGAGCTTGACCCTCTGTTTGCCTTGCGCACAAAAAACAGCCCCGCATTTGAGCCCTTCCTTGGGCGCGTATCGGGCAAGGCGATGACGACGGTTCGCGTTAATATTCCCCATAAGGGCAATATTTTTAACCTATCGGCACACAGTGATTTACAGGGTGTTGAAAGCCTGCTGCCCGAGCCGTTTGCCAAAACCCCCGAAGCCCGGTGGCCGCTCACGGCCGATCTGCGCATTGAGGCGGGCGTTTTACGCAGCGTGTCGATTAATACGCAAGCGGGTCCAACGGCTGGCTCTGGGGCTGAGGGCACAAATAGCCTAAAAAGTTCAGGCGGCTGGCAAGTCAAACTCGGCTTTAACCCTGCGGGGGATTTAGCTCAAGGGCAAGTGCGTAATGATGGCGATGCAGCAAAGGGCAGCGCGCGCCCTGCTGACAGCTTGGATTTATCATTAACCACACCTATTTTTGATTGGGATCAATGGCAACCCCTTCTCATGGGAGCGCCTGCACCGGTTAAGGGCGATGCAACCCCGGCGCCGTTTAGGGTGCGCCTGAAAGCCGATCAACTGCGCGCAGCGGGATTTACTTTCCCCACCACCGTGCTGGATTTAACTTATCTCAATAATAACTACACCCTAACCGCCCAAGGCGCGGCGCTGGATGGCACGGCACACTATCAAGACCCCGATAAAACGCATCCGGCGGGCCTGCTAACCCTTAAACTCAATCGGCTTTTTTTGCAAAGCAAGCAAGAATCACGCGCAACAACCAAAACCGATGGCATAACGGATGCCGCCGCCGAGCCAACGCCGATATCGTCATGGAATCTTGCCCGTATACCCGATGCAAGCATTGCGATTAGCGATTTAAAACATAATACCCATGACTTAGGCCAACTCTCTTTTGACCTTGCCCGAGCGCCGTCGATACCCTCAAACCCAGCTGTTTTGCGCATTTCCGCCATTGATTGGCAACCCACGGCCAGCATCCAAATTTCCGGGCAAGCCGAGGTCGCGGGGGAAGGGGATGCCCAGCAATCCAGCCTTAACTTATCTGCTAAAGGCAGCGCCTTCGGCACCCTGCTCAAGCGCGCCATGGGTAGCTCGCCCATTGACGGGGGCACAATAAAAACCGCCGATTTTTCACTGCACTGGCCCGGTGCGCCCTCAGCCTTTGCCTTAGCGCGTTTGAACGGTTCAGGCCAATTTGAATTAACCCAAGGCCAGCTCAATGATGTGGACCCTGGGGTCGGGCGGCTCGCCGGATTATTAAGCTTAGGCGCCTTAACCCGCCGTTTACGCATGGATTTCAGCGATGTGGTCGATCAGGGTTTGCAATTTGATTCCTTGAGCGCCCAGTGGCAAATCAAACACGGGGAATTGAGCGTAGCACCCCTCATTTTGAAAAATGCCGCCCTGAGCGCCACCGCCAAAGGCGCCACCAACCTGCGCACTCAAAGCCTTAACTACACCGTACACATTTATGCCGATATTGGCATGTTGCTGCCCATCATCGGCACGGTGGCAGGCGGCCCCCTAGTTGGTGGCGCCGTATTAGCATTGCAACAGGCTTTTTCTGCTCTCAACAAAAACCCTGCCCCCACGGTGACTTACCATATCGGCGGCAGCATTGCCCACCCCATCGTTAAAACCATTGATTCGAGCGCTGAGGAAACAAAACCATGAACACGCCCGCAAAAGTAGCCGCCATTCAAATGAATGGCAAAGCCAGCTGGCAAGAAAACCAACCCATTATTGAACGCCTAGTCCACGATGCCGCCGAGGCGGGCGCGGCTGTCATTGTTTTGCCCGAGAATGTATACGCCATGCCCGCCAACCCGCACGATTTGCTTGCGCTGGGCTTTAATGAACCCGATGACCCCGTGCTCTGGCTTAAAAACCTCGCACGCACCCAGCGCGTTTGGCTTGTGGCGGGCACCCTGCCTATTTTGGCGCCCACCCAGGCCAAAGCACCAAGCAAACTACCAGGCAAACTACTAGCAAGAACTTATGTTATTGATAGTGAGGGTGAAATCCGTGCCCATTACGATAAAATTCATCTGTTTGATGTCACCGTACCGGCCGGTATCGGCCAGGCTGAATCGTATCGAGAGTCTGATTTATTTTTGCATGGCGAAACGCCCGTCGTGGTAGATACCCCAGCCGGACGCCTAGGGCTCGCCATCTGTTTTGATTTACGGTTTCCTGAACTGTTTCGGCATTTAACCGAATTGGGTGCCACTTGGATTTGCCTGCCCGCCGCGCAAGTTGGCACCCATGCCAGTGGGCGGCAAACCTATGGCCACAGCCTAATTATCGATGCGTGGGGACAAGTGCTTGCCAATGCCAATACGCTGGCCGATTGCTTTGTTTTGGCACCCATTGATCGCGTTGCCCAATCTCATATTCGCCAACAATTTCCGGTGTTGGCACTCCGGCGGGAAATCCGTTCGGTGTAAACCCAAGCGCAGTAAAAAAGCGGGGTCGGCATCATTAAAGTTACCTGCCTTGTTTTAATTGAGTTCGTGGTTACCGGCGCTTACCGCCCCGCACATGCGGCAGCAGCCGATTGGTACAGAACGCTTAAAGCGCGCCAAGTCTAGTGAATTGGGTTCTGGGTGAGGCATCAGGTGTTTATTGGCCTATTGACTTATAGAGCGCATCGTAATCTTCAGGCGTATTCAGGCGTATTTATGAATGGCCTGAATGTTTTTAAATTGCTTTTAAATCCCCGCATAGGCAAAGGATGCGATGCTCTATCTTGGGTTGAAGGTGACGCCAAGCCTTAAGCCAAGTACCATTCACCCATTGAGGGATTGGTTTTAGCCTCCTTTTTTGCTCAGAATTTCAGTGACAGGTCCCTATCGATGACGCACCAAACCGATGATTTACGCATTCTTGATATTCAAAATTTATTGTCGCCTGATGAGATTCGGGCGCAATTTCCTTTAACTGATCGCGGTGGTGAGACAGTTTTTAACGCACGCCAAGCGATTAAAGCGATTTTGAATCAAGACGATGACCGCCTGATTGTCGTGATGGGACCCTGCTCGATCCACGATGTGGCGGCCGCGCGGGAATATGGCTTGCGCCTCAAAGCGCTGGCTGATGAGGTTAAAGACGATATCTTGCTGATTATGCGCGTATATTTTGAAAAGCCGCGCACCACAGTCGGCTGGAAAGGGCTGATTAACGATCCCAATTTAGATGATAGTTTTGAGATTAATAAAGGCTTGGGCGTTGCGCGCCATTTGTTGGTGGATTTGGCGGATATGGGTGTACCAGCGGCGACGGAATACCTTGATTTAATTAGCCCACAATATGTGTCTGATGCGGTGGCTTGGGGGGCGATTGGCGCCCGTACAACCGAATCGCAGGTGCATCGCGAGTTGGCCTCGGGGTTATCTTGTCCGGTCGGGTTTAAAAATGGCACGGATGGGGGCTTGCAGGTGGCGATAGATGCTATTCGCGCGGCGGCTCGTCCGCATCATTTTTTATCAGTGACTAAAGCGGGGCATTCAGCCATTTTTTCAACCGGCGGTAATGGGGATTGCCACATTATTTTGCGCGGTGGTAAAAAACCGAATTTTGATGCGAATAGCGTCAATGATGCGTTGGAAAAGTTGCGTGCGGCAGAATTGCCCGAGCGCTTAATGATTGATTTTTCGCACGCGAACAGTCAAAAGCAACACGCCCGCCAAATTCAGGTGGCCGAATCGGTTGCAGCCCAAGTGGCGGCAGGCAATGCGGGCATTATTGGCGCAATGGTGGAAAGTCATTTGGTGGGTGGCCGTCAAGATGTGCACCTAGGTAAACCTCTAATTTATGGCATGAGTATTACCGATGCCTGTATCGGCTGGGAAGACAGCATCGGCATCATTCATCGGTTGGCCGAATCGGTAAAAATTCGGCGCGCAGGGGGTGGGGTTATGGTGGATGTATTCGCGGCAGCCGAGTCGTGATCCCTGCATTTTTTAGCGGGGCTTTGGGGGCTGAGCGCGGGGCGTGTTTTGTTTGGATTTAAACTTTATTCCGCTTAAAACCTAGGGGCTTATCGCTTATAACACGCGGATTATGAATATATTACAAGACGAGGGATGTCGGTGCTGATGCGTAAATTCAAACGGTTATTTGACGGCGCCTTGTCGGTGGGGCGGTTGGCTCTGGGCGCTTTGGGTTTGGTGTTTTATTTAGGCGTGGCCGGAACCGCATTGGCGGCGGAGCTTAGGGCTTTGCCTGCCGCACCAATTGCCCCGTTGCCTGAGGCATTGCCCCATTCATCTGAGGATCGTTTAAATCATCCGACTGAAGAGGCGCTTAATCTTTCGCCCAAACCAACGCCCAGCAAAATTATTGCGGTGACCGTTTTGCCCGACGGGGCTTGGATTACCCGACGCGTCGCACTGGCGCGGGATGCCGGTGAGCGCGTTACCCTGACCTTAGCTGATCTGCCGCCAAGCGTGCAGCAAGATAGCCTGCAAATTGAAGGCAGTACCGTGCGTGTGGCAGGGCCTATGCAATGGCGCGCGTTGCCCGCCACACAAACAGCGGCTTATCTTGATGTGGCTCAAGCCATTACCGTTGAGCGGCGGGCGCAAGATCAGGCGGAAGATGCGCTTGAAGGCGCACAAATGCGTTTAGCCATTTTTCAGGCTCAAATGGGCGCCCCTAATGCACTGGCATCCAAAACGGCGGTTGCAGGGGCGTTTTTGGCTGATCCCGTGGTGCGCAAAAAATTTGATCAACTGTTAGCACAACTCATCGAGAATCAGCGGGCAGCGCAAGATGCCGTTAACGAGATTCAATTAAAAATTAATGCACTCAATGCGCGAGCCGATCAGCTTGAAGCGCAGGGGAATCGGCTTAATTTAAGCGTGCCCATTAAAATACAAGCGCCTAAAAACAGCCCGCAGCCTGCGACAAGCGCCGATCAATCGCCTTCGGTCGTATTGATTCGGTATCGCGTTAATGGGGCGCATTGGCAACCCGTTTATCGGGCAGATTTACGCACAGAAGCGGCGCCACAAGGGCAAGCACCGGCCACGACGGCTACCGCAAGCGATGCGGCATCGGTGGCGCCTAATGCAGAAATCGATTGTCGCATGTGCCGTTAACGCTTTCAGTACACGATAGTCGGCACTATACCCCTGTGCCAAAATTAACCCGTTGGACAATCGGGTTTAATGCGCCAAGTGCCATCGCACCCCAATCAAGATTGGCGTTAGCCGCCCCCATGAAGGCGATGGCCTCAGCCGAAGCACTGCTCGCGCCGCATGATGCCACGGGTTTTAATGCTGAATTTAAAAGCACGGAGCCGGTGTACATCCCCAGCGGCACGGGCGATAGTTTGATTCCGTTATTACATCAAACCGCCCCCGCCTATGCGATGGTGTTAATTGCCCCAGCGATCGCGCCGCAAGCCGTGTTAACGGGCGAGTTTACGCTTGATAACAAAATCCCCTTACCCGCCGGACAGTGGCAGCTTTTTTTGAATGGAGCGCAAATCGGCCAAGTGGCTCAAGCGGCCATCAAGCCGGTGCAAAAACAGCAGCTCAGTTTTGGGGTGGATCAACGCATTGCCGTCACGTTTGATGCGATGCCCGATCAGCGCGATGAAAATGGGGTGATTGGCAAATCGTCGCAATTGGTTCGCCGTTCGATTATTACGATACAAAGCCAGCACACAAACCCTGTCGCCCTGACGGTGGTTATGAATTTACCCACGGCGGTGGATGCCGAGATTTCGGTTGAGCCGTTAAGCGACAACACGCCGCCCACCACGAAGCAATATCAGGGTCAGGACGGCGTTTGGGCGTGGTCGAACCAAATTAAACCGGCGCAAAAAGTCTCACTAAACTTTGGCTTTCGGTTACGCTGGCCCGCCGATAAAACATTGTTTGGATTGTGATTGTGGTTTTTAAGGAAGAAAAGTTAGGAGTATCAAGGACATGATGGGATTAATTTTAGCCGGTGGCGGGATGATGATCCCGATTCTTTTAGCCTCAATTGTGGCATTGGCCATTATTTTTGAGCGCCTATGGGCCTTGCGCTATAGCCGTTTACTGGGCGGCGATCTGGTCGGTTCCATCGAAAGCTGGCTAACCCAAGGCCAGCTCAGTACGCTGAAAATATCAGAATTAGCCCGAACATCTCCCTTAGGGATGATTTTGGCGGCCGGCTTGCAAAACACCGGCAATATGGATGCCATGCGCGCACGGATGGAAGATGCCGGGCGGCATGTGGCGCATCAAATGGAGCGGTACCTTAATACCTTGGGCACCATCGCGGTGATCTCGCCCTTATTGGGGCTTTTGGGCACGGTGGTGGGTATTATTGATGTATTTCAATCTATTACGGCCAGTGGCGGCGCGGCGGGTATTAATCCAGAATTGCTGGCTGGGGGGATTTCCAAAGCCTTGGTGACCACGGCCAGTGGCATAATGGTGGCGGTGCCTGCTTATGTGTTTCATCGGTATTTTCGCGGGTTGGTGGATGAGCGCATTATCGATATGGAGCGGGAATCCATCCGCTTGGTTGATTTGATCCACCCGGTTGAATCGCGTCAACGCTGAGGAATTGCTGATGAAATTTCGCCAAAAGCCTCGCGAGGAGCTGGAGCTTAATCTGATCCCATTAATTGATGTGATCTTTATGCTGCTGATTTTCTTTATGTTAACCACTACCTTCGTTCATGATCGCGCACTCAATGTGACCTTGCCGGTATCCAATCAAGGCAGCGCGCAGCGCGCACCGGTTAAAGATCATGTGATAGAAATTGCCGAAGATGGCCGGATTGCTCTGGATG
>NCFS01000078.1 GCA_002281295.1 Halothiobacillus sp. 35-54-62 | reverse complement strand
GATGCGTTAAAGGACGTTTACGATGAAATTAATTACCTTAATTGTTGTGCTGTTACTGGAACGATTTTGGCCGGTATTAAGCCGCCTGCGCGCCGATCGTGCCGCCGAGCAAGCACTGCATCGTGCCCGTTTGCGTTTGGCCGATGGGCTGGGGCAAACCCTCGCGACCGGGCTTTTATGGTTAGGCTTGCCGCTACTTGTTTTAGGCGTGCTGAACATAGCCCCGCAGGGTTTGATGGGCGCATTAATTTATACGGGAGCCTCCCTCGGTGTGTTGCTTTTGTTGCTGGCACCGCGCCAAGCGCATCACAAGGTAGAAACCTTACAACGTGCCTGCACCGAGGAAGACGCGGCCGCTGCCCAAGCGGCCTGGGCCGCATTGGCCAGCCGTGCATCAATGGCGGCTGCATTTGCAGAGCCAGAGCCTGCACCCTTGCCCACACCCACGCCCACACCCACACCTAATGAGCCCGTTGAAACCCCCGCCCATGCCGCGCCTAAAAACACCCCCCCTGCACGGCAAACGCTGGCCGAGCGCATCATCATTCTGGGATTTCGAGAATGGTTTGCCGTGTTATTTTGGTTTGTACTCGCCGGCCCTGCGGGTGCCTTGTTTTATCGCTTAACCGACTGGTTTGCCCACCCACCCCACTTAAATAACAGCGCCGATCACACCGCCGATGGCAGCTGTCCACGCCTTGCCCAATGGCAGGCGGTTATGGATTGGCCCGCTGCCCGGGTTTATGCCGCCTTATTGCTGCTGGCGGGCGGGTTTAATCGCGGTCTTACCGCATGGATTGAGGGCAGCACGGGCGAACCTGCCAATTTAGCCCAAAAAAATATCGCGTTAATCCAGCGGGTCGGGCATGCCGCGCTTGAGCTTGAGCGAGAAGATGCCTGCGCGCCCGCCGTTTGCCTTGCCGATCAATCGCAATGGATCAAAGCCGCCGCCGCCATTGTGCTGCGTTCCCTGCTGCTGGGGCTGGGTTTGGTCGCACTTTTAACCCTATCTTCTTGGATTCGCTAAATTATGAATCAAGCCGGTGATGTGCGCCTCGATATTATCCGCCACGGCGAACCCGTGGGCGGCAAGCGCTATCGTGGCGACAAAATAGATGACCCCCTAAGCCCGCAGGGCTGGGCGCAAATGCAAGCCCGCATCGCACAGCGCGCGTTAGCGGGGCGCGATGATTGGACCGCCATCGTTTCCTCACCGCTTAAACGCTGCCGAGAATTTGCCGAGCACTTAGCCGCCGAGCGCAATTTACCACTCGTGATCGACCCGAATCTGCGCGAGCGCGGCTTTGGCATTTGGGAAGGCTTAACCTTCGAGCAAGTGCGCCAGCGCTACCCCGATGATTATCGGCAACACAAAGAAAACCCCGCGCGCCACATGCCCGAAGGCGGCGAGGCCATAGATGTGTTTTACCCGCGCATCGCACAAGCCATGGCGCAGCATGCCCGTGCCCATGCCGCGCGCAATGGACACGCGCTGCTCATCATTGGCCATGCCGTCATGATGCGCACCGCCGCCGTGTGGGCATTAAAAGCCCCGCTTTCAACGATAGGGTTAGTCGATACCGAATATGCCAGCTTGCTTAGCTTGCGTTGGCGGGGCGAGCAAGCGCAATTAATCGGCCTAAGTAATGACATCGCAACGTGAGCCCCCCTTAAGCCCACACCCCTTAAGCCGTGGGCGCAACAAGCCTAAATCCACTGCAAAAACCCGCATTGCGCCAAAGCCCCCTGCCGGCTCCTTGCCAGCCCCTTTTGTTTAAGAGCCTTTAAAATATGCCGCTTATAACCCTCACTATTTTAGGCTTGCAGCCCGAGCAAGGGGCCGCCGAACCCCCCCCCGCGCCCCGCCTGCCCCTACCGTACACCGCGTGGCAATGGCCAAACCCCACCCCAGCAGCGCCAAGGCCTGCCCAATTGGCGCAGCAACCCACCCATTTAATAGGCAAAGCCCTGCGCTATGGCCGCGCACGCGCAGCACAATACCCCAGCCCCATCACCTGCCCCGATGACCCCGAAGCCCGCCTGCTGGCTCGGTTTGCGCCCAACGCAGCTGCCCATGAATCCGCCGCGCTGGCCTTGCTGGCCGACTTAGCCACCGATACCGCCCTAAAAGCCGCCTTAAGCCAAAGCCACGGGTTGGTCGCCATTAGCCGCCTAGCCCCCGCGCACCTACAAGCCGGCACCGATCACGCCGTCGTCATGGGGGCGCGATACTTGCATTTAAGCGCAGCAGAATGGCAACCCTTAGCTCAAGATTTAAACCAATGGCTTAAGCCCGATGGCCTCATCTTAATTACCGCCGCCTCGGGCCGGTGTTATTTAGGGTATACCGCAGCGGGCGCCGCCCGCATGGGCGCGCACGATTTACCCCCCCTAGGCTGCGCGCTCAACCGCAACGCCCAGCCCCTGCTCGAAGGCGATGCCCTGCGTGGCATGCGCCGCTGGCTTACCGAACTGCAAATGTGGCTTTATGCCCACCCGCTAAACGTGCATCGTGCCGAGCAAGGCCGCCCCGAGCTCAACAGCCTCTGGGTTTGGGGGCGCAGCCGCTTTGATGCCCAAAAAATTGAAGCGCACTTAAATTTAGCGCCAAAACCTGTGCCAGAATTTACGCCTTCACCCACTGCGGCAAGCGCAGCCCTTGCTGAAAAACACAGCGCGCCCCTCATTTATACCGATTCTGCGGTACTCGCCGGTGCCCTAATCCGCACAACCGGCGCGCCGCCGATGCGCTTGGCGCCTAACGTAACCCCACAGTGTGATGATTTGCCCGAGCGGGTATTAACCGGCGCACAACCCCTGCACCTTATCTGGAGCGAACCCGCTTGGTGCTATTTAGAGGGCGATATCAATGGCTGGCAGCAATCATTAGATGCCATCGAGCATTTTGTGCAGGCACTAAGCGCACCCAACCCAACCCAAACGCGTCTCATGCTAGATGATGGATTAAGCCGGCAATGGCTGCCTGCGCGGCGCGGGCTGGCGCGCTTTTGGCCGTTTTTTAGGTAAAGCACACCCCCCCCACCCCAACCCCTCCCCCACAAGGGGGGGGGAGGGGCTTTTCGCCCCTTTCTCCCTGCGGGGAAAGGGCTTGCCACTCCTTCCCTCGTCGGGCGGGTCGGCTTACTGCTCCTTCCATCACAGGGCGGGTCGGCTTACTACTCCTTCCTTCACAGAGAGGATCGGTTTACTACTCCTTCCATCACAGGGCGGGTCGGCTTACTGCTCCTTCCATCATAGAGATGATCGGCTTACTACTCCTTTCATCACAGGGAGGAGCGGCTTACTACTCCTTCCCCCCTTGTGGGGGAAGGCTGGGATGGGGGGGGCGTGTGTTTTACCCCCCTCGTGGGGCAGGGGGGTAATGGCATTACGAAAAGCCCCCCCTCGTGAGGCAGGGGTAATGGCATTACGAAAAGCCCCCCCTCGTGAGGCAGGGGTAATGGCATTACGAAATGCCCCTCTCGTGGGGTAGGGGTAATGGCATTACGAAAAGCCCCCCTCGTGGGGAGAGGTAATGGCATTACGAAAAGCCCCTCCCCCCTTGTGGGGGAGGGGTTGGGGTGGGGGGCAACCGCCACTACATAAACTGGCTCGAAGATTTTTCAATTGACCGTTCGCCTTGAGCTTGCCTAAGGGCTCAGCCTGAACGGAGTGTTCAAACTTCATGAGGCCGCCGCTATTGATTCGGCACGAATCCATGAAACCGTAGGGTGCGCCATGCGCACCGATGGGCCAAATGGTGCGCATGGCGCACCCTACGACTTAGCGGACAATCACGGATAAAACTGGCCGCCGCTAATACCCCCCCCGCTAAAAGCATGCCTTGCGGCCAAGCCCCTCAAGCCCAGCTCGGCCACAAGGTTTTAATGCGTTGCGCCTTGGTGTGCAACGCATGGGTTATTGCGCCGTTGTGGGGCATTTGGGCGTGGCGTGTTGTGATGTTGCAACAAAAACCCTGCGTCTTGTTGTAAAAAAGTAAGCCGTTACTTGTTTGAAATCTCAAGACGGCTACTATTGCCTACGTACCCAGATTGCTGGGGAATATTGCTAGTTTCACAACCTCACTGGAGATCGAACAGATGAAAAAGAATATCATCGCACTCGCCGTTGCTGCCGCAATGATCGCGCCAGCTGCTGCCATGGCCGACACCACTTTGTACGGCAAAATCCACGTTTCTTATGATTTTGTTGGTGGCGATAACGCCGACAACACCACCAGCGGTTTTTCTTCTAACTCTTCGCGCATTGGTATCAAAGGCAAAGAGAAAATCAACGACAGCCTGTCTGTGATCTATCAGTACGAAACCAGCGTTGACTGGGGTACCGGCAAGACGTCTTCTTCAGGCGGACTGGGTGGTCAGCGTGATACTTTCGTTGGTTTGACAGGTGGCTGGGGTACCGTGATTGCCGGTCGTCACGACACACCATTGAAAATGATGGGTCGTAGTTATGACCTGTTCGACTCAACCATCGGCGATACTCGTAACATCATCAGCGGTCCTAAGAACAACGCTGGTTTGACAGACACCAAATGGGATTTGCGTCCTGCCCAGACCATTGCTTACGTTACCCCTGATCTGATGGGCTTCAAAGCTGTATTGGCCTACATCAACAACTGGGATCCTACCGGTCCTAATGGCATTTATGGTGATCAGAACAAGGCCTACAGCGCGAGCGCCAGCTACAAAATTGCGGGCTTTGGCCTGGATGCGGCTTACGAGCAGCACAAAAAAGATGCCAACCCATCGACACTTAACAGTGACCAATCAGCGTACCGTATCGGTGCAAACTACAGCATCGCCGGCTTCAAGGTTCTGGGCTTGTACCAAGACATTAAGAACGTGGCCTATACCAGCGAAAGCCAGAAAGCATATGGCATTGGTGCTGCTTACACCTTCATGGGCGCAAACACCATCAAGGCCCAGTACTACAAGGCTGATGACATCTCCAACAACTCAAACACAGGCGGTGATCTGTGGGCTGTTGGTTATGATTACAAGCTGAGCAAGCAAACCAAGGTTTATGCGATTTATGCACAAACCAACAATGGCGCAAACGCCTCCTACACCATTATGGGTGATGGTCACGATACTAGTTACCCACAAGGTAATTACAACAACACCGGTTCATTCACTGGCGGCAAGTCTTCTGCGGTTTCACTGGGTCTTGTGCACAAGTTCTAATCACGTGAGGGCGTGATCTTGCGATCACATCCTCGGGATTAAAAACTGTGAATTGTAAAAGGCACCTTCGGGTGCCTTTTTTATTGCTTGCTTAACATATGGGTAAGTTCCCGTGGCGTTAAGTAAGCTCTGATTGACGATGATTTCTAATACATCTAATCTGAAGCGTGATAACAAATGTAATAACTTGATGAGATTATTGCCATGCTAAAAGTAAAAGTTTCTGCGATTGGAAATTCCATGGGTATCGTTCTTCCGAGGGAAGTGCTTGCAAGGCTGCGAATCGGTAAAGGGGATGTGTTGTATCTGGTGGATGGCCCCGATGGATTGACGTTGACCCCCTATCAGCAAGATTTTGAAGCACAGATGGATGCGGCAGAGAACGTAATGAAGCGGTACCGCAACGCGCTGCACGAACTCGCAAAATGAGCGATCCGGTTTGGGTGTTGCCGGAGGTGGTGTTTGCTGTCCACAAGATGCTGCTGGCCGAGCACGGTGGTTTGTCGGGTGTGCGTGATCCCGATCTTCTCGATTCGGCTCTGGCGCGCCCGAAGCAGCGTGTTGTGTACGAGCCTGGCGTGTCTCTCTTTGAACTCGCCTCATCCTACAGTTTCGGCCTAGTGCGCAATCATCCTTTTGTCGATGGTAATAAACGTATTGCATTCACCATTGCCACTTTATTCCTCGAGTTAAACGGTTGCACACTCAATGCGCCGGAGCCCGAGGCGGTATTGATGTATGAACAACTTGCCGCTAGTGCCATTGACGAGCGCGTCCTTTCTCAGTGGTTCGAGCGTTATTCTTCCGCAAAGGACTGATTGTGTCCCTGAGTAAGTCAAATATGCCATTGCCACTAAACCCGCTGACGTTTCCGTTCGCCGGCAGTCGTTTGATTGAAGCCAGCGCAGGCACGGGCAAAACGTTTACCATTGCCTTGCTGTATTTGCGCCTTATTTTAGGCCACGGCTGCACACCCTTAATGCCGCCCCAAATTTTGGTTACCACATTCACCCAAGCGGCGGCCGATGAACTGCGCACGCGCATTCGGGCGCGATTAGCCGCTGCGGCGCAGGCTTTTTCACAAACAGGTTCACAAACAGGTTCACAAACAGGTTCACAAGCGGCAAGCAGCACGCCAGATGCGCATTTAGCCGAGTTATCACAAGCTTATACCAATCCTGCCGAGCGGCAACAGGCGGTGCATCGCTTAACACAAGCCGCCAATTGGATGGATGAGGCGGCCATTTATACCATTCACAGTTGGTGCCAGCGCATGCTAACCAGCCATGCGTTTTATAGCCGCGCGTTATTTGAGCAAACGGTGCTCACCTCGCTTGCCCCGTTAATTGCCGAGGCGGTGCAAGATTATTGGCGCATTCATGTGTATGCCTTGCCCCCATCGCAGGCGGTGTTAGCGGCGCGGTGCTTAAATAACCCGTTAGCACTCGCTAAAACCCTCGAACCTTTATTGCGGCGCGATGGCTCGGCTATTTGGATTGATGGCGCCCCCGTGCCGCGCCAAGGCTTAGATTTTTTTGGCTTGATCGCGGGCTTAAGCGAGGCCAAGCAAGCGGTTTTTGATGCCGAAGCCCGGGCAAAATCGGCCTGGCGCAATGGCCGAGCCGCTTTGATTGAAGGCTGGGCGCCTTTATGGGAATTTTTAAACAAAACGTCTCATAAATCGTTAGTGGAAAAAGCCGATTTTACCGCCTTGTGGCAAGATTTAGATGCTTGGGCGGGCGCGTTTACCCCCTTGCCCGAGGCCGTGTTTAAGTTTTTAACGGCGCCTAAATTTACCCAAAAAAAACAGCCCCCTGAGCATCCGGCTTTGGCTGTTTTTGCCGCTTGGCCTTTAGCCATCGCGCAGGCAAAAACGGCCGAAAAAGCCACACAGTTCAGGTTGTGGGCTCATGGCGCGTACTGGGTGCGCGATCGGTTGAATCACGCGTTGCACCAGCAGGGCGAAATGGGCTTTGATGATATTTTGCTCAATTTTGCCGCCGCTCTGCGGGGTGACGCAGGGGCGCCATTAGCGTTGAGTTTGCGCGCCCAATATCCCGTGGCCATGATCGATGAGTTTCAAGATACCGACCCCTTGCAGTTTGAAATTTTTGATCGCGTCTTTCACATTACGGCCAGCCCCGCGCCGAATGCCCCGCCTGAGCCGAATGCATCGGCCAGCACGGTGGTGTTAATTGGTGATCCTAAACAATCGATTTATCGGTTTCGCGGGGCAGATATTGATAGCTACTTAGCCGCGCGTTTGGCCACCCAAGGGCGGCATGACACCCTAACGGATAATTATCGGGCCACACCGGCCTTGGTGGGCGCAGTTAACCATGTGTTTAGCTATGCCGAAAGCCAGCCGCAAGGCGCCTTTGGATACCAACCGCCCCATGATGCGCTAACAGAAAATCCACTGCCCTTTATTGCAGTTACCGCCAAAGGGCAGGCACGCCCATTGGCTGTTACAGCGGGGGATGGGGCGGCAAGCGCGGTGCCGGCCTTAACGGCTTGGGCGCTGCCAGGTGCCGATGCGCTATCGCAGGGCGAATTTTCAGCCCAAATGGCAGAACATACGGCCAGCGCCATTGCCCTGCAATTAAATTTAGGCCAGGCGGGGCAGTGCGTTTTTATGGATGGCGCGGGTAATGCCGAGCCCATTGCGCCGCAAGATATTGCCGTGTTGGTGTCAAAGGGGTCGCAAGCGGCGTTAATTCAGCAAGCGCTTAATCAGCGTGGTATTAAAAGTGTGTATTTATCGGATCGCCAAAACGTGTTTGCCTCCCCCGAGGCGCAAGATGTTTTGCGCTGGCTCTGGGCAATGGCCGAGCCGCATCGCTTGAGTTTGGTGCGTGCGGCCTTGGGTTCGGGCTCGCTGTGCCAAAGCGTTGCGCAATTAGATGCCCTGCGTGATGATGCGGCGCTGGATGAAGCCGTGGCCCGATTTGCGTTGTATGGCCGCATTTGGCAAACCTTAGGCGTGCTGCCCGCTATGTACCAGCTACTGCACGATTACGCCGTGCCCGCGCAGCTGTTGGCGGCGCCTTTTGCCGAGCGCTCGGGCGAGCGCCGCTTAACCAATGTGCTGCATTTGGCCGATTGGGCGCAAAACGCGCAAGCAGAACTGGCGGGGCGCGATGCCCTGTTGCAGCGATTGGCCCAAGCGCTAACAACCGCCCAAGATACCGAGCATGAGTTGCGCCTTGAGCAAGACGCGCATCTGGTGCGTATTTTAACGATCCATTCGGCCAAAGGCTTGCAGTTTCCGGTGGTGTATTTGCCGTTTTTGCCTTTGGTTCAAATAGAAAGCACGAAAAATAAGCCCATTGCCACGCCATGGCGCAGCACGAATGCCCCCACCGTTGGCGAGGCCACCGACCCCGCCGTTAGCGCGGTTAGCGATTCGGTTATGAGCCCTGCTATTAGCCCGGTGATGAGCTTGGGCGACTTCCCCGCCGCCCTGGCCGCCGAGAAAAAAGAACGCCATGCCGAGGGCCTGCGCCTGATTTATGTGGCGTTAACCCGAGCTGAGTCGGCCTGCATTATGACCTTGGGGCCGGTTAAAACTGGCAATGTTAAAACGCCGAATCAGGCCGGCACCCCGCTGGGTTATCTTTTAGGCCTGCAAGAAAAAGAAGCCTTTGCCCCAAGCTTTGCCGCCGCGCAAGCGGCCTTGGCTGCCTGCCCGTTTATTCAAGTGGTGGCGCCGCCGCCGATTGATTTAACCCCGTACACCGCTTTGGCGCCGCAGGCCTTGCACGCGGCACGCAGCGCGCACCACCGCGCCCGTGTGGATTGGCGAGTGACCAGTTTTAGCGGCTTAACCGCCCATTTGCATCGGGGGCAGGCGCCGATTGCGCCCCCGCGCCCCGCGCCTGAAACCGCCGCGCAAGATCGGTGGCCCGATGCCCGAGTAGAAGCGGCGCTGCGGCACGCGCACGCGCAGGCGGCGGAATTAATCGAGAAGGATTTACCCGAAAACTCGGTAAACACGGCAGGCTTAGCCCCCGCTTTAACCGCAACCTCGCTTGCTTTGGCGCTTGCCCAATTACCGCGCGGCACCGAATTTGGCACGCAGATGCACCGGCTTTTTGAATTGGCGGGTGTGGCGGGTTTTGCCCAATTTGCCCCACACAGCGCATGTGTTGCTTTAGTGCGAGATACGTACCGTGCGGCGGCATCGCCGCTAACAAGCGAGCAGGAGGCAAGCTTGGCGACGCTGGTGCAGCGCGTGTTGTGCTTGCCTTTGTGGGCTAACGATGCCCGCGCGCCGATTTCGCTTGTGGCCTTGCAGCGGTATCAAATCGAGCTTGAGTTTTGGCTGCCGGTGCCGCACATGCCGATTGCCGCCCTTGATGCCTTGCTTTGTGCGTATGTTTTGCCACAGCAAGCGCGCCCGGCCTTGCTGCCCCAAACGCTCGTGGGGCAAATTAAGGGGTTTATGGATTTGGTGTTCGAGGCCGATGGCCGGTTTTATGTGTTGGATTACAAATCCAATTGGTTAGGCGACAGCTTTGATGCCTACGCCCCTGAGCGGTTAGCGCAGGCCGTACTCACCGCGCGATACGATTTGCAAATGCTGTTGTATTTAGCCGCCTTGCACCGGCATTTGATTGATCGCCTGCCCGATTATGACCCCGCGTTGCATTTGGGCGGCGCCTTTTATTTATTTGTGCGGGGCGTGGATAGCCCCGGCGCGGGGGTTTATTTTATGCGACCCGATAGCGATGTGATGGCCGCGCTTGATGCCCTGTTAGAAGCGATGGATACCGCGCAATGGGCGGCGGCGGTATGAGTTATCAATCACGACCCCCCAAACACTCGGCTGGTGCGCAAATGAGTTTTAATCTGACCGAGCTTGAACCTGGACATGAACCTAGAGATGAACTTGGGCATGAAGCGACACCAGCGGCGCAGGCAGCGGCCTTTGTGCTCCCCCAAGCGCAGTTAACCGCGTATTTGGATGCTTGGGTGGCGGCCAATTGGCTGCGCTCGGTTGATCTTGCGGTGGCGCGATTGGTGTGTAATCAGGCGCCTGATACCTCGCCTTGGGCGGTTTTGGCGATGGTTTTTGCCAGCCATTTAGCGGGGCAGGGGCATGTGTGCTTAGAGTTGGCCGCGTGTTGGCATGATGCCGATCGGGTGCTAAAACTGCCGCCCAAAGATAGCGCGAATGCCCAACGGCGGCAGGGGTTAGCCTATGTTCAACCGGGCGAAATGCCCGCTTTGGTTCACCCCGCACAAATTTTAGCGGCCACCTGCTTGGCCGATTGGCTGGCAGCGTTAGATGCCTGCCCTGATGTGATTGGCAGAGCCTTGCCCGAGGGTGACATGGCGGCACGCGCCTATGAGTCGATAGGCAACCCCCCGTTTATTCGTGATGGTGAGCGCTTGTATTTGCGCCGCTTTTGGTGCCAAGAGCAAGCGGTTGCAAAGGCCATTAGCCACCGCTTGCAAGTACAGCGCCGCTTGCCCGATGCAACGGGCATTCACGCGGTGTTGCACGCGCTCTTTCCTCACCCGGCGAGCAGTGGCGGGCCTGATTGGCAAAAAATTGCCTGCGCAGTGGCGCTTCGTCATGCTTTTGCGCTGATTACCGGCGGGCCTGGCACCGGCAAAACCACCACCGTGGTTAAGTTTTTAATGCTCACGCAAATGTTGGCCTTGCAAGCGGGCCTGCCGCCCAAACGGATTTTGCTGTGCGCGCCCACGGGTAAAGCGGCCGCCCGATTACGCCAATCGCTCTTAAGCCAAATGGATGCGTTAAGCGCGCCATTTGCGGCGGCATACCCGCAATTGCGCGCCTCCCTGCCGGATACGGTCGATACCGTGCATCGCCTGATT
>NCFS01000077.1 GCA_002281295.1 Halothiobacillus sp. 35-54-62 | reverse complement strand
GTTTTAGCCGAAATGAAGAAAGAAGCCCAACTGATCCGGTGCGCGAATGGCTTATATCGTTTTACCCCTCTGGCTCAAGCATCCGCAAAAGCCAAGCCCGTTCGCTCTAAGCCTTTATGAGGGCCATTAAACCCCCAGCCACCACAACCGCAGGCGAATGCCCCAGGGGCTGGTAATGCCGGTTTCGCTCATGGCAATGCGGCCATCGGGGTTCAAAAAGAACAAGGTGGGGGTAACGCTCACGCCAAATTGCTTGGCGATTTGGCCATCGGGGTCGTTAATCACCGTTAAGTGGTTTAACTGGTTTTTAGCCAGATACGCCCGCACCGCTTCTGTGCTGCCCGATTGCAGGGCGATGGTGTAAATTTGCTCGGTTTTAGCCAAATTATTTAACCACGGCAATTCGATGTGACACACGCCGCACCAGGTCGCCCAAAACACGATCAAGGTGGGTTTGCCGTTCGCGGCTATCGTGGCGGTGCCGCCATCGACCGTGGGCGCGGTGATGATGGGCAGGGGGTGCTCGGTGAATTGTGGGGGGATATGCGGCGCCATATACGCCCGCACCGCCCAAAAAATCCCGATAAATACGGCAAGTTCAACCAGCCATAGCCAGCGGCGGCGCTTTTTGGGGGGCACGGGCGCATGGGATGGCTCGCTGGGCGGGGTTTGGCTGGGGGCATTCGACATGGGGCGCGGCCTGTTTTTTAAAAGGGGCTGATACACTATTGATCCGGTCAGTTTTATCCGTGATTATCCGCTAAGTCGTAGGGTGCGCCATGCGCACCATTTGGCCCATCGGTGCGCATGGCGCACCCTACGTTTTCATGGATTATTCGTGCCGAATCAATAGGCTAAGGCTAATTTATTCCCTCCATGGCATAAATCAGCACGCCTCGTTGCGGTTCACGTCCGCAACGGTCTTCACGAATCAAGGGCGTACACCCTTGTTCGTGTTGGGGCATCCTGCCCCAAACGGGAACTGCTGTACCCATCTTAAACGGTTTAGTTTCGAGGCAAGCAGCCCATGCGGATTTTGGTTGGAATTAGCGGTGGCATTGCGGCCTACAAAGCCATTACCTTGGTACGGCGGCTGCGCGATGCGGGCGTTGATGTGCGGGTGGTGCTCACCGAGGCGGCCGCGCAATTTGTGACCCCACTCAGCTTGCAGGCGGTATCGGGTGCGCCCGTGCGCTCAAGCTTATTTGATGCCGAGGCCGAAGCGGGCATGGATCATATCGCGCTGGCGCGCTGGGCCGATCAAATTATCGTAGCGCCCGCCTCGGCGGATGTGCTGGCGCGCATGGCCAATGGCATGGCGAATGATTTACTCACCACCTTGATTTTGGCCACAGAAGCCCCCGTAACGGTCGCACCGGCGATGAATCGGCACATGTGGGCGCATCCAGCCGTGCAGGCTAACCTTGCCACGCTCAAAGCGCGCGGGGTGCGGGTGATCGGCCCCGCCTCAGGCGTTCAGGCTTGCGGCGAGGTGGGCGCGGGGCGAATGGAAGAACCCGAGATCATCGCCAGCGCATTGCTTGCCCCGCCCACCGCCGTACGCTGGCAGGGCCGGCATGTGGTGATTACAGCCGGCGGCACGCAAGAACCGATTGATCCGGTGCGCTTTATCGCCAATCGCTCATCGGGGAAAATGGGCTTTGCGCTGGCCGCTGCCGCGCAAGCGACCGGCGCTGCCGTCACCCTAATTTGCGGCCCGAATGCGCTGGCCACGCCCGCCGGGGTGACCCGCGTGGATGTGCACACCGCGTTAGAGATGCACGCCGCCGTGTTGGGCCAAGATAAAATGGATGTATTTATTGGCGCGGCAGCCGTGGCCGATTATCGCGTGGCGCAGCCGGCGCCGCAAAAAATCAAAAAAACCCGCGATACCGATACCTTAACCCTCACCCTCGTTAAAAACCCCGATATTATTCACGCTGTGGCGCAACGCAGCCCCAAACCGTTTGTGGTGGGGTTTGCCGCAGAAACCGAGCAGCTTTTGCAGCATGCCCGCCAAAAGCGCATCACCAAGGGCATAGATTTAATTTGCGCGAATCGGGTTGACGACAATCTGGCGTTCGATCAACCCGATAACGCCGTCACCGCGATTTGGGCGAATGGCGAGCGGGCTTTTGCGCGAGCGGAAAAGGCCGCGCTTGCAACACAACTAATTGAATTAATTGATAAAGTTATTGAACAGGATTAAAAATGCACCCCATTGAAGTCAAATGGTTAGATGCCCGCTTGGGCGACAGCATCCCCCGCCCCGATTACGCCACGGCAGGTTCCGCCGGTTTAGATTTACGCGCCTGCTTAGATGCCCCGCTCACCTTGCAACCCGGCCAAACGGAGCTGATTCCCACCGGCATGGCCATGCACATTAATGACCCGGGCTTGGCGGCCATCATTCTGCCGCGCTCGGGGTTGGGGCATAAGCACGGCATTGTGCTCGGCAATTTGGTGGGGCTGATTGATTCCGATTACCAAGGCCAGCTGTTTGTTTCGGTGTGGAACCGAAGCGATACGCCCTTCATCATCGAGATTGGCGAGCGCATCGCCCAGCTCGTGGTGGTGCCGGTGGTGCAGGTGGCCTTTGAGACGGTTGATGAGTTTAGCCACAGCCATCGCGGCACGGGCGGCTTTGGGCACACCGGTCGCGCTTAATTTTTCCCTTCCGCACCCTGCTTTAACGTCACTAAAATTTAAGGAACCCCGCTATGAGTTACGCCCCGAACATCACCGCCGAAGTCTTAATGGAAGCGCTGCCCTATATTCAGCGGCTATTTGATAAAACCATCGTGATTAAATTTGGCGGCAACGCCATGATCGACGAGGCGCTGCAAGATGCCTTCGCGCGCGATATTGTGCTCTTAAAGCAAGTCGGCCTGAACCCCGTGGTGGTGCATGGCGGCGGCCCGCAAATTAATCAAATGCTGGAAAAACTCGGCAAACAGGGCGAATTTATTCAAGGTATGCGCGTCACCGATCGTGAAACCATGGATGTGGTGCAAATGGTGCTCGGCGGCTTGGTCAACAAAGACATCGTAGCGCTGATTAACCGCCACGGCGGCCGCGCGGTGGGCTTAACAGGGCGCGATGCGGGGTTGGTGCGGGCACGCAAACTCAAAATGACGCACCAAACCGAAGCGATGCTAGAGCCTGAGCTGATTGATATTGGCCATGTGGGCGAGGTGGCCAGCATTGATCCCTCCATCTTAAAAGTGCTGGAAAAGAAAGATTTTATCCCCGTGATTGCGCCCATTGGCGTGGGCGAAGATGGCGAGGCGTACAACATCAACTTGCTGCTTACCAACACCTCGGGAGTATTGGATAAAGAAGGCAAGCTGCTCACGGGGTTATCCGCCCGCGATGTGGAGGCGTTAATTGAAAACGGCACTATTTATGGCGGCATGTTACCTAAAATCGACTTTGCCCTTGATGCGGTGCGCGGCGGGGTAAAAACGGTGCAAATTATTGATGGCCGCGTGCCGCATGCCGTGCTGCTGGAGCTGCTCACCGATAAGGGCGTGGGCACGTTAATTCGCGGATAAAGCACGCGTAAATCAGGGGGCTAACTCATGGATTCAACCCTAAGGGCTCTTTGGCTGAACCCTTAACCTCCTTTGTATCGGCTCAATTAAATGAGGATACGGCGAGCTGATTACCGGCCAGAACCGCCGCCACCCATACCACCGGAGCCCATGCGAGCCCATAGCACCCCCACCCATACCACCGGCAGGTGGTTCGGCAGGCAAGGCCATGCCCCGCTCTTTTGCCCGCTCTTGCATTCGATTGTGATGCTCGTTACGAATGTTCGCTTGCTCTGCAGGTGTTTTCGCAGCGCGCATTTGATGCTGATAGGTTTGTCGCTCTTGCGGGGTCATAAGCTGGCTACCATAAATGGTTTCCTGATGCTGCGTTTGCGCTTGCGTCTGAGTATCCGCCGCGAGCGCAGCACCTACGGGCAGGCACAAGAGAGCGGTTAAGGTGGATGCAATTACCGTTGTTTTCATTTCATTGACTCCTACTGGCAAGGGTTGATAAAACAAACCATCGCGACAGGGGCAACCCATTCCCCCATAGCGCAAAGCACGGAGCCAAAAGGCACTCCAACGCTCAACTTATTCCCTAAAAAACCTAATGTTTATGCTACGCCTAATAGTTCAAAGCAAAGCAAAATAAAACATGCGGCAGCCACCCCAAACACGGGGTGGTTGCCTTATCTGTTCAGGCGTATGCTCTAAGAGCCGAATCACACCATAAGGATGCATTTGATGAATACTTGGGTTGTTGTTGCTGACGCTGCCCGCGCGCGCGTTTTTGAGGTGACCGATAATACCGGTGCTTATACGGGCACCGCCCATGCACCCACCACCAGCGCCCCTGCTCAAGGGGCATTAAGGGAGATTGAAGATTTAAGCCACCCGGCTTCGCGCCTGCACGACCAAGACCTTGCCAGCGATCGACCCGGCATTTCGAGCGTTAAGGGGATGCAAAGCAAATTTGGCATGCAAGAGATCGTGACGCCCAAAGCAGAGGAGGCCATTCGATTCGCCAAAGAGGTGGCCGACTGGCTTAAACACCACCTCACTCAATTTGATCGGCTTTATGTGATTGCAGCCCCCCATTTTTTGGGTTTACTGCGCCAAGACCTGGATAAAGGCGTGCAGGCAAAAATTGTCGCTGAACTGAACTTGGATCTGTCAACTCTGGGCGCCGAGGAAATTCGCCAACACCTGCCCGCCGATTTGGCTTAACAGGCTGCTGAAATTTTTATTTAGCCATCAGTTAAGGCACGCCAAGGATGGCGTGCTCGCAAGCCAATCACCGCAAGCGATTAATTTAAAAAAAGCCTGCACGGACATGCGCCGCGCGGGGCTAGCACAAATACATATTTGAGCAGCCAATTAAAAAGCCCGCACCAATTTGCCGGCCTTAAGAATCCACCCCCCATTTGGCCAACCGATACCGTAATTGGCGCAAGGTAAGCCCTAATTGGCGCGCGGCTTCGGTGCGGTTCCAACGGGTGTGCTGCAAGGCATGCAGCACTTGGCGCTGCTCTTCGGCCTCGATCGGGCTGGTGGCGGGGTTCACTTGCCACACCGCGCTCATGCCTTCTGCGGGCAGGGGGGCTGCGGTGGGCAGGGGTTCATCCGCCAGCGCGGGGCGATTTAACACGGCGCCCTCGGTTAAGGCCAGCGCGCGCTCTAAGCGATTTTCCAGCTCGCGCACATTGCCCTCAAAGGGTTCTGCGGCCAGCCAAGCCAAGGCATCGGCGGTCAGCATCACGGGGGCGCGCCGCTCACGCTCGCAAAGTTTGTGCAAAATATGCGCGCTCAAGGCGGGCAAGTCATCAAGCCGGGCGCGCAGGGGCGGCACCCGCAATTCGATGACATTCAGCCTATAAAACAAATCGTGGCGAAAGCGCCCTTCGCGCACGGCGGCGTTTAAGTCTTGATGCGAGGCGGAAATAATTCGAATATCAATCGGCACTTCCGCCGATTCGCCCACGGGGCGCACTTTGCGCTCTTGGATGGCGCGCAATAGTTTCACCTGCAAACCGAGTGGCAATTCGGCCACTTCATCCAGAAATAAACTGCCGCCCTCGGCGGCGCGGAACAAGCCGAGGTTTGCGGTGTTCGCCCCCGTAAACGCGCCTTTTTTATGGCCGAATAATTCGCTTTCGATTAACTCGGCCGGAATCGCGCCACAGTTAACGGGAATGAACGGCCCGCCCGCCCGCCCGCTGTGCGCGTGAATTTGGCGCGCTACCAGCTCTTTACCCGTGCCCGATTCGCCGCAGATAAACACGGGCGCTTGGGTGCGCGCCACTTTTTGCAAGGTTTCACGCAAATTTTGCATTAAAAGGGATGCGCCAATCAACGGGGAATCGCTCGTTTGATCGCCCCGCCCCAGCGCACCCAGCGGGGGCGTATCGGGTGTTGATGGCAGGCGCTCGGCGGTATCGCGCTCAATTTCGTGTGCTGCTGCGGCGGGGGCTTCGTGCGCAATGGCCGCCGGGGGCTGGCTTAAGGCATGGGCTTTTAAGGCATCGCGCAGCAAGCGCTTTAATACCTGTTGTTCAATGGGCTTTGAGACAAAATCGAACGCACCGGCTTTGAGCGCCCGCACGGCGGCATCCACTTGGCCATGCGCGGTGATAACGGCCACGGGCAACAAGGGGAATTGCGCCCGAATCTCATCGAGCAAATCCAGGCCATCGCCATCGGGCAAGTGCATGTCGGTGAGGCAAAAACTGAGCTCGGCGCCGTGTTCAGCCAAAATAGCCCGTGCTTGAGTTAAATCGGCGGCGAGATGACAGGTAACCGCCTCGCGCCGCAACGATAGGGCAATCAGGGTGCGGATGTCGTGTTCATCATCAACAATCAGGCAAGCGGTCATCGTAAAAATCCATTTTTAGTCGAGGGGTTTTAAACCGTTTGAAGGGGCGCGCAACCGAAAACAGGTGCCCGGCTCAGAGGCCTCAGGCAGAGCCCCGGCATCGGCAATCAGCTGGGCACCGTTCGCCAAGGCCAGCTCTCGGCTGATATATAACCCGAGCCCAACCCCGTCGGCATGGGTGGTAAAAAAAGGCTCAAAGAGCGCGGTATGCGCCTGGGGGGTTAAGCCTGCGCCCTCGTCGCAGACCATAAGCTCAACCCAACCCTGCGGCAGAATCTTAGCGCCTAACTGCAGCCGCACCTCGCCATCATCGCTGCGCCCATGCCGCAGGGCATTACCCACCAAGTTATCCATTATTTGCCATAGGTGCGATACATCAAACACGAGGGTGCAACCGGCGGGCACCGCGTGCAGTTGCCAAATCACCCGATTGGCCGCCCAGTCGAGCCGGTGCAGCTCGGTAAACTCTTGCATCCATTGCGCCACATCAATGGGGGCCGGTTTGACTTGCGGGCGGCGCGCGACATCTAAAATACCTTCAACCAAGGCGTTAATGCGCTCGCTTTGGCGCAAAATAATCGGGATTAACGTGTGGCGTTCCTCATCGGATTGGGCATCGGCTAATAGTTCGCTCGCCTGGCGAATCGATGATAAGGGGTTGCGCACTTCATGGGCAATGCTGGCCGTTAAGCGCCCCAAAGAAGCCAGTTTATTTTGCTGCACCCGGGCATCTTCGGCGGTTAAATCAATCAAGACGACAAGCGCCCGCTGCCCAAGCTCGGTGTGCAGCAAGTGGAACTCGGCGCGAAATCGGTTGGGTTGCTCAAACTCTATCGGCCAAGAACCACGCGGGGAATCGCCCATAGAATCGCCCATAGAATCGCCCATAGAATCGCCCATAGAATCACCCATCTCGGCCGGCAAGTGCTGCGCGTACCAAGCCGCTAAACTGCCCGCCAAAGCCGGATGCGCATCCTGCAAGCGCAAATGCAACGCGGCCGCATCATCATCTGCCAAGGGCGGCGCTAAATCGTCTTGCCGCCGCACCGCCAGCAAATTTCGCGCGGCGCTGTTGATGTAATCCACCCGCCCCGATGGCTCGCTAATCAACACGCCATTAGAAGACTGCTCGATAATTTGCACCGCAAGGGTGGATAAATAATTCACCTCGCGCGTGCGCCGCTGGGTGAGCCGCTCTATTTTTTGCAGGCGTTGCTCAAACGTGGCCACCAAAATCACCACCACGAACAAAGCAAAGCCGAGAAACCCCGCCGCCGCAAATTGCCGCTCGTAATGATCCACCACACTGGCATACACGGCTTCACCCAGCACCATAAGGGTTGCCAGCGCCGCATACCCCATGGCCGCCCCCGCCCCGAGCAATACGGAGGTTAAGCCCACCGAAATAATCATCAGCAAGGCAATGCCACCACCCGGCCCCCCCGAGGCGTGCATGACCAGCATTAAAACAATTAAATCGCCCAGCGCGTGCAAATGCGCTTGCACGCGAAACGGCAGCACATGCAGCTCAAGCAAAAACTCGAACCCCATGGCCAGCACCAAATAACCCCAAGCCACAAAGCCAAATAAATAAATATCTTGCTGACCAAACACCTGCGGGCCACGCCCAGAAATAGACGCCGCCACCAAGGCAAAGGCCAAAAACACCCGGTAGGCATTAACCAGCCGAATGCCCCGCCAGTTATCAGGCTCCTTGAGCGCCGAATGCGGGGTTATGAGGGGTGCTGATCGTGCCATTTTTGCGCGTGTTCCCAGCAACAAAACGATTGCCCATCGCGTTTAACCGATTGCTCAACCGGCAAAAACACCCCGCATTGCGCGCAGCGAACCGAATCGAGCGTATGCACCGGCTTGCCCTCGACCCGCTTGCGGGCAGGCCGCGCACGCAAGCGATACGCCACATAGCCTACAAAGCCAAGAATCACGACCACCCAAAAAAGCAATTTACCCATGTATTCATTCAACCCAGCGGGCATTCACGCCCAAAAAATGGCAGCTTACCCCGCAAAGCGGGGGGATATTCGAACCCAACACCCTTGTTTATCGTAACAAGAATTATTATCATTACCCGACAAACAACCTCAAGGTGCTTTATGTTACACCTAAAATTTACCCCTCACGGCACTACGCCCCATTTACGCGTCACCAATGACAGCGGGCAGATTTTAGCCGAATTTGATGCCCCCCTACTCGATCAAACCATTCGGGAGGGCAAGCTCTCTTGCGCCGATTTACTCGATACCAGCCCGCAAGGTCAGCATCGGCTGATTCGCCGCCTAATTTTGCTCGCCTGCGCGCAAAGCTGCCGCAAGGGCATGGCCTGCCTAGCCGTTGATTGCCCGCTGCATCCGCAGCACCGAGCCAACAGCCCGACCACCCTAAGCGCCGCAGCCACTGGCATATCCCGCCTAAAAAACCGCGCTTAATGGCGCGCGTTTTGCCCGTATCATGCCCCTACCGGCGCGCATCGCCCCCACACTTCTCTCCCGCACTTTCTTTGAGGCAAACCCTATGCAAACTGCCCCCACGCCGGCACCCATCACCACCGAACAATGGCAAGCCACCCAGGCCGCCATGCGCGCCATTGCCCAAAGCCACATGCAAAGGCAGGCATCGATGGTGGAAATTAAGGCCGATGGCAGCTGGGTAACCGAAGTCGATTTGGCCGTGCAAACCGCTGTGCAGCAGCATTTGGCCAAACAATTCCCAAAGATCGGCTTTTTGGGCGAAGAAATGAGCATCCCCGCGCAAGAACAGGCCTGGGCCCGTTGCCTTGCCGGCGAGCAACGCCTTTGGGTTGTAGACCCCTTAGATGGCACCAGTAATTTTCGGGCCGGGTTTCCCGTATTTTCCTTAACGCTGGCCTTGCTTGAGCGCGGCCGCGTGGTGGCAGGCATGGTGTATGACCCCGTGCGCGATGAGTTATTCCACGCCCGGCGCGGAGCCGGCGCTTACCTCAATCATCACGCGCTGAATTTATCCACCCAGCCCGAGCTACCCCTCGCCCGCTGTTTGGCCACGGTTGATTTTAAACGCCTGCCCAAGCCGCTGGCCTGCCGCTTGGCAAGCGAGGCACCGTTTGGCTCGCAGCGCTCCATAGGCTCGGTCGCGCTCGACTGGTGCTGGCTCGCCGCCGGGCGCATTCAAGTGTATGTGCACGGCAAACAAAAGCCGTGGGATTACGCCGCCGGCCAACTCATCGCCTTTGAAGCGGGCGCCGCCTCCGCCCATTTAGAAGGCCTGCGGGATGCCCCCGATCAGCCACTGCACTTAGCCCCGCGCTCAGCCGTCGCCGCCATCAGCGAAAACCTCATGGCGCAGTGGCTGGCGGTATTGGCGCATTAGCCCCGCAGCAGGCCTAGCCTTGCGCCTCCACCCATGCCGACTTAAACCTATTAATACTTATTATTAGCAAAGATAAAATAATCGTCTTATGCTCGTGATCCGATCACCCGCATAGGATTTTTATGATGAACCCATCCCGCCGCACCCACGCCGCCAATCATCTCGCGCGCCTTACCCTCGTACTCTGCAGTGCATTACTTGGCTCCAGCCCAACGTGGGCGACGCCGCCAGGGCAATCGCCGGCAGCGGTTCAAGCCGAGCACATCGCCACGCTCATTAAAGCGGCAAACTACCCCCAAGCGCCCAGCGTAGCGCAAGAAAAGGCCGCGCACCCTGATGCCGTGGCGCGCTACGCCCTTCAAATTAGCGATGCCGATGCTGATCGACGCGGAGAAACGCTTCATGTGGCCGAGCACCTCCTTCAGCACTACGGCAAAGATAAATTAGATATAGAAATTATCGCCTTTGGCCCCGGCATTAAGTTACTTATGGCCAACGATAACCCGCTTGCCCCTTTAATCGAAAAGCTCAGCGCTCAAGGTGTGCGGTTTTCTGCCTGTGGCAACGCGGTTGCCCACACGACCATGATGCTCGGCTATGCCCCCAAACTTGTCCCCGCCGCCCGCATTGTGCCGGCGGGCATTGTGCGCGTGCACGATCTGGCTCTGGCGGGTTATTTTGTGGATAAACCCTAAAACGGGCACCGAACGCAACGCAATCTGCCTCCGACAGGAACCCACGGGCTGCCGTTAACTCCATCAATGGGGTCACGCACATCAATGCGCATCAATGGAGCCACATCAATGGGGTCACACATCAATGGGGTCACATCAATGGGGTCACATCAATGGCACATCAATGGGGTCAGACTCAATGCCATTAAGTTAAGCCCCAACCAATTGATATATAATGCTTAACCAGCAATCCCAACAGCATAAGGAATTACCACAATGACCACCACCAGTCTAATTTGAAACTACTTATACCCACATAAACAGACTGATTCACTCACCCGAGTTCCTGGTTCGCCATCGCTTTGATAAAACAGCCTTCACCCGCCGGCGTACGCTGACTTTTCCCAATCTCATTCTGCATGGTCTCAATCTGATCAAGGGCTCCGCCCAGCAAGAATTGGACAATACGTTTTCACAGCTTCGCCCTCACGCGTTCCCCGTTCGCCAGGTGACGAAATCCGCCTACACCCAAGCCCGCAGCAAGTTTTCTCATCTAGCCTTCGTCGAAATCAACCAGCAACTCGTCGGGCAGGTCTACCAGCAACCGGGCTACCGTACCTGGCATGGCTTTCGGCTTTGCGCGATTGATGGCTCACAACTGCGTTTGCCGCATGAGGCGGCGATTATCGACACCTTTGGCTTGCGTCGTGGCAAGGCCAATCAGCGTGCCGTGCCCATGGCG
>NCFS01000150.1 GCA_002281295.1 Halothiobacillus sp. 35-54-62 | reverse complement strand
ATGTGACCTTGCCGGTATCCAATCAAGGCAGCGCGCAGCGCGCACCGGTTAAAGATCATGTGATAGAAATTGCCGAAGATGGCCGGATTGCTCTGGATGGCAAAATTCTCGATCAAAGCAGCTTACGCTCAGCCTTAGTTGCCATTGCCGCAGACCAAAAACCGGTGGTGGTTTGGGCTGATGCCAATGTGGTGAATCAAAAAGTGATTACGGTGCTCGATTTAGTGCGCAGTGCCGGCATTACCAAGGTCGGTTTGGGCACCACCCCCATTAAATAATCAGGTTTACGTGTTGAATCAGTTGAGTTCGCAATGAGTACCGCATCGAATCATCCCGCCTCGGGTTGGCAAACCTACCGGCGGCTTTTGGTGTACACCAAGCAATATTGGCGGCTTTTGGCCTTGGCCATTTTGGGCATGATTGCGGCGGGCTTAACGGAAGTGGCTTTTGCCGCTTTAATGAAGCCCTTGCTCGATGGCAGCTTTGTGAACCGGGATCCGGCCACTATTCATCTGATGCCGCTGTTGCTTTTGGGGGTGTTTGCCGTGCGGGTGATTGCCGAATTTGCCTCGGGGTATGGCATGGCTTGGGTGGGGCGCTCGGTTATTCGAGATTTAAAACGCGATGTGTTTGATCATGTATTGCATTTGCCGGTGCGCTATTTTGATCATGTGCCGGGGGGCGATATTTTAACCCGGCTCAATTATCAAAGTGAGCAAGTCTCTGAAGCCGCCTCCAGTGCGCTCACCACGTTAATTCGCGACACGATTACCGTATTGGGCTTATTGGTTTGGTTGCTTATTTTAAGCTGGCAATTGGCCTTATTTATTGTGGTTTTGGCGCCCGTTTTAGTGGTGTTGGTGTGGAGCATTTCACGCGCGTTTCGCCGTTATGCCCGGCGGATTCAAGATTCAATGGGACAAGTTTCCCATGTTGCCGAAGAGGTAATTAACGGCCATCGAGTGGTAAAACTCTATGGCGGGGAAGCGTTTGAGGCCGCACGGTTTGCGGCAATCAATGCCAAAAATTTCCAAGATTTTATGCGAATGCAAGCGGTGAGCGCCTTATCCTCGCCCTTAACGCAATTTGTTTTGGCCTTAGGAATTTCGGGCATTGTGTGGTTTGCCACCACCGGCGATCGCATGCACAGCATCAGTGTGGGCACCTTCGTCTCGTTTATCACGGCGCTTAGCCTCATTTTATCGCCCATGAAACGCTTAATTGGCGT
>NCFS01000076.1 GCA_002281295.1 Halothiobacillus sp. 35-54-62 | reverse complement strand
GGCGCGCAAATCATCTCCAGCCTGCACTAAGCTCAAGCTTGCCAGCGTAGCAAAAGCTAAAGCGGGCGGCTGTGCGGTAGTGAACACATAGCTGCGGGCGCGCTGCATAATCACCTCGATGGGTTGCGCGGCGCCAGCGATAAACGCGCCCGCTGTGCCAAAGGCCTTGCCTAGTGTGCCCACCTGCAACACGTATTCCGGCGCGCCGCCTAAAGTTAGGCCCAAGTGCGCGAGCGACCCCCGCCCCACATCACCCCAAACGCCAAATCCGTGGGCATCATCCACGATAAGCCAAGCATCAAATTCTTCCGCCAGCGCCATTAACCCCGCAAGCGGCGCCGCATCGCCATCCATGCTAAAAACGCCATCGGTGAGGATCATTTTCACCCCGCCGGACCGCATTAATTGCCGCCGAGCATCGTTGAGATCACCGTGGCGATAGCGTAACAGCGTGGCGCCCGAGAGCTTGGCGGCATCCACAAGCGAGGCATGGTTGAGCTTATCGGCAATCACCGTGTCGCCCCGCCCCACCAAGCCGCCCACCACGGCTAAATTAGCCATGTAGCCCGTGGATAAAAGCAAAGCACGCGGCACTTGTAGCCATTGGGCCAGCGAGGATTCCAGCTCGGCATGCGGTTCAAAATGGCCGTTAACCAAATGCGCCGCGCCCGAGCCCACCCCCCAGCGCGCCGCACCGGCCTGCAAGGCGGCGACCACATCAGGGTGGTTGGCTAAGCCTAAATAATCGTTACTACAAAAAGTAATGAGGTCTTGCCCGGCCACGCGCATAGAAACACCCTGCGGGCTTTGCCCGGTTTGATGTGTGCGCTCCAAGCCTTCGGCGCGGCGGGCATTTAACCACTGTGTCCAATCGCGGGTTGTGATAATTTCCATCCTCTTAACTATTCTGAACCACACTATTTATATGCGCTTGCCCGTTAATATTTTTCTTTGGACTTTTGGCGCCACCCTCTTGCCCGTGTTGGCCTTGGTGTGGGGCGTTACTGCCTTTAGTGAGCATCGCTTTCAGGCCGAAGTCAATCGGGAAATCGGCGATAATATCCAAGCCCTCACCGGCGAAATCAATAACCGCCTACGCTACGAGCGAGAAGTACTGCGGGGCATCGCCCACGCCCAGCCCATTCAAACCATGCTGAATGTGCTCACCGCATCGGCTCAAGGCATTCGCCACCCTGATTTAACCTCCGATCGCATCCGCGCTAATTCGTTCCTTGCCGGCTTGCAGCGCACCGTGCCGGGTTTGGGCAGTATTCGCCTGCTCGATGCGGCGGGTAACACGGTGGTTAAAACCACGCTCGGGCGAGCCGCCTCGCCCATGTTTCCAAGCTTAAGCCAAGTTAATTATGTGGAAGAAGAGCTGGAAAACCCGGCCTTTTTGCAGCAGCTTAAAAATTTACCGATGGATGAAGTGAGTTTTTTGATGCTACCCGCCTCACTGTGGGATGCGGCGCCAAACCAGTACCCCAGCATGCTGTATGGCGTGTATCCGCTGCGAAATTTTGGCAGCGACCGCGCGGGGTATGTGGTGCTGAACACCTACGGCGAATACCTCGACCAAATTTTAACGCTTTCGCCCAAGCCCCGGGGCAGCCATGTAATGGTCATTGAGCACGACCCGGGCAACCCCCAGCGCGATGGCCTAATTTTATATAACGACCAAACCAACCGCGAATTTACAACACCGATGGAAGCCCACCCTCTAAGCCAGCCCACCTACGCGCAATCGCTCGATAAAGGCGCATTTTGGCAATCAGCGGTGGCTCAATCCGATGGCTTGTATTTATCGCACAGCGGCAAAACCCGCATGTATTTTCAGGAATATCACCCGTATCCCAACAGCTTGGTTTCTTGGTTTATCTGCTTGCGGGTGCCCGCCAATGTCACCTCGGCCCCGTATGAGGATATTCATCAAAGTTTATGGGGGTTTACCGTGCTGGCTTTAGGCATGAGCTTGCTCTTGGCGGGCTTAGGTGCGCGGTACTTTTCCCGCCCCATTGTTCGCCTCGGGCGCAGCCTTAAACAATTTGCCGATGGTAATCGCGAACACAGCATTCCGGTGGATTCCCGCACAACCGAGGTGCGCCAGCTCCAGCAATCTTTTTATTACCTCACCCAGCACCTCACCGATGAAGCCCAAAAGCGCGAGGCCGCCGAGCGGCAAATGCTGCAACAAGCCAAACTCGCCTCCATTGGCGAGATGGCCGCCGGGATTGGCCATGAAATCAACAACCCCTTAAACAACATACTCACCTTAACCCGCTTAATTGAGCGCCAAACCCAGCCCGAACAAACCGAGCTGCGCACCGATATTGAAGACTTGCGCACCGAAGCGCTGCGCGTGGGGCATATCGTGCGCGGCGTAATGAATTTTGCCCGCCAGTTGCCGCCCGAGCATCAGCCCACCGACACCACCCCCTGGCTTACCGAGCTGATTGATCGCCTGCAACCCGAAGCGATTGAAGCGGATGTGTTCTTGGCATTAATTTTAAACGACACCCCCTGCACGGCAAGCTTCGACCCCAACCAAATCGGCCAAGTGGTGATTAACCTCGTGCGCAATGCCATTCACGCCACCCCCGCCCAAGGCACCATCACCATTCAAGCCGAATGCCAACCCGAGCATTTTTATGTCCTTATCGAAGATGAAGGCCTTGGGATTGACGCCAACGTGCGCGATAAAATTTTCGACCCGTTTTTCACCACCAAACCCGTCGATAAAGGCACCGGGCTTGGGTTATCGATTAGCTTAGGCATCGTGCAGTATCATGGCGGGAAACTAAGCGTCGAAAACCGACCCGACCGCAGCGGCGTTCGCGCCACCTTGCAATTGCCCCGCGAGAAATCCACCCCGCGCGTGGGGGATTCACATCAAACCTCTTAACGTAAATAACTTAAAAAATCATGAGCCAAAACCCCCGCATCACCTTTGTTGACGATGACCCCCGCGCCAGCGAACTCTTTGCCCGCTTTGCCAAAACCGAAGGCCTGACCGTGCACGGGTTTCAGTCGGTGAGCGCCGCCCAGACTTGGCTTGAAAAAAACGCGACCGATTTAATTATCTCCGATCTCAAAATGCCCGGATTATCGGGGCTAGAATTTTTGCAATGGGTCCGCAGCCGCGACCAAACCATTCCTTTTGTGCTCATCACCGGCTTTTCAACGCTCGACAATGCCATTGATGCGCTGCGCCTAGGCGCCAATGATTTCATCAAAAAACCCTACGATATTGATGAGCTCGTCAAACTCGCGCACCGCATGCTTCGCCCCGATGCCGCCGCAGAGCCCGATCCCAACGATGTCCAGCGGGCCATGCTCGGCAACTCCCCCGCCATTGCGGGCGTGTATCGCGTCATCGACAAAATCCGCGACGTGCGCATTAACGTCATGATTGAAGGCGAATCGGGCAGCGGCAAAGAGCTCGCCGCCCGCGCCATTCACGATCGCTCAGATTTTGCGAGCAAACCCTACATCGTCATCGATTGCGGCGCTCTCACCGACACCCTGCTCGAAAACGAACTCTTCGGCCACGAAAAAGGCGCGTACACCGGCGCCTCCAGCACCAAACAAGGGCTGCTCGAAGTCGCCAGCGGCGGCACCGTATTCTTAGATGAAATCGGCAACATCTCCGATGCCATGCAAGTTAAATTACTGCGCGTCATCCAAGAGCAACAAATCACCCGCGTCGGTGGCGTAACCCCGATAAAAATTGACGTGCGCTTTATTGTTGCTAGCAACCGAGATTTAGCGCAAATGGTCAGCGAAGGCAGCTTCCGCCATGATTTGTATCATCGCCTGCACGTCGTGCGCCTGCGCATTCCGCCCCTGCGTGAACGCCGTGAAGATATCCCGATATTAATCGACCACTTTATCCGCCATTTTGCGTCCCGCTACAACCGCCCGGCCGAGCGGTTTGAAGCCGGCTGTCTTGAGCGCATGGAGCACTACCACTGGCCGGGCAATATCCGCGAGCTCAAAAACATGATCGAACGGGCGGTCGCGTTATCCAGCGGATCTGAAATTCGCTTCGATTCAGAATCGCAAACCACCCCACCCTGGGCCACCGCACTCGGCCGCTCACCTACAACGGGCGCACCCGACGCGCTGGATGCCGACTACCCCACCCTCGATGTGCTCGAACGGCGCTACATCGAAAAACTGCTCAAAGAATATGAAGGCAACCGCGAAAAAACCGCGCTAACCCTCGGCATCAACAAATCCACGCTCTGGCGCAAGCTGCAAGGCTACGATCAAGCCCTAGCCGATGACCTATTGCCTTAAGGGCACCTCGAAAAACCGTTACGAGCACGTTTGAGCGCAAGGAGGCGCGAACGAGCACGCGACGCCGCAATCGGATGGCGCAGTAGATTTTTCGAGTTGCCCTAAGCTATCTTTTGCCTGCGTACTACCCACAGCAGGCCATCTAAAGCCTGCAAACCGCGCTAATGCGAAGCCACGATGAGCGGCTTTGCATGCACCACTTGGTGAATCAAGGCAAGTTTGTTTATTACCGCATCGGGCAACACAAAAGGATAACTATCTTTTTGGCCCAGGCTGCGATTCATGCTGTTTAAAAACTGCGATAACGGCAACCAATCTCGCACCAGCACATGCCGAAACACCGCATCCGACACCGGCTCGGCCTGAACTGAACGAGCAGCTACGCTGCGATTTCGCCCCCCTAAATGCACCCCCCAATGATGAGCCGTATCCAGTGCGTCAACAATGTGCAAATAATGCGCCCAAGTTTCAGCCCAATCCTCCCACGGATGCATCGTGGCGTATTCGCTGATAAACGATTTTGGCCAATCGGCAGGGGCGCCCTGAGCGTAGTAGCGATCCATGGCTTGGCTGTACTCCTCGGTTTCATCGCCGAACACGGCTCTAAAAGGCATCAACCAGTTCGTCTGCTCCACTAAATGCGTCCAGTAGAAATGGCCAATTTCATGACGAAAATGCCCCAACAGGGTTCGATACGGCTCATGCATCTGCGCCCGTCGCGCCTCACGCGTGGCATCATCGGCTTCATCGACATTAATCGTAATCAATCCAGAATCATGCCCCGTTAATGCGGGCTCATCCGGTGTTTCGGCCAGAAAATGAAACACGAGGCCGCGCTCAGGATCTGCCGCTCGATCCGGTAAAGGCAAACCCAATTCCGTGAGCGCATAAATCAATCGCCGCTTGGCGGACTCAAGCAAAAACCAAAGATGAATGTGCGCAGGCGCGCTCAAGGAGGGAATCATCTCGGTATAGCGACAACTTCGACACAACGGCTGGCCATCACCTGCGGCCACCATCCAATTGCATACCTGATTTTGGCGGTAGTTTTGGCAGGGCGCATAGTCCTCGGTTAAATTGCCCCCGACCGGCAACCACCGCTGATCGGCCTGCACATCAAACGCCCACATTTGTTGATGCTCGGGCACAAACCCTAATGGTTTAAGACACCCTTCACACTGCACGTTCTCAAAAAAAGTCACGCGCCCACAATGAGAGCAATTAAAAATTTTCATAAATATTTTTCACCGTCAGCGCTTAAAGACATGCCGTTACTCTAATCAAGCGGCATAAATAAAGGGACATTTATCACACTTAAAATTATCACAACGCCGGAGCCACCCCCCATTCAGTGTTAGGGCAAAGCCCCCGTCATAGAAAAATTCATTGCATTTTTTTAATTAATTATGGCGCAAATTGCCGTACAAAAATTGCAGTTTGCAATTTGCAATCGGGCGGGCTTTTATTAAAAATAATTAAATAACAATAGGTTGCAAGTTGGCACGCGCCGTGCAGTATCTAACCCGTGGTCTTCCACGCAACATTGAGGAGTTCAGATCTATGCAATCTAATCGTCGTGTATTTTTAAAAGGCAGCATGGCTGCAAGCGCTGTTGGCTTGGCTATCGGCGCCGGCTTATTAACCCCACGCGCTGTCATGGCCGCCACTTGGCCTGAGCAAGCGTACAACACCAAAGGCTTTGATGAGTCTTTAAAAGATTTGTTTGGCACCACAGGCCCAACCGAATCTAAAGATATCACCATCAAAGCTCCGGACATCGCTGAAAACGGCGCCGTGGTTCCTGTTACCGTTGAATCTGCTGTTGCCGGTACCGACAACATCGCGATTCTGGTTAAAGGCAACCCAACGCCCTTAGTCTGTAACTTCAAGTTCGATGGCGCGCAGCCGTTCATGTCTACCCGTATTCGTATGGGTAAAACAGATAACGTCATCGGCGTAGCTCATGCCGGCGGCAAGCTGTACATGGCTGAAAAGCAAGTTAAAGTGACCATCGGCGGCTGCGGCGGTTAATTGCAAACGCAGTTACTGTTCCGGTTATTGAACTACGAATTAACGAGGTATTGATAAATGTCATCAATCAAAATGCGTATTAGCGCCGCTGGCGACGTTCTGGATGTTAAAAGCCTGATCGAACAGGTGATGGAAACAGGCCGTTTGAAAGATAAAGCAACGGGTCAATTGATTCCCGCTAACTACATTCAAACATTAACTGTAGCTGTTAACGATAAAGTGGCTGTTGAAGCCAACTTGTCTGTCGCGGTTTCTAAAAACCCCTACATCAACGTTAAAGTTCCTGGCAAAAAAGGCGATAAAGTAACTATCGCGTACACCACGAACGAAGGCAAAACTGACACTGAAACAATGACAGCCTAATGGGCTAATCAGCGATAGCCATCTTGCTATCGCTTTAGTGTTTAAAAACCCGCGTTATCGCGGGTTTTTTGTTGCGCGCGCCCTTTACCCCAATTTAAGCGCTGCGGCAATTTTGGGGCTCAGCGCCTCTGGGGTGACGGGCGAATCAAAACTGCCGATCAGCTTGCCATCGCGGCCAATCAAATATTTGTGAAAATTCCATGTGGGATAATCTCCATCCGCTGCTTGCGCCAAGGTTTTAAACAGCGGCGAGGCGTTATTCGCGCGCACGTGCATTTTTTCGAACATGGGGAATGTCACATCATAGGTGAGCGCGCAAAAATCCTGAATTTGGTTTTCGGGTTTCGGGTCTTGATCGCCAAAATCATTGGAAGGGAACCCCAGTACAACAAAACCTTGGTCTTTATACTCGGCATAAAGCTGCTCCAAGCCTTTAAATTGCGGGGTGTAGCCGCAATAAGATGCGGTATTTACCACCAGAACCACTTTGCCTGCAACCATATCGCACAAATCCACCCGCTCATCACCGGCAAGCTTGCGCACCGTAAAATGCAATAGCGGGCAGCTCGGGGCGGCAAATACAGGCGCTGCGGGGGCGAGGGTGGCCGCCAAGACGCCTTGAAGAAAAATACGTCGGCTCATTATCAATCACCTCAACCTAAGAGAATTAAAAAGGAGAATTAAAACTAAAGCCTTATGAGGATAGCCTGCTGCGCGAGGGGTTATGACTTCAAATTAAAAGGGAATTAACGCGCTTAAGCGCCCACCCCATTGGCAAGCGGCGCTAGCTCCGAAAAGCGATCGGTCGCGCGGATTAACGCATCAATAATGCCAAGCTCGCTTGCCGCGTGCCCGGCGTGCTCCACCACGGTGAACTGCGCACTCGGCCATACCTGCGCCAACGCGAAGGCTTGGTCGATGGGGCACACCACATCGTATCGGCCATGAATAATTTCGCCGGGAATTTGGGCGAACGAGTCAGCTTGCGCCGCGATCTGCGCAAGCAAAGGGGCATCGCGCAAAAAGGCACCGTGGGTAAAGTAATGATTTTCGATCCGTGCAATGGCCAGCGCATGGTGCGGATCACCAAAAAAACCGACCGTGGCAGCATCGGGCAATAAGGTGGCCGTGCGCCCCTCCCAAATCGACCAGGCCTTGGCTGCGTGCATCCGAGCCAGTTCATCGCTTCCCGTGAGCCTGTGGTGATAGGCCGCGACTAAATCTCCGTGTTCCTGCTCAGGAATGGGGGCAAGGTAATCGGCCCAGTAGTCGGGGAATAAGCGATGCGCGCCGGCTTGATAAAACCAAGCCACATCTTCATCGCGGCACAAAAAAATCCCCCGCAAAATCAAGCCCAGCACCCGCTTGGGGTGCAGGCAGGCATAAGCTAGCGCTAGGGTTGATCCCCAAGAGCCCCCAAAAACCAACCAACGCTCAATTTTAAGGTGCTGGCGCACCCGTTCTAAATCGGCCACGAGGGCTTGCGTGGTGTTGCCCTCAAGATGCGCGTGCGGTGTTGATCGCCCGGCACCGCGTTGGTCAATCAAAATTATGCGATAGCGATCGGGATCAAAAAACCGCCGATGCGTGGGGGTACAGCCCGCACCCGGCCCGCCGTGCAAAAAAACTACGGGAATGCCGGTTAATCGACCGCATTCTTCAATATGGAGCACATGGGGGCTATCCACCGCAAGGCTATGGGTTAAAAGCGGCTCAAGAGCGGGGTAGAGTTGGCGCATCGCAAGGCTCCTCTGATTAAACATCCCCGCCATCTTAGCGCTGAACGTTGTCTGGCGTACAATGCGGGGGTTTTTACTTATTGATACCCTATGAACGAACGAACGCCAACCATTCCCGCTGATTTACAGCCCGATCATCCGCACGCCCGCGCGGGCTGGATGACGCCGAGCAAAAAGCTGCAACGCATCCTTGCCCGCACCCTGATGGAGTTTTCGATGATCCAACCGGGTGATCGCATCCTAATCGGTGTATCGGGCGGCAAAGACTCGCTCTCACTTTTGCATTGCTTGCATCATGTGCAACGCCGTGTCCCCATCGCCTTTGATTTGGCCGCCATTACGATCGATCCGCTCGTAGGCGGGTTTGATCCCGCGCCGCTCGTACCCTATCTTGCCGCGCTCGGCATCCCGTATTTTGTCGAGCGCGAGGATATTGTGGGCTTGGCCAACGCGCATATGCGGGGTGATTCTTACTGTGCATTTTGCGCCCGCATGAAGCGTGGCCTGTTGTATCAAGCCGCACGACGCGAGGGCTACAATGTGCTGGCGCTTGGGCAGCATTTGGATGATTTGGCTGAAAGCTTTTTGATGAGCGCCTTTCACGGCGGCAAACTCAACACCATGAAAGCGCATTACCGCAACGATGCCGGCGATGTGCGCATCATCCGCCCCTTTGCGCGCGTGCGTGAACGCATGCTGGTAGATTTTGCCGCCCAAAATGCGTTGCCGGTCATCAAAGATAATTGCCCCGCCTGCTTTGCCAAGCCCACCCAGCGCGAACACTTCAAGCAACTTTTAGCGGCAGAAGAAGCGCTTAACCCCCAACTATTTCGCTCGCTCGCCGTAAGCCTCACCCCATTAATGCGTGAGGGGTTAGCCCAAGCGCTCTTGCCCGCCCCGTTGCCCCAATCCGCATGAGTAAGCCAACCGCCCAAAGCCATGGCCGCCCCCTGCGCAGTGCCTTGCGGCTTATTCTGATTCGGGTTTTTTTGCGGGTGTTTGCCGCCCTACCCCTGCGCATTTGCCATGCGATGGGGACCGGATTGGGGCGTTTGGCCTGGCTTTCGCGCAGCGGTATGCGGCGCGATGCGACAGCCCATATTGCCCTGTGCTTACCCGAACTAACCCCCGCCCAGCAACAGCAACTTGTTAAACACAGCTTGGCGCAAACCGGGCAAACCCTCACCGAACTGGGGCAGATTTGGCGCGGCAAACAGCCACAAATCGAAGCTTTAGTGCGGGGTATCGAAGGAAAAGCCCACCTCGATCAAGCCTTAGCGACCGGACGCGGGGTTATTATGCTCGCGCCCCATAGTGGCGCTTGGGAATTAGGCGGGCTATACACCGCGCTGCACACCCCGATGACCACGCTTTATCGCCCCCCGCGAGAGCCGGCCTTTGAGCTGCTAATGACGCAAGCGCGGGAACGCTTCGGCGCCAAGCTCGTGCCAGCCAACCGCGCGGGGGTTAAAGCCTTGCTGCTGGCCTTGCGGCGGGGGGAATTAATTACGATTTTGCCCGATCAAGAGCCTAATGTCGGCGAGGGGGCGTTCGCGCCTTTTTTCGGCCACCCCGCCTACACCCTCACCTTGGTTTACAACTTAATGCAAAAAACCGGTGCCGTGGCCATTCTGGGCAGAACCGAACGGCTCGCGCGCGGGCAAGGGTACCGGTTACACTTCTACCCTGCGCCGGCTGGTATGTATGCCCCCAATCCTGCCATCGCACTTGCGGCATTAAATGCGGGGGTTGAGCAGATGGTGCGAGCGAATCTTACGCAATATCAATGGGTCTACCGACGGTTTCGCCGCCAGCCCGAGGCTCCTATTGGGCATACGGATCAGGGCGATTCGCTGCCGCCGTCTTAAACAGCTTGAGCGACCACATATATTGCGGCGGGTTGTCCAAAATCAGCTGCTCTAGCGCTTGGTTAATCGCGAGAGCCGCCGCACGGCTTGCGTCAGCGGGCACGATAATGGGGGGCGAAAGGCGCAGCCGATACCGCCCATTGCGTAAATCCAACTGCCCCAGCGCCGGATAAATCGGCACTTTGCCCAAGGCTGCGATTTTCCCGGCCAAGGGAATCGTTGCCTTTTCCACGCCAAAAAAGGGCGCGAATACCGCATCATCCAAACCTAAATCTTCATCGGCAATATAAAAAAAACCTTCGCCCGCCCGCAAATGCCGAACATGCGGCTTTAGGCCTTGGGCTCGTGGATACACCCGCGCGCCATGGCGCTCGCGCGCCCATTCAAACAGGGCGTTGAGCAACCGATTACGCCCAAAGGGTTTATACATGGCCGAACCGTGCAGGTTTATCGTCAAAAAATGCCCTATCCACTCAAGCCCCGCGCCGTGGCCGGTGAGCACCACCCCACCCGAGGCAATTAATTGCTGAAACAAGGCCCGATCACTCACATCGGTTTGACGCATTAAATACGCCGGCGAGCGAAACCACAACCGCCCTAAATCAAGCAAGGCATAAGCCTGAAGGTGAAAACTCATCTGCCGCCACTGCGCTCTTTGGGCCAAAGCGACGGTGGGGAAACACAAGGCCAGGTTACGCTCGACGATTTGCACCCGCTTGGCATACGCGCGCTGATACACCGCAGCCAGCGCCCATGCCAAGCCCAACCGCAGCTTATGGGGCAAAAAAGCCAGCACGGCAAGCGCCCCCACCGCCAGCCAGGTTAGCCAGTACCTTGGGCAT
>NCFS01000075.1 GCA_002281295.1 Halothiobacillus sp. 35-54-62 | reverse complement strand
TGCATAAGGTTTGCACCCCGGAAAACCACATTGGCCACATTGGGTTTGCGGCAAAATCGCATCGATTTTTTCGGCCAGCGGGTTGCCTTCCACATGAAACCACTGCGCCGCAATGCCCAAAAGCAAACCAAAAGCCAGCGCTAAACCGGCGGCAACCAAAATGGCGGTAAACATTAAGCTTTAACCATGCCCGCAAAGCCCATAAACCCCAAGGCCATAAGGCCGGCGGTAATTAGCGCGATGGGTACGCCTTCAAAGGCTTGGGGCACATCGGCCACGTTAATGCGCTCGCGCAGCGCCGAGAACAAAATTAACACCATCGAAAAGCCCAAAGAGGCGCCAAAGCCATACAGAGCCGATTCCATAAAATTGTGTGCTTGCTGCACATTAAGCAAGGCCACGCCAAGCACAGCACAATTGGTGGTAATAAGCGGCAAATAAATTCCGAGCACGTTATGCAACAGCGGGCTTGTTTTACGCACCACCATTTCGGTGAAGTTAACCACCACGGCAATCACCACAATAAACATAATGGTGCGAAGGTAGGTTAGGCCTAAGGGCTCTAAAATAAACGCTTCGGTTAAGTAGCTTGCAATCGCCGATAGCGTGAGCACAAACGTGGTGGCCATCGACATGCCAATGGCCGTTTCAATTTTTTTAGAAACCCCAAAAAATGGGCACAAGCCTAAAAACTTCACCAAAACAAAGTTATTAACAAGCACCGTGCTAATGAGAATAAGCGCATATTCAGACACGTTAGAACCTCAAGGGACGATGGCCTTGCACCCCGCGCCTTTGCACAATTAAATAGCCAAGCATTAAATAGTCAATGCCTATGAATTATAGGCAATCGGTTTCTATTTACCTAACGGATTGACCGGCGTTTTAGCATTTTGTTTAAAACCGTTCAGGCCAACCCTTAGGCACCCCCTCTTTACCTAATTTTAATAGCCAGTCGGCATGGGCTTGTTGCTCATCGCTATCGGGATGGATTACGCGCAACGCCGCCCGCGCGACGGGCAAGCGGATAATGCCCGCTTCAAGCGCCGGATGGGCACCGGGCGGGTGCTCATCAAAACTTAAGGTTTTTTGCCCCCCGGTGAGCGCTAAATACACATCGGCCAAAATTTGCGAATCCAGCAATGCGCCATGCAGCACGCGCTCGCTGTTATCAATGGCCAAACGCCGACAAAGCGCATCAAGGCTATTGCGTTGGCCGGGGTATTTTTGCCGCGCTAGGGCGAGTGAGTCGGTCACGCTCGCGACATAATCACTCAATGCGCCCTGCCCCGCTAGGCGGCCTAACTCGCTATTGATAAAGCCTACGTCAAATTCGGCATTGTGAATGATGAGCTCGCTATCACGCACAAAATCAATAAATTCGCTCACGATGTGTGCAAACTTGGGTTGCTCGGCTAAAAAATTATCATCTAACCCATGGATGGCTAAGGCCTCGGGGTCCACGGGGCGCTCGGGGTTAAGGTACACATGGTAGTGCTTGCCGGTCAGTTTGCGGTCGATAAGCTCGACCGCGCCAATTTCGACCAGGCGATGCCCCTCACTCACCGGCAAGCCCGTGGTTTCGGTATCTAAAATAATTTGGCGATCGGCCATACAATCACTCCCCTATCAACACGTTAGAATGCCGCGATTCGCCAGCTGATCGGCGCGCTCGTTTTCAATATGCCCCGCGTGGCCTTTAATCCAATGCCAGTGCATTTGATGCCGCTTGGCGGCCTCATCCAATCGCACCCATAAATCTGCATTTTTCACCGGCTGACCATCCGCCCGCCGCCAATTGCGTTTGCGCCAATTGGCTAACCATTCCAGCATGCCTTGGCGCACATATTGGGAATCGGTGGTTAAATGCACGATGCACGGGCGCTTTAAGGTTTCAAGGGCACTAATGGCGGCTAATAATTCCATGCGATTATTGGTGGTGTGCGCCTCGCCGCCACAGAGTTCTTTTTCGTGCCCGCCATAACGCAATAACGCGCCCCAACCGCCGATGCCGGGGTTGCCTTTGCAGGCACCATCGGTCCAGATATGCACAACCGTGCGCGCTGGGCTGGCCTCGGCTATGGGGTTTAAATCATCTAAAGGGCGATTTTGGGACATTTTTTATAGATTCTTTTATTGAATGGATGGGGCGGCAGGTGGGCGATTTTTTCAGCCCAGCGGCCACCGCCCGCCGTATTGCCCGCAACGGCGGCAGGCGCTTTGTTCGGTAATAAGGTGCGCAGCCGAAATGCTGGGCGAATCGCGGTGGGGGTGCTAACCCGGCGCACGGCATCAATCACATAAAACCCGTGCAAAAACCATAACCAGCTTTGCCCAAATTCGCGCATGGCCTGCATTTTATAGAACAATTTGGGGCGGCACAGCGGGCATACGCCGCCGAGATGATCGACCGAGCGCAGCTCATAACCCAATACGCGCAACCAATCGGCCACCCGCCACGCCGCATGATGATGCCCGAGCGATAAAGGCGCATGACAACGGGCACCCAACCAACGCTGCCCATGCCATAAGCTTGCCGGGTTAACGCCCACAATCAATAAGCGCCCCTCGGGGTGAACGGTGCGATCGAGTTCTCGCAGCAATTCATGCGGTTCGCGGCGATTTTCTAACACATGCATCGCAATCACGAACGAGATCTGCCGCCGCACTATCAATCGGCAATTGGGCGTAATCGGCCACCAAGCCCATGACCGAAATAGGCGCCGATAAATCACCCGTTAAAGGGGGCACCGGGGTTAAATCGCCTGCCCGGCTGGCGATTTGGGTGATGCGCCGGATGCGCAATCGTGCGGCTAACGCCTGCGATAAAGCCGGCGAATTGGCACCGAGCAGCACGGCGTGGTAGCCAAAAGCATCATCCACTCGCCGACCAATCCCGCCGGCCAGCACCTGCCCAATCACGGCACCCATGGGGCTTTCATACCAATCCGACAAAGCCTCGGTGGGGCATTTGAGCGAGGGCTGCAAGCGAATTTCCATCACACCCCCTGCTCGATGCGATCATCGGTTGGCCGCGCATCTGCGGCAGAAACCAAGCGGTGACACGTCAATAGCATTAAGCCGGCGGCAACAGAAACCAGCGACATCACCAAAAAAGAGGCCACGGCGCCGAACTGAGTCCACAACCAGCCCGCCAGCATCAAGCCCACAGCCGCCCCGCCGCCATAGCTAAAGCCAGAAAAAACAGCTTGCCCGCGTGATTGCAGCCGACCGGTAAATTGCTGATGAATCACCGCGATGCCCACGGCATGGGTGAGACCAAAACTGGCTGCATGCAACACCTGTGCGAACAAAATCCACCCTAATGACTCGATTTGCGTGCCGATTAATAGCCAACGCAATGCCATCAAACCCAAGGCAATGGCGAATAAATGGGTATACGAAAAACGATTTAAAAACCGGGGCAAGACGAAAAATAAAATAATTTCTGCCACCACACCCAGCGCCCATAACAAGCCGATAGCCGCTGAGCTGTAGCCTTGCTCGGCAAGATACACACTAAAAAAAGCGTAATACACCCCATGCGCCACATTCACCAAAAACTGCATCACCAAAAAGCCGATTAAGGCGGGATTTCGCAATTTTTGCCAGAAACGCGGCTCAGGTTCTGCCAAAGCCCATGAGGCAAAGCCAGGCGATGGCTGCGCCGTGGGTTCTTGCAACCGCTGCAAGAGCAGCCACAAACCCAGCAATGCCGCAATAAGCAAGCCTGCAATCCAAACCGACTGAGCGGCGGGCGCTAACCCATTGATAATAAACCCCAAGCCCACCGAGGAGACGATAAACCCTATCGAACCCCATGCGCGCAGGGAAGAATACACTTGCGCGCGCCCAGCCACTAATCGCAAAGTCAGCACATCCAGCTGTGAGAGCAAAGGCTGCCACGCCAAACCAAACAAACCCAGTACCACCAGCCAAAAACCCAAGGGCGCCTGGGTTAATTTTAATGCAAATATCAATAAAAATAGCAAGATAGATGCCAGCGCCATCAACCGCATGGCCGGCAAAATACGGTTGTGATGATCGACCCACCAGCCCAATAACGGCGGCCCAATCACTTTAGAGGTCATAACCGCCGCCAGCAAAAAACCCACTTCTTGGGGGTTGAACCCTTGAGCCATCAAAAACGGGCTGAAATACGGCAAAAAAATACCAAAGCCCAAAAAATAAACAAACAACGTGAGCCGCATCAGGTGCTCCTCACGCGCTGGGCTACCCTGTTGATTGGCCGGTATCACAGGCATCCTGTCACGCGGGTTGAACTTGGGCGGGAATGACCGGCGTGGCGCACACCACCCCCCCGCATTGCCCCCGATGGCGCAAAGCATGATCGATCAATGTTAAGGCGAGCATCGCCTCGGCAATGGGGGTTGCCCGAATGCCGACGCAGGGATCATGCCGGCCAGTGGTAATAACTTCAGCCGATGCGCCGCTAATATCCACGCTTTGACCCGCCAAACGAATGCTTGAGGTGGGCTTTAACGCAATGTGCGCGACAATATCTTGGCCACTCGATATACCGCCGAGCACGCCACCGGCATGGTTACTCAAAAAGCCTTCGGGGGTGATTTCATCGCGAAACTCGGTACCAAGCGCGGCCACGCAATCAAACCCCGAGCCAATTTCAACGCCCTTCACCGCATTAATGCTCATTAAGCCATGCGCTATCTCGGCATCTAAGCGATCAAACACCGGCTCGCCCCATCCCGGCGGGCAGCCCGTGGCCACCACCGATACGCGCGCGCCCACGGAATCGCCGGATTTGCGCAACTCATCCATAAAAGCTTCTAACTCAGGCACTTGGGATTCATCGGGCCAAAAGAAGGGGTTATGTTCCACGACCGACCAATCAAACCCTCGATGTTTTATCGAACCAATTTGCGATAAATAACCGCGCACTTGCACCCCATAGGTTTCAAACAACCATTTTTTAGCAATCGCCCCGGCTGCCACCCGCATAGCCGTTTCGCGGGCCGATGACCGCCCGCCACCCCGATAATCGCGAATGCCATATTTTTGTAAATAAGTGTAATCGGCATGACCTGGGCGAAACTGGTCGGCAATTTTGCCGTAATCTTTTGAGCGCTGATCGGTGTTTTCAATGACCAAACCAATCGGCGTGCCCGTGGTTTTGCCTTCAAACACGCCAGATAAAATGCGCACTTCATCCAACTCGCGCCGCTGGGTGGTGTGACGCGAGGTGCCGGGTTTGCGGCGATCTAAATCAATTTGCAAATCGGCCGCGCATAAATCCATTCCCGGCGGGCAACCATCAATAATGGCGCCCAAAGCCAAGCCATGCGATTCACCAAACGTGGTTACCGTAAAGAGTTTGCCGAACGTGTTGCCTGCCATAATGAGATACTTCTTGTGCGGAAATAAAACGAGGTGAAATTCATAGCGCCAAGCCGCCGTTAAGGCAATTAACCTCAAAAATCACCCCAGTGATGGCATCATTATACGCATCCGCGCGCCCAATAACCGCCCACTCAAAATTCAAAAGCACCATGTAACCGCCCACTCAAAATTCAAAAGCACCATGTCGAACGATGTTATTAACCCGCTATGGCGTCACGCCCACCACACCCCCACGCGGATTGCTGTGCGCTGCGGCAAGCAGGCCTTAAGTTATGCCGAGCTTGCCGCATCAGTTGAAACAACGGCGGGCTATCTGCGCGCGCAAGGCTTAAATCCAGGCCAACCCTTAGTTGTTTGGGCAAACAAACGCATCGAAACGGTGGTGGTGATGCTCGCGGCTTGGGTGGCGGGCTTGGTTCTTGTGCCGTTGCACCCCGCGCTGCGGGCGGGGCAGTTGCGCTCTATTTTTGCTCGCGCAAAAGCGCAAGGCATCGTGGTGGATGCGCCCCACGCGCAGGCCTTAGGCTGCACGCAAGGCAACCCCAACCACTGGGGCTACAGCCCAACGCCCGATGGCGCCTTTAAGCCATTGCCCTTTGATGCCCCTACCATCAACACCCCCATTTCCCCGCTACCAGAGCCCCCATTTTCCGACCTTGGCCCTGCATTAGCGGCCTTAATGTTTACCTCAGGCAGCACCGGCCAACCTAAAGGGGTGATGGTGACCCACGCTAATTTGAATGCGGGCGCCGCAGCGGTAAGCCAGTATTTAGGTTTAACTGCCGTTGATGAGTTATTGGCGGTGCTCCCCTTATCATTTGATTATGGTTTATCGCAAATCACCATGGCGCTGCGCGTGGGTGCTGGCATTACCTTGCAGGATTACTTATTGCCCAATGATTTGAAAAAACCCTTAATCCACGGCGGCATAACGGTGTTAGCCGGTACACCGGGTTTGCTCATCCCGCTGGCGCAAGCCGGTTGGCTTAAAGATACCCCTGCCCTCAGGTGCATCACCAACTCGGGCGGCAAACTGCCGATAACCAGTGTGCGGGCATTGCGCGCGGCGAAGCCGGCAGCGCAACTTTTTTTAATGTATGGCTTAACCGAAGCGTTTCGCGCCAGCGTGCTTGACCCCGCTGAAGTAGATACCCACCCTGATTCTATTGGTCGCGCATTTTCAGCCAGTGTGTTGGGGCTGGTTGATGACCAAGGCACGCTTATTTCTGAGGGCGTTGAAGGCGTGGGGGAATTGGTGCAAGGCGGCCCCCTTGTCACCGCCGGTTATTTTAATGACCCTGCGGCCACGGCCGAACGCTATCGCCGCCCGCCCACCGGCTGGCCTAATCGTGCAGATGAGCGCGTGGTGTTTTCTGGCGATCAAGTGCGGCGCGATGCCGCTGGGCGTTACTATTTTTTAGGGCGCCTTGATGAACAAATTAAAGTGCAGGGTTTTCGCATTAGCCCCGAAGAAATCGAACAGGCAGCGCTGCGTTACCCCGGCATAACCGAAGCGCTTGCTTTTGGATATGCGCCAGAAAGCTGCCCCTTGGGTACATTATCTGAGCCATCAGAGCCCTGTTTTGTTGGGTTAGTTGTGGCACCGGATACGGTTAACCGAGATGAATTAAAATCTTGGCTACGCAGCCAATTGGCGCCCTATCAGATGCCGGAACAAATCCTTAGCCTGCCCGAACTGCCGCGATCAAATAATGGCAAACTCGATCGCGCAGCCAGCCGGATTATTTTAATCAATCAGACCTCAGCCTTGCAGGCAAACCCATGACCCAAGTTAACCCGGCCACGCAAGCTAACCCAGTCACGCCAACCGATATAAACCACAGCCCAACGGGGCACACCTTGATGCAGCAATGCCTTGGGGCGGCGGCGTGTTATTGGCCGGTGGCCCACGGGCAATTAATGCAGGGTGCCGCCCCCTTATCGGATTGGCTTAAAACCCAAACCACCCCCGCTTATCTCTACAACTTGGCGATTGTATCGGCGCAAATCCGCCGAGTGCGTGCCGTGCTCCCCGCCGCGATTCACCTGCATTACGCCATTAAAGCCAACCCGCACCCCGCCGTTTTAAGGCACCTAGCCAAACAGGTCGATGGCTTTGATTGCGCCTCGCTTAAAGAAATGCAGCGTGTCGCCGCGCAGGCACCAGCGCTCATGGCGCAAACCAGCATTGCCGGGCCTGCAAAATCAGAGGCGGAGCTCGCATTTGCCATTGAACACCGCATACTCATTAACGTGGAATCAGCCAGCGAGCTTATTCGCATCAAAGGGTTAGCCAAACAAAGCCAGCACATCGCCCGAGTTGCTTTGCGCATCAACCCACCGTTTGAGCTTAAAGGGTCGGGCATGAAAATGGGCGGCGGCGCGCGACCATTCGGTATTGATAGCGAGCAAATTCCCGCCCTAATCAACCGCATTCAAACCGATACCGAGCTCAAGCAGCTTATTGATTTGGAGGGATTCCATCTTTATGTTGGCTCACAAAATCGTGATGCGGTGGCGCTTTGCGCCGGGCTAAATGCCAGCATTGAGTTAATTGAAACCTTGTGTCGAGACACCGGGTTCACCCCCCGCCATCTAAATTTAGGCGGCGGGTTTGGCGTGGTTTATCACCCGCACGATAAAACGCAAAACACCCCGTTAAACTTAGATGACCTCCGCGCGACCCTCCATGCCATTGCCGACCGAGCCCAAGCCCAATGGCCCGGCATTCATCTCAATTTAGAGTTAGGGCGTTATTTGGTGGCGGGTGCGGGCTTGTACCTCACGCGCATCATTGATAAAAAAATCTCGCGCGGCAAAACCTACCTTCTTTGCGATGGTGGCATGCATCACCACCTTGCGCTTTCGGGCAATTTAGGCCAAGTCATCCGCCGAAACTGGCCGATTATCGCCATCAATTATTTAGACACGCAGCCCCTTGAGCCCGTTGAGATCGCAGGCCCCTTATGCACCCCGCTGGATGTGCTCGGCCAAAATTTACCCCTGCCGCCCTTGAGTGTGGGGGATGTGCTGGCTGTGCTGCAATCGGGCGCGTATGGCCTTACCGCCTCGCCTAACCGGTTTTTATCGCACCCAGATTGCCTTGAGTGGATTATTGATAATGAAGGCAATTGCCCGACGGTTTCAAATGAATAAAGTTTTAGGCTATGGTTAGCTTATGAATCGTGAAAAAATTGAACAACAGCGTAATTTCTCCCAACTCCTCTGGATTAATGCCGCATTTCTTATCCTCGTGCTTGCCGCCAATGTCGTGCAAGATCGCCCCTTGTTTCTTGTCGCGCACAGCCTGCTGTTTATCATCATAATCGGCTTGATTTTTGCGCGTAAAAAAGTCAAAACCACGCTGGGCATTCGGGTGTATCTCGTGTCCTTAATGCTTTATTTTGCAAGCTTCACTCTGATTGGCGAAGCCCGCAGCGTGGATATTCTCTGGCTGACGTTATTCCCCCCACTGGCGGCGTTTTTAATTGATCGCACCCGTGAGTTGCGCTGGTGGCATGGCGGATTTTTAGCACTTATTGGCAGTATTTTTACACTGCAATGGCTTGGGGTTTGGCCAAGCCCTTATGAGCACTTCACTTTAGGTAGTGCTTTTACGGCCGTCCTGTTCATCAGCCTCATTTCTCAGCTAGTTCAAGGGTATAAAGAGCGCTATCTCGACAGCCAACAGCAATTTAACGCCTTGCTCAAACAACGCGTTGATGAGGGATTAAACACCATTCGCGGCTTAAATCTTGAGCTTGCGCACACACAAACGGATCTGGTGCTCTTGCTCGGTGAGCTCTGCGAGGCTCGCTCAGAGGAAACAGGCCAGCACGTGCTGCGCGTCGCCCGATACAGCGCCAAACTTGGCAAATTATTCGGCTTGTCGCAGGCGCAAATCACCGCCATTGAACAAGCAGCACCGCTCCATGATGTCGGCAAAATCGCCATCCCCGATGCCATTTTAAATAAACCCGGCAAATTAACCGATGAAGAACGCGCGCTCATGCAAACCCATACCCAGCTGGGGTTTGAGGTTTTAAGCCAATCGGATCGCCCCCTGCTGCAAACCGCCGCTCAAATTGCACTCGAGCATCATGAATGGTGGAACGGGCAAGGTTATCCCCAGCAAAAACAGGGGCGCGATATTTCCATTGAAGGCCGCATCGTTGCCATTGCCGATGTATTTGATGCGTTATCCTTCGCGCGGGTCTACAAACCCGCCTGGACCGATGAGGCCATCTGCCAGCATTTCAAATCGTTTTCCGGCATCCAGTTCGATCCCGAACTCACCGCGCTTTTACTCGATAACTTTGACCAATTCGCCGCGTTACGCAACAAACAAAACTAAGCAACTCACGGGCTGAACGTAGACTTTCACCGCTGTTCGCGGCACAATGCGGCAACTTTTGACTCAATCACTGGTGCAAGAAGGAACTGCGACGCATGGCGACTATTCTGCTGCTGAACGGCCCCAATCTGAATCGACTCGGCACGCGTGAGCCCGAACGCTATGGCAACACCACGCTGGCCGATGTGGTCAACCAACTCCATAACCACTGCCAAAGCGCCCACACAACGCTGGAGCATTTGCAAACCAACGCCGAGCACGAGCTGATTAATCGCATCCATGCCGCCGCCGATACCGGGGTTGCGGGCATTGTGATTAACCCCGCCGCCTGGACCCATACCAGCATTGCCCTGCGCGATGCCTTGCTTGCCACCGCCATCCCGTTTGTTGAGGTACACATCAGTAACATCTACGCGCGTGAGCCATTCCGGCAGCATTCTTATTTTTCAGATATCGCGATTGGTTCAATTATTGGCGTGGGTGCGCTCGGCTACGAGCTCGCGCTTTTTGCCCTATTTCATCATTTAGGCATTAAACGGGTGCTCAGCCTGCCGCCCGCCTAATTTGCTTGCCCGTTTTTTACTTAACTTTGTTTTAACCTCGGAGACGTCCCTCGATGGATATTCGTAAAATCAAAAAACTCATCGAACTCCTTGAAGAGTCCGGCATTGCTGAAATTGAAATTCGCGAAGGTGAGGAGTCGGTACGCATTTCACGCGGGCAAATCATGCAGCCCACGCCCATGAACTATGGCTACGCCCCCGCCATGGCCGCCCCTGCCCCCCAAAGTGCAGCCCCCGTCGCGCCCTTGCCGGTGGCGGCTTCAGGCACGCCGATTAAATCGCCCATGGTGGGCACGTTTTATCGCGCCGCCTCCCCTACCGCCAAAGCTTTTGTGGAGATTGGCAGCTCCGTTAAGGCCGGCGATACGCTCTGCGTGATTGAAGCCATGAAAATGTTTAACCAAATTGAAGCCGAAACCAGCGGCACCATTACCGCCATCTTGGTCGAAAATGGCCAACCGGTTGAATACGATCAGCCCCTGTTCATCATTGAATAAGCCATTTAATCTTAAAAGGGTTTTAGCATGTTGAACAAAGTATTAATTGCCAATCGCGGCGAAATTGCCCTTCGGATTTTGCGCGCTTGCCGCGAGTTGGGCATTAAAACCGTGGCCGTCCACTCCACTGCCGATCGAGATTTAAAACACGTGCGCCTCGCCGATGAATCGGTGTGTATTGGCGGGCCACGATCCCATGAAAGTTATTTAAATATCCCCGCCATTATTTCTGCCGCCGAGGTAACCGATTCGGTCGCCATTCACCCGGGTTATGGTTTTTTATCCGAAAACGCCGATTTTGCCGAACGCGTGGAGCAATCGGGCTTTATTTTTATCGGCCCTACACCCAATAACATTCGTTTAATGGGCGATAAAGTCACCGCCAAAGCCACCATGCGCGCCGCCAACGTCCCTTGCGTACCGGGTTCTGAGGGCGCGCTTGGCGATGATTCCGATGAAAATATCAAATTGGGTCGAGACGTCGGTTATCCCGTCATTATCAAAGCGGCGGGCGGCGGCGGCGGGCGCGGTATGCGGGTTGTGCACACCGAAGCGGCCTTACTGCACGCCATTGAAATGACGCGCACCGAAGCACAAGCGGCCTTCAATAACCCGCAGGTGTACATGGAAAAATTCCTTGAGCACCCAAGGCATATCGAAATCCAAGTATTAGCCGATACCCACGGCAATGCGATTTATTTGGGCGAGCGCGATTGCTCGATGCAACGCCGCCACCAAAAAATTATCGAAGAAGCGCCCGCGCCCGGCATAACCCCCCAGCAGCGTGCTGAAATTGGTGCAGTTTGCGTGGCCGCCTGTCAACGCATGGGCTATCGCGGGGCGGGCACCTTTGAGTTTCTTTATGAAAATGGCCATTTTTATTTCATCGAAATGAATACCCGCTTGCAAGTGGAGCACACCATTACCGAAATGATTACCGGCGTCGATTTGGTTAAGCAGCAATTGCGGGTTGCGGCCGGCCTACCCCTTGAATTAAAGCAGAAAGACGTGCGCCTCACCGGCCACTCAATTGAATGCCGAATTAACGCCGAAGACCCGACAACCTTCATACCCAGCCCCGGAAAAATCAACAACTTACATTTCCCCGGTGGGCCGGGCGTGCGGATTGATTCGCACATTTACAGCGGCTACAGCGTGCCCCCTTACTATGATTCGATGATCGGCAAGCTCATCACCCATGCCGACACCCGCGAACAAGCTATTCGGCGCATGGCCGGCGCCCTCGATGAAATGATGATTGATGGCATCAAAACCAATATTCCGCTCCATCGGGATTTAATGGCCGATCAAGCCTTTATTGAGGGCGGCACCGATATTCATTATCTGCAAAATCGCCTAGGGTTGTCCTAATGAATCACCCCACAACAGCCGCCGCTTGGCAACGCTTAAGCCTTGATGTATCCCAAGCCGATGTCGAGGCCTGTGAAGAGGCGCTATTTGAGGCGGGCGCCGTCTCCGTTTCCCTCGAAGAGCTGGGTGATGAGCCCATTTTAGAACCCAAACCCGGTGAAACCCCGCTCTGGCAAAAAGTGCGCGTGGTGGGTTTATTTGAAGGCCAGCTCAACCCCGCCGACATCATGGGCGCACTTGCTGGCCAATTACGGCCTGCTTTATTGGGTGAATTTGATCACCAGTATGTCGAGGAAACCGATTGGGTGCGTCAAACCCAAGCCGAGTTTCCCGCCACTCGGTATGGCGATGGCCTGTGGGTGGTGCCCCATTGGTTAAATGCGCCCGATGAGGCCAAAACAGTCATCCGTATTGATCCCGGATTAGCCTTCGGCACGGGGCAGCATGAAACCACCGCCCTTTGTCTTGATTGGCTAGATGCACAAAATCTTATGGGCTTGCGCGTGTTAGATGTGGGCTGCGGCTCGGGGATTTTAGCCTTAGCGGCGCTGATGAAAGGAGCCGCCGAGGCCTTCGGCACCGATATTGACCCGCAAGCGCTCAAAGCCAGCCGGGATAATGCCGCGCTCAATGGCATTGCGGCCGCACGCCTAAGCTTGGGCTTGCCTGAAGAACTCAACCCAAGCGAGCGTTTTGATATTTTAGTTGCCAATATTCTCGCGCAACCCTTAATTGAACTGGCACCCGTAATTGCACCGCATATTAAATCCGGTGGCCGGTTTGCGCTCTCTGGCATTCTTAATGCCCAAGCGCAGGCCGTGGCGGCTCAATGGTTAGCGCAAGGTTTAATCATTGATGAGATTGAAACACGCGGCGACTGGGCGCGCGTTAGCGGTCATCGAACCGCCTAAAATTAGTTGCTGCGCATAAAAAAGCCCCCGAGGTCAATGTCGGTTCTGGCTAAAACACAGTACAAGCTTGCAGAATCCAAACGCTGCCAAATGTTGATTTAACCCTGCCTCAGAACTTAGGCATAGAAGGAACGTTCACCGAAGGAACGTTCACCGAAGGAACGTTCACCGAAGGCACATTCACCGAAGGCACATTCACCGAAGGCACGTTCACCGAAGGAACGTTCACCGAAGGCACATTCACCGAAGGCACGTTCACCGAAGGAACATTCACCGAAGGCACGTTCACGCTTGGCGTATTAACTGAAGGCACATTCACACTTGGTGTATTAACCGAAGGTGCATTCACGCTTGGTGTACCCACCGAAGGCGTATCAACAGCCGGTGTACCAACCGAAGGGGCATCAACAGCCGGTGTGCTCACCGAAGGCGTGTTTACTTGCCCTGCCGCACCTACACCAATTTGATCCTGGGTTCGAACTTGATCCTGGGTACGAACTTGATCCTGGGTTCGAACTTGATCCTGGGTTCGAACTTGATCCTGGGTACGTACTTGATCTTGAGTTGTCACTTGAGCCCCAGTGTCCCCAATAAGGCCAAAACAGAAACTGCTAACGTCGCTTTTTTAAAGGTAAATTGAGACATGATAAATACTCCTATGAGATGAAACATCAAGGCCGGGCGTTAAGGTTTTATCGCCTCGGTGAACCCCATATTAGTGGGAAAATTTTCCACGTCAAGTTTTATCATCCTGTGCTAAAATTTCCCACATGAATACTGCTATCAAAAATACCGCGCTCGTTATCCTTCGCCCCTTAGTTCGATTTTTAATCGGCCACGGGTGGACCTTTGGCGCAATCGCCGAGCTTTTAAAATACGTTTGTGTGGAAGAAGCCTGCCGAAAACAAGGTGAAAACGCAGGTACTCTAACCGACAGCAAAGTCACCTTAATGAGCGGTGTTCATCGCAAAGAAGTCCGGCGCATCCGGGAAGAACTAGCTCAAACCGATACCCATAATTTGTCCCTAAGGCACGGTGCCAACAGCGCCGCCCAATTAATTGCCTTGTGGATGACTCACCCTAATTACCAAAATGAACACGGTGAGCCCCTTTGCTTGCCAATGCGCGCAACCGATGCGCCCTCAATCGAGGCATTGGCTCGGCTGGTTAAGGCCGATATGCGACCGCGCACGATTGTGGATGATTTGGTTCGCGCCGGTGTCGCCGAAGAGCGAGCCGACTCAATTTGCCTTCTACGTTGTAGTTATGTTTCTGATATTCCCGAAGATCGCTTGGTATTTATGGGCAACAACATAAGCGATCACCTGTTAGCCGCCGTGCATAACCTAGAAGGCGCCACCCCGGCGTACCTTGAGCAAGCGCTCTATTTTGACGAACTAACCGCAGAGGCGCTGGATAAACTCCGTCCCGAGTTACGCCGTTTGGGGGAGAAATTACTTCGGGATGCTTATCAGCGGGTCGCCAAACTACCGCCACAAGAAACCGAACACACGGCGCCCCCCGCCCCCAGCGCAACCCGCCGAATGCGGCTCGGTGTGTACTATTTTGAAGATAACACCCCGCAAAGCCCGCAAGAATCGCGCACCACATGCCCCACGAATTCCCCGCAGGTAGAACCCCATGTATAAGCTCAAACTCGTCCGCCAGTTGGGTTTTATTACGGGGCTGGCCGTGTTGTTTTTCACGCTCTTTTCCCCGCAAGTTTTAAGCACCACGCCAGACACAGCCTACCCTGGCGGCATTGGCGGCACCGGGCTATCGGCTAACGCCCAACCCGGCGGCATTGGCGGCACCGGCATTGTGGCCATAGGCCCCATTCAACGATTCGGCAGTATTTTTGTTTTGGGTAAGGAATACCACTTCACCCCAAATACCCGTTTTACGCGCGATGGCCAACCAAGCCGTGAACAGGCGCAGCAACTGGGTGATTGGGTCGCCGTGCAAGGCCACTGGCAAGAAAATCGCTGGGTGGCCGATCGGGTTGATACGACCCATGCCATTACAGGGAAAATTGAGTCGATAGATCCTAAAAATCTCAGTATCCGCGTGCTCGGGCAAGAAATTAAGCTTGCACCCAATACCCAGCTGCATGCCGAACCGCACCATGTGGCATTGTATTTTTCGGCGTTAAAAGTGGGGGATGTTATACGCATTAGCGCAGCGCCCGGCCGCACCGGCCAATGGCTTGCCACGGGTATTGTTCGCTTAGCCGAGCCATCAAAAACCATCCGTCTGCATTTGCAAGGCCGTGTTCAGGCGATCACCCCTGATCGAACACAACTAAAAATTCAAGGCGTTTGGCTCAATTTCTCAGGCACTATGCCCCAAACACTCGAGCCTAATCAACCCATCAATGCCGTGGGTCACTACCGCAACGGGGCGCCCATCATCACGAGAATAGAATCCATAAAACCACTCAATTTTACGCCTGGCCAGGCAATTGAGCTTTTTGGTTATACCCAACAAATCGATCAAAATAGCTATTGCGCGTCATTCAAAATTAAAGCTGCCCCGGGTAAAGCTGGCTTAATCAGAAATGATCAAGCCCATGCGGCAGGTGCGTGGCACGTCATCACAGGAACGCTCCTTGAATCAAATGTCATTGATATGAATCAATTCGTACCCTCGCAAGCGCCGATGCAATTTGGGCTTACCGACAATTTTCTAAATTTAAACCCGCCCAGCACGACAACCCCAGCGGCAAACCCTGATTTAACCCCTCGAATGCCGCAAAACATCCTGGCGCCTGT
>NCFS01000006.1 GCA_002281295.1 Halothiobacillus sp. 35-54-62 | reverse complement strand
AAAGCGCCCGCCGCTTGTCTTCACCGGCGCGAAACATACCCACTCAGGGCCATTACTATTTAGTGTTGAAATCACAAAACCAAGGTATTCATTATGATGCTATTTGACTCGCTTCAACTCAGCACTATTGCCGCTCGGCTGCCGGATGGCGTGGTGCGCGATGATCTCTTGCAAAGCGATTTATCCTCGGTGCGCTCATTAAATTTGAACGCACAAACGCCCGCTGCGTGGCGGGCGTTCCTCGCTCAACCTGAGTTATTGGTGCATTTACGCGCCGTTAAATGGGTGATCGTGGATTTAGAGCAAACAGAGGCACTTGATGCCTCACGGCTGCAAACGATTGCTTTTATGAAAAATTTAGGGTGGTGCCGGGTGATTGTTTTGCCCAAAAGCCTGCGCATGCCGACGGATTATTTATGGGTAGCGCAGCTTAAAGCCTTGGGTTTTTTATTGCAGGGCGATCAGGCGCTATCTTCGTGGTGCTTGGTGTTTGATGTGGGCAGCTATAAAGCCCCACCCGATTGGTTAAATGCGCGCCATTGGGCCAATCCGCAGTTGTGGGATAAGCATCGCTGGTAAGGGCGTCGGCTCGTCAACCCGTGTTCTTGATGACATTTTTCAAGGAGCGGACTATGATGCTCGCACTTACTTAAAAGAGGTGCTCATATGAAATCACTGTTCAGTTTTGAAAATTTCCCCCTCACCTTTGTGATGGGTTTGGTGGTGTTGGCTTGGTTGTCATTCCTGAGTGTTATCACTTTTGGATAATTAATTGCTGCCGCTGCAAAAGCTGCCTTAAAATTACAAAAACCGCTCTTAGAGCGGTTTTTTTTGCGCTAAAAAACTGATAGGGGTGTAGAAATTTTTTTTTATGACCACCTGTAAAGTTTAATACAATGGTTTGCTGATGGATTGCTTTGGTATCAATTTGCATTGAAATGCAAATTCACGGCTCTTGGCCTATCACTAAAAAATTATTTTAAGCGCCTCAAATAGCGCAGCTCCGATCGGTATCGGGGCAATGTTTCGGAAAGCCGCCTTGTCTGACGAGCATCCCGCTGTTCGCCTAGCACATTTGATTTGTATCGGTTGCGGCCATTGTGGCTTCAGCTCTGTTCGTCTGATCTGGGAGGTTTTGTTATGAGTTCTGCATCTTCAACCCTGCCCAGCGGTTACTCCTATGACTATGACATCGTTAAGATGTTTACAATTGCCTCACTCGTTTGGGTAATCATCGGGATGTCCGCTGGGATTTATATTGCCGCAGAGTTGGCTTGGCCTGCGTTAAATTTAGGCATACCTGAAATTACCTTTGGCCGTTTGCGACCGGTGCACACCAATTCCGTGATTTGGGGCTTTGGCGGTAACGCGTTAATTGCCACTTCGTTTTATATTGTGCAGCGCACCTGCCAGGCGCGATTGTGGGGCGGCAAGCTTTTATCCAATACGTTTTTTTGGACATGGCAGGCGGTGTTATTGGTGGGTTCTTGGGCGCTGGTCGCAGGGCATAGCCAATCGCGCGAATATGCGGAATATCCGCTGCTGGTGAATATTGTAATGATGATTGGGCTGATTATGTATGCCCTAATCTACGCGATGACATTACGTAAACGCAATCAGCCGCATATTTATGTGGCGAACTGGTTTTTTATGGCGTTTATTTTAGCAACGGCCATTTTGCATTTTTTCAATAATATCCAAGTGCCTTATAGCATTTGGGGTTCTTATTCTATTTTTAGTGGCGTGCAAGATGCGATGACCGAATGGTGGTACGGCCATAATATTGTGGGCTTTGTGCTTACGGTCGGATTTTTGGGGATGATGTATTACTTTGTGCCGAAGCAAGCAGAACGGCCTATTTTTTCGTATCGCTTATCGATTGTGCATTTTTGGGCATTATCGTTTTTATATATGTGGGTGGGGGGACACCATTTAGAATGGACGGCTTTGCCGGGTTGGATTAATTCACTTTCGGTTACGTTCTCTATTTTGCTCTTGCTGCCATCGTGGGGTGGGATGATTAACGGCATTATGACGCTCTCGGGTGCTTGGGATAAATTACGCACCGATCCGATTATTTTGTTTCTTGTAACCGCGTTGGCATTTTATGGCATGGCCACTTTTGAAGGCCCTATGTTGGCGTTGCAATCAGTTAATGCCTTATCGCATTACACCGATTGGACCATCGGCCATGTTCACTCGGGCGCTTTAGGTTGGGTTGCGATGATTACCTTCGGCTCGTTTTATCACATGGTGCCAAGGCTCTGGGGCACAAAACTCTATTCCACTCGGCTTGTATTCGTGCATTTCTGGTTGGCAACCATCGGCATTGTTTTGTATATCGTCGCCATGTGGGTGGCGGGTATTGGCCAAGGTTTGATGTTGCGCGCGTTCGATCAGTACGGCAACTTGGCTTATACCTTTGTTGAGACCGTTGTATTCTTGCACATACCCTATGTGGTTCGTTTAATTGGGGGCGTATTCTTCTTTAGTGGCACTTTACTTATGGTGTACAACCTCATCAAAACGGTAACGGCGGAGCGCTCCGCTGAGGTTGAGCGGGAAGTGCTTATTCCTGGTCACGTGGCCATTAACCATTAATTTGCGTTAATACGCGATTAAGCCCGCCTTAGTTGGCGGGTTTTTTTTGTGTTTTTGGTCACCCCGAGCGCGATGGGGCAAAAGATTAGATTAAATCGGATGAAACAATTCGTTCATCAGTACAATGCGCAGCCATGATGACAAATAGAATTCTTGACCCTTTAAATTCAGCGCAGCGTGAGGCCGTTACCAGCCCCGCCTTAGCAACCCTTGTGTTAGCCGGGGCAGGTTCGGGCAAAACGCGGGTACTAACGCATCGTATGGCTTGGCTGTGCCACGATCAGGGATTGTCGCCGCACAGTTTATTAGCCGTTACATTCACCAACAAAGCGGCCGGTGAAATGCGCAGCCGCTTGGTTGATTTATTAAACGCCGATCAAGCCACGCCGGGCGGATCGCGCGGGTTGTGGGTGGGTACTTTTCACAGCTTGTCGAATCGGTTGCTGCGGTTGCATCACATGGAGGCAAAGCTGCCGCCGGCGTTTCAAATTCTCAATTCTGACGATCAACTCCGCCTTGTAAAACGGGTTATTAAAGAAGCCAATTTAGATGAAACCCGATGGCCGCCGCGCATGGTGGCCAGTGTGATTAATGATTGGAAAGAGCAAGGATTACGGGCGCGGCACATTGTGGCTTCAGGCGAGCCATTGCGCGATACGATCATTCCGCTTTATCAGGAATATGAAGCGATTTGCCAGCGCGGGGGCATGGTTGATTTTACCGAGCTACTGCTGCGGGCAACCGAGTTACTGCGGGATCATGACACCTTGCGCCAGCATTATCAGCAACGATTCAAACAAGTGCTGATTGATGAATTTCAAGATACGAACAGCCTGCAATACGCCTGGGCGCGCCTGCTGATTGGAGAAGCGAATGGCATTTTCGCGGTGGGCGATGATGACCAGTCTATTTATGGTTGGCGCGGGGCAAAAATTGAGCATATTCAAAATTTTGCCCGCGATTTTCCTCAAACGTATTTGGTGCGCTTAGAGCAAAACTATCGCTCAACGAGCCATATTTTAGAGGCCGCCAACGCCATCATCGCCCGCAATCAAGGCCGCTTAGGTAAAAACCTCTGGACAGAAGGCGCGCGTGGCGCACCCATTCAATATTACCTAGCTTTTAACGAACAAGATGAAGCGTATTTTGTGGTGCAACAAATTGAGCAGGCGATCCGCACGGGGGTTTCACGGAGCGAATGCGCCATTTTGTATCGTGCCAATGCCTTATCGCGGATCTTTGAAGAAGCCCTCATTAAAGCGGCATTACCGTATCGGATTTATGGCGGCTTGCGATTTTTTGATCGGGCTGAAATCCGCGATGCCTTGGCGTATTTGCGCCTAATGGCTAATCGGGATGATGATGCCGCATTTGATCGAGTGGTGAACACGCCGGTGCGCGGGTTAGGCGATAAAACCTTACTCACCTTGCGCGAGATGGCGCGGGCAGAGGGCGTTTCATTGTGGCGGGCAGCCAAAAATGCCCTATTTAGCGGTGCATTCCCCGCGCGAGCAGCGGGTGGCTTGCACCAGTTTTTGGCTTTAATTGAGAACTTAGCTGAGCAAACCAGCGCGGTTTTATTGGCTGATCGGGTGGCAAAAACCATCGAGGACAGTGGCTTGCGCGCTATGCAGCAAAAAGACCGAGATAAAGAACGGGGTGAGGCGCGGCTCGAAAACTTAGATGAGCTGGTTAATGCCGCACGCGGGTTTGTATTTGATGCCGCAGAATCCGAAGGCATGAGTGAGCTGGATGCTTTTTTAAGCCAAACCAGCCTAGATGCGGGGGATGCGCAGGGTGAGGCTTGGGAAGATTGCGTGCAATTAATGACCCTGCACGCATCCAAAGGCCTTGAATTCCCGCATGTATTTTTAGTGGGGCTTGAAGAAGGGCTATTCCCGCATCAAATGTCACTTGATGAACCCGGGCGGTTAGAGGAAGAACGGCGCCTGTGTTATGTCGGCATTACCCGCGCCCAAACTGTGCTGACATTAACCGGATCAGAATCCCGTAGGTTACACGGCCGGCAAACGTTTCCGGTGCCCTCACGTTTTTTGGGCGAACTACCCGAGAATTTAATCGAAGAAATTCGTCCTCGTGCCAATCAAGCCTATCAAACTTATGCGGCGCCGAAAGGATTACCCGCGCGCAGCGATTCGACCGACAGTGGTTTATCGTTAGGGCAAGCCGTGCGGCATGCAAAGTTTGGCTCTGGGGTTATTATTGATCACGAAGGCTCGGGCGCCACAACACGCGTATTGGTTAATTTTGGCGCTGAAGGGAGTAAATGGCTTATTTTAAGTTTTGCAAATTTAGTGCCTATCTGAGTTAATTTTATTGCCAATTTAGAAGAGTGCCTCAATGGTTAGTACGCCTGCGAATATAAAAACCAAAAACGGTTTGGCGGGATTATCACTCGCTGCCACCGGCATCGTGTACGGTGATATTGGTACCAGCCCACTTTATACCCTAAATACCATATTCAGTTCGGTGGCGCACCCCATTACCTTGGCTGAAGAACACATTTTAGGCGTGCTTTCCTTGATTTTTTGGTCACTGATGATTGTGGTGTCCATCAAATATGTGATGTTTATTATGCGTGCCGATAATCAAGGCGAGGGGGGTATTATGGCACTCATGGCTTTGGCTTTGCGCTCCCTTAAGCCACAATCCCGTTTACGCAATGGTGTTGTTTTGCTGGGTATATTTGGTGCGGCCTTATTTTATGGCGATAGTGTAATTACCCCCGCAATTTCCGTATTATCGGCGGTTGAGGGTTTGGAAATTGCACGTGCGGATTTAAAGCCGTTTGTTATTCCCATGACAATTGGCATTTTGTGGGGTTTATTTCTTTTTCAGCGAAAAGGCACCGCGCGTGTCGGGCGATTATTTGGCCCAATTATGCTTTTATGGTTTTTTGTATTGGCTGTTTTAGGCTTAATAGGCATATTAACTGAGCCACGGATTTTAAACGCGCTTAACCCCATTCATGCGTTTCATCTGCTGCATAATTCCCCTTGGGCCGGTTTTTTATCACTGGGTGGGGTCGTTTTGGCATTAACGGGTGCTGAAGCGCTGTATGCCGATATGGGGCACTTTGGTCGATTGCCGATACAAATAGCCTGGTTTGGGTTGGTTTTACCGGCCTTATTGCTTAATTACTTTGGTCAGGGCGCTTTACTAATGGCACACCCTGAAGACATTACCAACCCCTTTTTTCGCTTAGCCCCTGAATGGGCGCTTTATCCGCTTGTGGCGCTCGCAACAGGCGCGACCGTGATTGCAGCTCAAGCCGTTATATCGGGCACCTTTTCAATTACGCGTCAAGCGATGCTGCTCGGTTATGTACCGCGTATGAATGTGTTACAAACATCCGATGATCGTCAAGGCCAAATTTATATCCCTGTGATTAACTGGATTTTAATGATTTCGGTTATTTTATTGGTGCTCGGGTTTGAGAGCTCGGCTAAACTTGCGGCCGCCTATGGTATTGCCGTAACGGGCACGATGGTGATTACCTCGCTTTTGGCTTTTATCGTCGTAAGCCGGCTTTGGGCTTGGGGATGGGTGAAAGGTGGTTTGTTTATTGCCCTATTCTTAGGCATTGATTTGGCATTTTTCAGTGCGAATTTAATTAAAATTGAAGCGGGTGGCTGGTTCCCATTATTATTTGGCTTAGGCTTATTTGTTTTAATGACTACTTGGAAGCAGGGCCGATTGCTGTTGCGCGATCGGTTAAAAAATGAGGCTATTGATTTAGGCACTTTTGTGGGCTCAATGAGTAAAGAAATTTCAACCCGCGTTCCCGGAACAGCTATATTTTTAACAGCGAATCCCGATGGGGTGCCGCATGCTTTATTACATAATTTGAAGCATAATAAGGTTCTGCACCAAGACGTAATTATTTTAAGTGTGCGCTTTATGGATGTGCCCAAAGTGCTTTATTCTGAACGGCTCACCTACGAAGCATTACCCAATCAATTTCATCGAATCACGATATCGTTTGGTTTTAAGGATGAGCCAAATATTCCGACTGCCTTAACTTTATTGAATCGAGATTATTTGGATTTAAATCCCATGCAGACCTCTTATTTTATTGGTCGTGAAACATTAATACCCAGTAAAAACTCATCAATGCCCTTATGGCGTGAAAAATTATTTATTAATATGTTTCGTAACGCGGGTAGCGTGGTGAGTTACTTTAATATTCCACCCAACGCTGTGGTGGAGTTGGGCGCACAAGTGGTGTTATAAGTTTAATCATCGGCCTATGTTTGCAAGGGTTGTGTTTAAGCAATCGAGTAATGCGGCGCTGTCGGGGGGCGTGTTGTCACGTTGTGAGCGCCAAAGCGCTTCGCTTAAACAATCCATGATGAGATGTTCAGCCTTCAGTGCATCGCCGGTTTTTTGGCATAGGCGGGCATAGGCCTGCTTGAATCCGGCGGGCTGATCGATATCCACCATTTCACGAATGGAGAGGTGGAACCCGAGATGTAAAAAAGGGTTGGTTTCCCCATGCTCGGGTGGCCAATCGCGCGCGAGGGCTTGCTCTGGGTTTTCGAGTAGCCGATGGTATTCAGGATGCGCTTGAATGAGGTCACTAATTTTGATCTCTAACGCGGTCATGGGGCGATGCGTGCAGGCTTTGTTCCATGCGTCGATAAACGGCTGACGCATTTGGCGCCGATCTTGGCTATACATGGTGTTCTGCTCCTGCTGCATATTTGCCGGTAAATTCAGGGTTGCATGGGGTTGTTTTTTGATTGTAGTCGCATAAATCGCACACGATACAGGCACCGCAATCTGGCTTTCTTGCTTTGCAGGTGTAGCGCCCATGCAAAATAAGCCAATGATGCGCATCGAGCAGATACTCTTTAGGAATGTGCTTCATCAAGCCTTGCTCAACGGCGAGCACGGTTTTCCCCGGTGCGAGTTTGGTGCGGTTAGCTACACGAAAAATATGCGTATCGACTGCCATGACAGGCTCGCCAAAGAGGGTGTTGAGCACCACATTGGCGGTTTTTCGCCCCACGCCGGGCAGGGATTCTAGTGCGGCACGGTTCTGAGGAACGGCGCTGTGGTAGCGCTCTTTTAAAATCTGGCAAGTGGCATACGTATTACGGGCTTTGGCTCGGTATAATCCTAAGGTTTTTAAATAATCGGCAAGTTGCGCTTCGCCCAAATCTAAAATAGCCTCGGGTGTGTTGGCCACGGCATAGAGCTGCTTTGTTACCTTATTCACGGCGACATCGGTTGATTGAGCCGATAGCAACACAGCAATTAATAGCTCAAAGCCGCTGTTGTAACACAGCTCGGTGGTGGGTTTGGGGCGTTGAGCCGCGAGTCGTTGAAAAAAGACTCGACGGGTATTTTTATTCATTAGGGAACTCGATATATATTTCGCCCTACTAATGACTAGGGCGTGAATGTCATCGTCGCAGCGTATTAAAATTCTGCGGTGATGGCTTTTTCGTGATTTAAAGTTTGTTAGTTTATGCTGGATTGAGGCGAAAAAATGCAAAATTTCATCGGGCGATTGGGCGCGGCTTGGGGCGTTTTAGGGCTAACCGCTTTATTGGGGTGGGCGGTTTTTCGCGTGTACCCATTTGCTTTAGAGGCAACGCATCAGCCTTGGCGTTGGTATGAATTGGCTTTTTTTGTATTTTGGATGATTTTTATGCTCTATGGCGAGGGGTATAAGGGGTTTCAAAAAGGCTTTTCACCGCGTGTGGTGGCTCGGGCGGTGCACTTATCGCACAACCCCGTGTGGTGGCATGTGCTTTTAGCGCCGTTGTATTGCATGGGCTATATCCACGCTACACGCAAACGGCGAATTGTCGCCCTGTCTGTAACGAGCGGCATTATCGTGTTGATTGTCGCCGTGCATTGGTTGCCCCAACCTTGGCGCGGCATCGTTGATATGGGGGTTGTCGCCGGTTTAATTTATGGAGTTTTGGCCATGTGGGTGTTCGCAATTCGCGTTTTAATTGGCCGTGAATTAAGCCATCCGATTGATGTGCCCCACAACGCCGCCAGGTCCATCGCATCATGACGGCGCGTCATCGCTTATCGCGGATTGTCACGCGCACGGGTGATACCGGCCACACCGGCATGGCTGACGGGAGCCGCCTATCTAAAACCGATACCAGAGTTACCGCGTTAGGTGCGCTTGATGAACTGAATGCCCATTTGGGTATGCTGCGTGCCGTGCTCACTGAAGCAAGCTTTGATCATTTTTTAAGCGATCAGCAACATGCTTTGTTTGATTTGGGTGGATTTTTGGCCATGGCAAGTTTGGCGCAAGCCGAGCAAATCCCCCCGCTTGAATCACTAGAGGCTTGGATTGAGACCCATAACGCCCATTTACCGCCCCTAAAAGAGTTTATTTTGCCCGGCGGTTCGCTTGAGTTAGCCCAATCGCATTTGGCACGGGTTACCGCGCGGCGGGCTGAACGTGATTTATGGGCGCTGGTGGCTGATGACCCTACCGCTGAGCCCGTTGCCGTTTATCTGAATCGCCTATCGGATGCCTTATTTGTTTTAGGGCGCGTAATAGGGCAAAAAGATGGCAGCGTGGTGTATTGGCAACGCAAAACGCCAGCGGCTTAACCGGTGGCCTCTTTGGTGCCGCTGGGTGCTGCTGTTCGGGTTATTTAACCCCGCCAAAACTCAACGGAGACAATTCGGCGGTTCGGTGTTTTAAACGACACGTTTGATGCAACGGTGCCGATATTGATCAGGCCAATCAGATGTTCATCCGCTTGCAGGCCTAAGCCCGTCATTACATACCGATCATAAACCCGGCTTCCCGTGAGCCAAATCGTGCCAAAACCCAAGCTATTAGCCGCCAGCATGACGTGTTCGGCGGCGGCGGCGGCGGTTAAAAATTGCTCGATATCCGGTGTTTTTGGGTGGTTTGGCGTAAGGCTCGCTATGGCGGCAATCAGCATTGGCGGGCGCAGGGCGCGTTCGCGCTCCCGCTCAAGTAACTCGGGCTCTGTGCTGGGCTCTTTGCGCGCCAAGGCCTGCACAAATAACTCGCCCAAGGCCGCGCGCTGCTCGGTATCAATCACTAAAAACCGCCAAGGTTTGAGGCTGCCGTGATCGGGCGCGCTTTCTGCGGCATTTATCATAAGAGCCAGTTCATCGACGTTGGGCGCGGGCGCAACGAGGTGTTTGGGTGGGGTGGAATGGCGTTGGTTAATAAATTCGATGATGTCCATGATTTATCTTCATAAAGGGGAAAGAGGATGGTTCAAGCCAAGTGGGGCGGTTTTTAAAATGAATGCTTGGCGTGATTCGAGTTTTGGTTGATAATTTGCACCCAATTTAAAGCATGCTGGATTTATGGCCAAAGAAGATTATATTGAAATGCAAGGCACCGTGGTGGATACCTTGCCCAACACGATGTTCCGCGTCGAGCTTGAAAATGGGCATATTGTCACCGCTCATATCTCGGGTCGGATGCGTAAAAATTACATTCGTATTTTAACGGGTGATAAAGTCACCGTGCAGTTAACGCCTTACGATTTAACCAAGGGGCGTATTTCTTTTCGCGCCCGATAAACTTATCGTTGTTAATCAAACCCGCCGTTATTTTTACGCATTAACCCGTTGGGTGTGCCCTCAATAACGTCCCCCTTTAATTTCGGCCACCTCACTTGAGGTGGCCGATTTTTTAGCTGGGCGAATTTTCGACTTGAGGTTCTTCATGGGCGCATAGCGATAACGCAGGATGACCTGCCTCATCCAAAGAGAATCGAATGGTGCCGCCGTGTTCTGCGAGCACACCAAACAGCAATTCTTCGGCGAGTGGGCGCTTAATTTTTTCCTGAATGAGCCGCGCCATAGGCCGCGCCCCGAGCACTTCATCATAGCCCTCGCGCGCCAGCCATTCGCGCACGGCATCATCAACCACCATGCGCACTTTTTTCTCTTCAAGCTGCTGTTCAAGTTCGAGCAAGAGTTTATCTACCACATTGGCAATTTGCCGGGGTGCCAATGATTTGAACTGAATAATGGCATCTAAGCGATTGCGAAATTCTGGGGTAAATCCGCGTTTGATGGCATCTAATCCGTCGGGGCTGTGATCTTGCGAGACAAAGCCCATGCTGTTGCGCGCTAATATTTCAGCGCCAATGTTGGAGGTCATAATGAGGACAACATGCCTAAAATCGACCTGCCGACCATTGGTATCGGTCAACATGCCGTTGTCCATCACTTGAAGCAAGATGTTGAACACATCGGGGTGGGCTTTTTCGATTTCATCCAGCAATAAAACCGCGTGCGGGGTTTTGTTGATTGCCTCGGTTAATAAGCCGCCTTCATCAAAGCCAACATAGCCCGGCGGTGCACCAATAAGCCGCGACACGCTGTGGCGCTCCATATATTCGGACATATCAAACCGCACAAGCTTGATGCCGAGCAACCGCGCGAGCTGCTTGCTCACCTCTGTTTTGCCCACCCCCGTGGGGCCGGCAAAAAGATACGAGCCGATGGGTTTATCGGCCGAGCGCAGACCCGAGCGCGATAAGCGTATGGCAGTCGTGAGCTGCTCAATCGCTTCTTCTTGGCCGAACACCACCCGATTTAGATTGCGATCTAAATGGCGCAACACTTCTAAATCAGAGGTTGAAACGCTGCGCTCAGGAATGCGGGCAATTTTAGCGACCACACGCTCAATATCTGCCGCGCGAATCACATTGCTTTCGGGCAGGGGGAGGGTGAGCCTATGTTGCGCGCCGGCTTCATCGATGACGTCAATCGCTTTATCGGGCAGATGGCGATCGGCAATGTGGCGATTCGATAACCGAACCGCTGCCTCTAGCGCTTCATCTGAGTAGGTCACGCCATGATGTTGCTCGTAGCCTGCCCGCAAGCCTTGCAAAATAGCCACCGCTTCAAGCTCACTGGGTTCGGGGATGTCTACTTTTTGGAACCGGCGGGTGAGGGCCGCATCTTTTTCAAAAATAGCGCGGTATTCCTGATGCGTCGTGGAGCCGATGCAGCGTAAATCGCCATTAGCCAGCGCCGGTTTGATGAGGTTTGAGGCATCCATCGAGCCACCCGAGGCCGAGCCTGCGCCAATCAAGGTGTGAATTTCATCAATAAATAAAATGGCATGGGGGAGTGATTTGATCCGTTTGAGCACCACTTTTAGCCGTTTTTCAAAATCGCCCCGATATTTGGTTCCCGCAACAAGGGAGCCTAAATCGAGTGAATAAATGACCGCATCTTTTAAGGTGTCGGGGACTTCGCCCTCAATGATTTTGCGCGCTAAGCCTTCGGCGATCGCCGTTTTGCCCACGCCCGCTTCGCCCACCAACAGGGGGTTATTTTTACGGCGACGACACAGAATTTGCTGCACCCGTTCAATTTCAAGGCTGCGCCCGATGAGGGGATCAATTTTGCCCTCGGCCGCCAGCTGATTTAGGTTAACCACGAAGTTCTCGAAGCTGTTTTCATCGTTGGCTTCGGGTTTTTCACGCTCTTTATTGCGGTCTTTTTCGGGGGTTTTTTCGGCCGATGAATCGCTGATGCCAGAAGAATCTTGTGCCATGCCGTGCGCAATAAAATTGATGACATCCAGGCGGGTAACCCCCGCTTTATGCAACAAATGTACGGTATGGGAATCTTGTTCGGCAAACAAAGCGGCCAACACATGCGCACCGGTTACCTCGGTTCGTTGGGCTGATTGCACTTGCATTACCGCCCGTTGCAACACGCGCTGAAAGCCCAAGGTGGGTTGGGTTTCACGGCCATCGTTGTCGGGAATGCGCGGGGTGGTTTGGCGAATATGGTTTTCTAAATCCACCGCCAACTGAGAGCTATTGGCATTGCACCCTTCCAAAACCGCTCGCGCGTCGGGGTCTTCAAGCAGCGCATGGGTGAGTGCTTCTAAGGTTACAAATTCATAGCGTTGCCGCCGCGCACGGTCAAACACGCGGCTGATGGTGGTTTCTAGGGCTTTGCTTAACACTCGGAGCTCCTTAGGCTAACGCGGGGATAACACAGGGTAGGGGTTCGGTGGATTAGGGGGCGGGTTCCATCACGCACAATAAGGGGTGCTCGTTTTGGCGTGCCACTTGGTTAACCTGCGCCACGCGGGTTTCGGCGATTTCCCGCGTGAAAATCCCGCATAACCCGCGCCCGTTTAGGTGTACCTCTAACATAACGCGTTGCGCTTGCTCGGTCGATAAATAAAACAGTTCGACCAAAATGCGCACGACAAAATCCATGGGGGTGAAATCATCATTGAGTAAAATCACCTGATACATCGGCGGTTCATCGAGGTGGGAGGCGGTTTCTGTGTGCGGTTCAACGCGGGTGACTTGATCGACCATAGGTTAAATTTAGCTTAATTTAGGGTAAAAGTTTGGGGCCAAGATTGCTTGACCACAGGCTGGTTAGGGTCTGGCTCATTTGGGTGGATGTTGCCCCTAAAAGTTGCTCAAACGGCGTTTTTTGTGGGGTTAAATTTATTTCATGCTCAAGATGCATTTGATCGCGGATTACGCTGCGCACTGTACCTAAGCCATCAATTAAGCCGTTTTTCGTTGCCGCAGCGCCGGTGTAGATAAGCCCTGAAAAGAGATCAGGATCTTGAGCAAGGCGGTCGCCCCGGCCTTGCTTTACGGCATCAATAAACTGCTGGTGCACTTGATCGAGCAAACTTTGCATGTATTGCACTTGGGCCGGGTTTTCAGGGGTGAAGGGATTGAGCATGGCTTTATTCGCCCCGGAGGTGAGCAAGCGGCTTTGAATGCCCAATTTATTCATGGCATCCACAAAGCCAAAGCCATCCATCCGCACCCCAATTGAACCCACTAAGGAGGCCTGATTGGCATAGATTTTATCGGTGGCGGCGGCAATGTAGTAGCCGCCCGAGGCGCACATATCCTCAACTACCGCATAAATCGGCTTGGCGGGATATTCTTTGCGCAAACGCATAATGGCATCAAAAACTTCACCCGATTGCACTGGGCTGCCGCCAGGGGTGTTCATGCGCAGCACAATGCCTTTAATTTGCGGGGCTTTGAATGCGCGCTCTAAAAGGGGGATGAGTTCATCAGCGGATGCCTCTTGGCCGGCGGCAATCACGCCGCTCACATCAATAATCGCAGCGGTGGGCTGGCTTAAATCGAGTGATTGGCTGTCGTTTAAGTCGCCATTGAATACCAGCCAGCCAAAAAATCCGATGAGGAGCGCAAAACTAATCAATCGAAAAAATAACCGCCAGCGCCGAGCGCGACGCTGCTCTATTAAGCCTTGCCGTGCTAAATCGATCAAAGCATCCCGCGCCCAGCTATCTGAATGGGGCGCATCCTGTGCGTGGCTTGTGTTTGAAGACGCGGGCGAGGCGGAACCCAAATTAGGCTCGATTCGCAGATCATCGGCGTTTAACGGGGGTGTCGACATGGTTAGATTTCTCGTGAGTTTAAATCGAAGCGGATGGCCTGGCGATAAAGGGGAAGCAGGCTGGATAAATCATGAATAACATGCGCAGGGCGTGCGTTCATTAATCGCTCAGTGCTGTGCGCGCCATGGGTAATCGCAATGGGGAGGCAGCCTGCATTGTGTGCCATGTGCAGATCAAAATCGGTATCCCCCACCACCCATGCTTGCGCGGGCTGCAAGCCAAATTCATCCAGCAATTGCAATAACATCATAGGCGATGGCTTGGATGCCGTTTGCTCGGCTGTGCGCGTGCTTAAAAAATAAGGGCCGAACCCTGTTTCTGCCAGAGCCTCGTTCAGCCCCCGGTTGGATTTTCCCGTGGCGACGGCCAAAAGGCAGCCCTCGGCACGCAGCGTGTGCAACAGGTCGCTGGCACCCTCGTAGGGTTCAAGCGCTTCATCTCGTGTGAAATAAATAGCGCGGTAGGCGTTCGCTAACGCATCTGCCTCATGCAAATTAAGTCGCGGAAACAAGGCTTGGCAGGCTTCAAGCAAGCCTAAGCCAATAATGCCTTGAATTTCAAGGGCGGGCAGGGCGGGCAAGCCTTCTTTGGCAATGGCTTGCTCAAAACAGCGAACAATATGCCCCGTTGATTGCACTAACGTGCCATCCCAATCAAAAATAATGAGGTGCGGCGCGGGCAGCGGCGGTATTTCTAAGTGGATAACACGGGGGGCGGGCGTAGTCATGATACTTAAACTTCGGTGTTAGCCGCTTGGGGCAAGGTTAAATTTAACTGCGTTGCAATCGACTTCCACGCAACCGGAATGGGGGCGGTGAGCGTTAAATTTGCATCGGTTAGTGGGTGGGTTATTGCCAATCGATACGCGTGCAATAACAACGGAGGGCGGCGAACCATGTGCGGTAACAGGCGCTTATCCAACTCACGTTGGCCATATTTTTCATCGCCCACAATGGGGAAGCCCACATGCGCCGCGTGCACTCGGATTTGGTGGGTGCGCCCTGTTTCTAACCGGGCTTGCATGAGGCTGGCATACGAATTGGCCGCCAAAATAGAGAAATGCGTGATGGCCACTTTGCCGTTAGGATCGACCTCTACCCGGTGCGCCTCTCCTTCACCCTGCCATTTTTGCAATGGCGCATCAACCCGAGCGAGCGATTTTGACCAATGCCCATGCACAATCGCCAAATAGGTTTTAGTGGCATGACCCTCCGGGCGAAACTGCATTTGCAGCGATTGCAGCGCAGCGCGGGTTTTGGCTAAAACAACCAGCCCGCTGGTATCGCGATCGATGCGATGCGCCAGCTCAAGCCGCTCGCCAAGCTCGGTGTGTTGGCGCATTAATTCAATTAAACCAAAGGGAATATTCGATCCGCCATGCACCGCTAATCCGGCGGGTTTATTAACCGCCAGCAGGGCATCATCTTCATAAATAATGAGTTCCGGCGCGCGCGCTAACCAAGCCGGTGAAATGTTGTCGCTTGCGCCAGGCACAGAGGCTACCTGAAGCTTAATCGGAGGGATGCGAATTTCATCCCCCGCAACCAGGCGCGTTGTGGGTTTAACGCGCCCGCTATTTACCCGCACTTCGCCTGTGCGCAAAATGCGGTAAATCAAAGAGCGCGGCACCTCGCCATGGGTGGCGCCTAATTCACGCAGCAAAAAATTATCCACGCGCTGGCCGGCATAGTGCGCATCAACAATGACGCGCCGAACGGCATGGACAAGGGTATGGTCTTGAGGTTTTTGTGATTTCATGGCTCGCATTATGACGTATTTACCGCGATACGCGCGATGCTTATCCTCGGTTTAACTTGTGTTACAATTCGCTCCGCCTGAATGGCTGCGCAGCCAGAAAAACTAGGCTTAAGGGCGCGAGAATCGCATCCTTGAGTGATTTTTCTGGATTATTTTATCGGCGGTTCGCCCTGCGCACGTTAGCGTTTATATCCATCACGCCCACCTTTTAATCACGGTGAAGCAAAAGCTGCGTGGTGTGGTTGACCTCATCGGGTCAGCCACCCTCGGCCGTTGATGGGCATGCGCCAACACAATATAGGTTCAGTGAACGCTTTGTTTTAATACTGCGTTCCAAAAACAAATTTCTTAAGGATTTATGCGCCTGATTTGGCTGGTGACACTGGTTTTATTCCCTGATTTTGTGCCGCGTTTACGCGGCGCAGCGCGTTATTGCGCCTTGGCCTCTGTCGCTGCGCGGGGCTTTAACCCCGTTAAGCGGCCGGTGTCATCGTGTAAAACACCTTATCCGGGCATAGGCTTGCAGCTAAAAACGCATCCATCTTTCCTCCCCCTTACGGCATCCCCGAAAAAATCCCATTGGGCGCAGACGCAAGCAATGTGCGGGTTTTGCCCTGCTCGAGAATTAATCCATGAAAAGAATGCTAATCAATGCCACGCATGCCGAAGAGATCCGCGTGGCGCTTGTCGATGGGCAAACGCTCTATGACATCGATATCGAAACCCCGGGCTATGAGCAAAAAAAATCCAATGTGTACAAGGCGTTAATCACCCGAATTGAACCCAGCCTTGAAGCGGTTTTTGTTAATTACGGCGGTGATCGCCACGGGTTTTTGCCTTTTAAAGAAATTTCACGCGCGTACTTCAACCCCGATGCGGTTGATGATAAAGGCCGCACGGTCATTAAATCGGCGTTAAAAGAAGGCCAAGAGCTCATTGTTCAGGTCGAGAAAGAAGAGCGCGGCAACAAAGGCGCTGCCCTTACCACCTTTGTCAGCTTGGCCGGTCGGTACCTTGTTTTAATGCCCAATAACCCCCGCGCGGGCGGTGTTTCGCGCCGGATTGAAGGCGATGACCGCGCCGAAATTAAAGCCGCTTTATCTGAGCTGATCGTGCCGGAAGGCATGGGGCTGATTGTGCGCACGGCCGGGGTGGGCCGTGAATCGGCCGAATTGCAATCCGATCTGAATTACTTGCAACAAGTGTGGGATGCCATTCTCAAAAAATCGCACACCCGTAAAGCCCCGTTTTTAATTTATCAAGAGAGTGATCTCATCATTCGGGCGCTGCGCGATTATATGCGTAACGATATTGGTGAGGTGCTGATTGATGAGCCGGCTATGTTCCAGCAGGCTCTTGATTTTATTAATTTAGTCTCCCCCGATGCGGCCAGTAAAATTAAGCTGTATCAAGATCGCACTCCGTTATTTACCCGATATCAGGTTGAATCCCAAATCGAATCGGCCTACGAGCGCACGGTGACCTTGCCCTCGGGGGGCGAGCTTGTTTTTGATGCGACGGAAGCCTTAACGTCGGTTGACATTAACTCAGGGCGCAGCACCAAAGGGGCAGACATTGAAGACACTGCCTACAACACCAATTTAGAGGCCGCAGAAGAAATTGCCCGCCAACTCCGCCTGCGCGATTTAGGGGGCTTGGTGGTCATCGATTTTATCGACATGGGCCAACCCAAGCATCAGCGTGAAGTAGAAAACCGCTTGCGTGATGCCTTAAAAATGGATCGGGCCCGGGTGCAATTGGGGCGCATTTCTCGGTTTGGTTTGCTGGAAATGTCGCGCCAACGCCTATCGGCATCGCTAGAAGAGGCCGTGCAACACGTCTGCCCGCGCTGCATGGGCCAAGGGCATATTCGCTCGGTGGAATCCTTAGCATTATCTATCTTGCGGCTGATGATCGATGAGGCCATGAAGGATCAAACCGGTCGGGTTATCGCCCAGCTACCGGTAGATGTTGCCACCTATTTGCTCAATGAAAAACGGGATCAACTCCGTGTTATTGAGCAAGATCATCGGGTTGAGCTTTTGTTGATTCCGAATATTAATTTGGAAACACCGCACTTTCGGATTGATCGACAACGGCGGGCGGAACTGAGCGAAAGCCCGGTTAACTCGCGGGGATTAATCGAGCCCTTAACCGCCGTGATGCCCGATCTGGAGCGCGCCCCGCGCCGTGCGCCGGCACCGCAAAACTTGCCTGTGGCCGAGCCAAAACCCGCAGCACAACCCATCGCCGCACGAACGGCACCCATCGCAACGGCAGCGCAACCGGCCGTCGAAACCGCCCAAGGCCCGCTGGGCTTACTCAAACGGGTGATTGGCCAGTTGTTCGGCGGCGCGGCAAAGCCTGCAGAGGCACCGGCCACGCCTGTTAAACCGCCCGCACCCAGCCGCCAAGAACGAGCTGATGTCACCTCGCCCCGAAGCATTTCAACCCGAGATGGCACGGCAAAAGAGCGCGCACCGGCCGAGCCGAACGCAGCGCGCACAAGCCAACCACGCCCGGCGCGCAGTGCTGAATCACGAAATGCCGCTCCTCGCACGGCAGTTAAATCAGCCGAACCTGAAGCACGGCAGGATGAGAATGCCCGGGGTGAGGCATCAAATGATTCGGTTAAAACCGAAGGCTCAAATAGCCGTCGTCGGCGCTCGCGCAGCAAAAAAACCACCGATGGTCAAAGCAATACAGCCAATACACTGGCCGATAACACGGCAACGCCCTTAGGTGACACGGAGGCCATGGGGTTTGAGCAGCCCGCGCATGCGTCGAACGCCGCACCCACACGCTCACGCGAGCCGCGTTCAGCCGATTCGCCGGTTCGCCCGTTGGCCGCGCTTGAACAAGCAATGGTTGAACAGCAATTACAGGCACCGGTGGCCAATCGGCAAACCCTGCCTTTAGATGTTGCCGTTAAAAAAGACCCCACAGAAGCGCTCTTGCCGAATGCGGCGTTAAGTTTGCTCGCATCTGACTTGGTTGTGCCATTTGTTGCCGAAGTCAATGTAGCAACCCCGCTTGAGGCGCCCTCATCGGTTGCCCTGCCCACCGCCGCTGATCCGCTATTGGCCAGTATCGCTTTGAATGCAGAACCGCTGCCGCCGCTCAGCGAACCTTTAGCCCAAGGGGCGATTGAATCGTTTGAACGCAGCACCCTTGATGCGCCCGTTCCATCCGCCGCGTATGCAAGCGAGCCTGCCAACGATTCTGCCAGCGAACCTTCAGTCGCACTTGCCTCTGATTTGCCGGTGTTATCGTCTTTTGCGCCGCAAGCACCTGTATTGATTGCCTCCGATGCGCCAACCCTTCCAAGCGAAGCTGCCAAGGACACAGCCACGGACACAGCCACGGACACAGCCAAGGAAATAGCCACGGACACAGCCAAGGACACAGTCAGGGAATCTACAAGCGAAACCGCTTCGGTTGAACAAATAGCCCCGATTGATTCGGTCGTCGAACCCACCCAAGCCTTACCCGTGCCGCGTGAAACCCCTCCCGAACCGCAGGCAGAACCTATCGAACTCGTGATAGAAACCCCGCAGATCACCCCGTTGCAATCGGAGCAGGTTATTGAAGCCGCACCCGGGGTGGCGCTTGCGGATTTTGAGCCCGAAGCGGCGGCCGTGATGACGATAGAGGCAACGGGTTTGGCCGATAAACAAGAACTTGCGCCCCTTGATGTGCCCCTTGATTCGCCCCTTGATGTACCTGCGCCATCGTTTGCACCCAGCCCCGTGGATGCAGCGCCATCAGTGCGCCCGCCAGCGGATATACCGCAAGATGACGCAAGCCCTGTTCAGTTATGGTTAACGGGCGCCGATGAGCGCATTCAGGAACAGGCGCCCCAGGAACATGCGCATCAGGAAGATGCCCCACAGGAAGTTGTCGCAGGGGGAGAGGTAGACCCGATCATCATGACCGATGAGGATCAGCGCGATGGGCTCCGCCACCCGCAAGACAAGCCTCATCAAGACCTGCCGCATCAAGATAAGCTGAGTTAAGCCAAACTTGAGCTAAGCGCCCAAGGTTTACGCCCAAGATTTGCGCCCAAGATTTACGTTCGGCGCATTAAAAAAGCCCCCAAATTTGGGGGCTTTTTATTAATGATTAAAATGCGTATTTGGGCTGTTAATGCAGCAAGCCAAACATTTTGCGCCGCCAAACTTTAGTTAAGGGGTGATCGGCACCGAGTAATTCAAATAAATCAAGCAACCCGCGCCGCCCTGCGTCTTCATTAAACGTGCGATCGCGTTGCATCAGGGTGAAAAACTGCGTGAGCGCACCCTCGTACTCTTGATGCACAGCCAAGGCTGCGGCCAATTGTTCCCGCGCGGCTAAATCCGCGTCATCGGCTAAAACCCGTGCGCGCAGTTCATCTAAATTGGGGCCATTGTGCGCCTGCTGGGTAAGATGAATCCGCGCTTTGAGCTCTTTAACCTCTGGGCGGGTAGCTACATCAATCGGCAAAGCATCTAAAATTTGCATCGCTTGGGCGTTATCACCGGTATCGCTCACAATGCGCGCTAAATCGACCAAAATGTCATTGTTATCGGGTTCGATGCGGTGGGCTTGTTTTAAGCATTCAATGGCCGCTTCAACCAACCCGCTCGCCGCTAAATCTCGCGCTTGATTTCGAAGCTCGGTGACTTCAGAGACGATATGTTTTTCAAGAAATTCAATAATTTGCGATTCGGGCAATGCGCCCGTGAATTGATCAACCGGCTGGCCATTAATTACGAGCATCACCGTGGGCAGGCTGCGGATGCCAAAATGCGCCGCCAACTGTTGTTCCGCTTCGGTATCCACTTTAGCCAGCAGTAATTTGCCCGCATAACGTTCGGTGATTTGGGCTAATAGCGGCATTAAGCTGCGACAAGGACCGCACCATTCGGCCCAAAAATCCACCAGCACAGGCGTTTGAAACGAGGCATCAATCACGCGTGCCTGAAATTCGGCGGCGGTCACATTAAAAATATAGGGCGATTCAGACATACAGGTTCCCTTAAAAGGTTTGGAATGGTTAGTGCAACGAATTGATGCCTTATATTGTGGCATGGTGGCCGCATTTCAAGACGACACAGGGGCGAAGCGCGGCGTGTCCGTGTACACTCGGGGCATTGTTTTGGGTTTTACTGCGTTCAATTTATGGCTGATTTAATGACTAATCAATACGATGCCCGTGCCATCGAGGTGCTGACTGGCTTAGACCCGGTGCGAAAGCGCCCCGGCATGTATACCGACACCACCCGTCCGAATCATCTCGCACAAGAAGTGATTGATAACAGCGTCGATGAAGCGGTAAGCGGCTTTGCCACACAAATTGATGTGATTTTGCACGCCGATGGCTCGCTGTCGGTTACCGATGATGGCCGAGGCATGCCCGTGGATATTCACCCCGAGCATGGGGTTTCAGGCGTCGAGCTGATTCTTACCCGCTTGCATGCGGGCGGTAAATTTTCTGATAAAACCTATCGATTTTCCGGCGGCCTGCATGGGGTCGGGGTATCGGTGGTGAATGCGTTATCTGAACGGCTTGTGGTGGAGATACGGCGGGAAGGCAAGTTATGGCAAATGGATTTTGCCGATGGCGTGCCGATCATTCCTTTACGCGAAACCGGCACCGTGCCCAAAAAGCAAACCGGCACACGGCTGCATTTTTGGCCGCGCGCCAGTTTTTTTGATAGCCCTAAATTTTTAGTGAGCCGCTTGCTGCATGTATTGCGCGCCAAGGCGGTATTGTGCCCACGGTTACGGGTTACGTTTCAAGATGAGGCCAGCGGCGAGAAGCACACTTGGTTTTTTGAAAATGGCCTTACCGATTATTTATTGGGCGCGCTTAATGGCCGCGCCATTTTGCCCGCACAGGGCTTTGTGGGGCACTTAAGTGCCGATCAAATCGAACGCCCGCAAGCGGTCGATTGGGCGTTGGTGTGGCTAGAGGAGGGCGGTGAGCCGATCACCGAAAGCTATGTAAATTTGATTCCGACCCCGCAGGGCGGCACGCATGTCAATGGTTTGCGCCAAGGCTTAACCGAAGCGGTGCGGGAGTTTTGCGATTTTCGCAGCCTGTTGCCGCGCGGCGTAAAACTCACCCCTGAAGATGTGTTTGATCGCGTGGCTTTTGTGCTCTCGGCCAAACTAACTGAGCCGCAATTTGCCGGTCAAATGAAGGAGCGTTTGTCCTCGCGCGAGTCGGCAAGCTTTATTTCGGGCGTAATTAAAGACTCGCTTTCGTTGTGGTTAAATCAACACCCAGAACAGGGCGAGGCCATTGCGCGTATTGCCATTGATGCGGCGCAAACGCGGCTGAAAAACGATAAAAAAGTGGCGCGTAAACGGCTCACCGCCGGGCCCGCTTTGCCGGGTAAATTAGCCGACTGCACCGCATCGGATATTTCTCGCACCGAGCTTTTTTTGGTAGAAGGTGATTCCGCCGGCGGTTCAGCCAAGCAAGCCCGCGAGCGCGAGTTTCAAGCCATCATGCCGCTGCGCGGTAAAATTTTAAACACTTGGGAAACCGGGGTCGATCAAGTGCTGGCCAGCCAAGAGGTGCACGATATTGCCGTGGCCATTGGGCTTGAACCGGGTTCAAACGATTTGAGCAAATTGCGCTACGGCAAAATATGTATTTTGGCCGATGCCGATTCGGATGGTTTGCATATTGCGACCTTACTCACGGCGCTGTTTTTGCGCCATTTTCCCGCCTTGGTGCAAGCGGGGCATGTGTTTGTGGCCATGCCGCCGCTGTATCGCATTGATTTAGGGAAAGATAAATTCTACGCGCTAGATGAAAGCGAGCGAGATGGCATTTTGGCGCGGTTTGCCGCCGAGCACCGCCGGGGCAAACCGCAAGTCACCCGCTTTAAGGGCTTGGGCGAAATGAATCCCAGCCAGCTGCGTGAATCCACCCTAGCGCCACAAACCCGCCGTTTGGTGCAATTGGTGGTTATGGATGATGAGCCCTTTGCGTTAATGGATATGTTGCTGGCTAAAAAACGGGCGGCTGATCGCCGTCACTGGCTCGAAGCTAAGGGTGATTTAGCGGAGGCGGTTTGAGGTGAGGCTGGGTTTTGGCTGCAATCGCCCGCGCTTGGGGCTTGGGTTTAAGCCGCTGTTGGTCCTCTGGCTGATTTCAAGCGCGGCAAGCTTCACCCCCAACGCGCAGGCGGTCGAAGGCAAGGCTGCCCCATTGGCGCCAGCCGCCATGCCCCATCTGCAAATCCTCGGGCTAACGGATGCGGCGTTAATTCGACAAGTCGGGTTATCGGTGCCGCCATTAAGGCTTAATTGCACTGCTTCAACCGTGGCTTTGCAGCGGTATGTGGATTCAGCGGCGGCGGCAGCTGAACAGGCTTTACAAGCCTATGGCTATTTTAATGCAGAAATTGTGCCCGCCCTTATTGAACAAAATAACTGCCGCGAACCGCAATTAACGATTACGCCGGGGGCGCCGGTGCGGACTTCTTCGGTAAACATTGTGTTGCATGATGCCGATGGGGTGAATTTGGCCAGCAACGGAACATTTCAGCCGTTTTTGCAAACCGCCGTGCCTGCCTTGGGCGCGCCGTTGAATCAAAATGCGTACACCGCCTTGCGTGATGGCCTGTTAGCGCGGGCGCGGGGCGCGGGGTATTTAGATGCGCGTTGGCTTGTGCACGAGCTTCGCGTTAATCCTAAAACCGATACGGCTGATATTGAGCTCAAACTCAATACGGGCATCGCTTATCGATTAGGCACGATTACGGTGGCGCAATCGCTTTTGAACCCCGTGTTGGCAGAGCGCCTCACCGGCGCCAAATCGGGCGATGCCTACACCACGCAACGGTTGGTCGCCATGAATCAAAATTTGGCGGGCACCCATTATTTTAGCGATGTACGGGTGCGCCCCGCGTTGGATGCGCGCCGCGATGGCCTTGTGCCCGTGGTGATTAAAACGGAGCCCAATACCCCGCGAACCTACGAGGTGCGGGTGGGCTATGGCACCGATACGGGCGCGCGGTTGGGCAGTAAAATTACGCAGCGCTATGTCAATTCATCGGGCGATTCTTGGAAAGGCGATTTATCGCTCGCCCAGCGGCAACAAACCTTAACCGGCACATATTCTATACCGAGATTATCTGATCCGCTTAATCAACAATATGATTTATATACTAAGTTTGATCGTGAAAGTAATTTAGGTATCACCACCGTGTCGTCAACCACGGGGGCTCAATGGGCGCGCAAATTCAATTTATGGACCAGCTCGCTCTATAGCGAATATTTGTTGGAACGGAGCCAATTTGGGGCGGAACCGGCTCAAACAGCCGGATTTTTATTAGCCGGCGCACGGGTAGGGCGGCGTGATTTGAATGATCCGTTGTTTCCTACGAAAGGTTCGGTGTTAAGTGCCTCGCTAAGTGGGGCGGCCAAACCACTACTTTCAACCGCCTCGTTAGTCCGCGCCCATGTGATGGTTGGCGGGTTGTATCCCTTAGGCGATTGGGTGCTCAAAGGCCGCGCCGAGGTAGGGGGCGTGGTGACGCCCGCCTTTTCAACGTTACCTAAAAGTTTGCGTTTTTTTGCGGGCGGCGATCAATCGGTGCGCGGCTATGCGTATCAATCGCTTGGACCTAAAGATGCGAATGGGGTGGTGATTGGGGGGCAATATCTGTTCACGGCCAGCGCTGAGGTAATGCACCCCGTGTATGGCCGCGATTGGTGGGGCGCGGCCTTTGTGGATACCGGAAATGCGTTTGATTCGCTCGCTAATATGGGCTTGGCCACAGGCGCGGGCGTGGGGGTGCGGTGGCGCTCGCCGGTGGGCATGGTGCGGGTTGATGTGGCTTATCCCTTTAATGGCAGTAGCCGTATCCCGCGCTTGCATTTAGGCATTGGGGCTTCCTTCTGATGGCTGCGGGCGTTTTGGGGCGATTGGGGCGTATTTTGGCTGTCAGCGTGCAAACGCTGGGCTGGCTTTTGGGCGGTGGGGCAATTGCCGTGCTGGTGGGGTTTATTTGGCTTACCACAACGCCCTCAGGCAGCCGCTGGGCCATAACGCAGGCCACCACGGCCGTTGCGGGGCTTTCTGTGAAAACCGTTGAAGGCTCGCTTATGTCGGGGCTTGAACTCGGTGACATCCAGTACCACGAGGCGACAGGGCTGGCTGTGCATTTGAATACCGCCTCGCTGCATTTAGATTGGCGGCAACTCTGGCTTGGGCGATTGCAGGTTAATCAACTTGGCTTGCACACAGGGCAAATCACCTTGCCCGCCGCCCCGCCCACCCGCGCATCCGCTGCCAGCCCCCCCATTAATTTAGCCGATTTGCCTTTGCGTTTACCCATTGCGCTCAGGGTTAAGGCGCTTGATGTGACTGATGTGACTTTAATTCAAGCGGTGGCGCAACCGGTGGCAGGCGATGGTGCTCACGCTCAAAGTCTGGCCGATGTAAATCACACGCCGCCCCTGTCGTATCACTTAACGGCGCTGCGGGCGCGGGGCACGCTGAACGGCGATTTGCTCACGCTGCACTTGCAATCGGCGCAAGCTAGGTTACCTCAGGCTATTCATGCCGAGTTATCCGGCACCCTCACAGTGGGTACGGCGGCTCCGCATCAAGTCGGGGGCGCGGTGCAGTCGATCGTGGCTTTACCGCAGGGCTGGTTGTCGAGCGAGATTCAGCTGGGCGGTTCTTTGGCGGAACTTAGCCTCGCGCTGGCCTCGCGTTGGGATGGAGTGAGCACACCCGGTGCCTCACTCACCGCCAAGGCTCGCCTCACGCTTGAGCGCCTTGAGCTTACGTCATTGAATCTTGATACCTTGGATGGCTCGCTGTGCAGCACCGGCACGGTCAATTACGCGGATGGCTTGGCGCTGGCGCTCCATGGCCGGGCAACGGCGCTTAACCCCGCACAATTAAGCCCCGCAGCTGAAGGACAGCTTGGGTTTGATTATCAATTGAGTTATTCAGAACCCAAAGTCAGCGCCGAAACCAGTCCCGAAGCCAGCCCCAAAGCCGAGGGCGATGCCGCTTTGAAGATCGCCCCATCGCCCCAAATGGTGCTCAAGCTAAGCCAGCTTTCCGGCACAATCGCCGCAACACCGTTTAACAACCTCACCGTTGAAGCCAAGCTTGCCAATCAAGCGCTCAGCGGCGCCATTTTAGGTGGGCAGGTGGCGGGGGGCAGGCTGCAAGCGCAACTTCAGTATGGTTTAACCGGTAATAGGCCGATTAAGCTTTCCGTTGAGGTTGCTGCGGTGTCACTGAACGCGGCATTGACTCAATTATCGGCCAAACCGGCTCAAGGCACGCTCACCGCCACACTGGCCTTAGATGGGGCACTCGGTGCCGATGTGCCGCAAGATACGGCGCTCAAGTTTTCACTGAGTGTGCCTAAAGCCACCCTGGGGTTACCCGCATTAACCACGGCCGCGCCAAATAGCCCATCAAAAAACCCACTCACCCCCCTTGCCATTAGTGCGCATATTGAAGGATCTGTTGCTAATCAAATGCTTACCCTCGCGCCGAGCTCGCTTGAGCTCGGCGATGCCCACCTGCGTGCGCAAGGGCAATGGGGTTGGCAGCCGAACAGCCCTGCCACACAAATCAGCCTAGATTTAACCGTGCCGGAGCTCTCTCGATTGCCTTGGAGCGCGTTCGGCTTGCCCCCCGTGTCGGGCAGGGTGCAAATGAACACGCGCCTTTCTGGCCGCATCAATGCGCCGGTCGGCACCTTGGATTTATCGGCGCGCCATTTGGCCTTTGAGCGTTGGCAGCTTTCGCAGCTTAAAGCCCAAGGTCAATTGGGGGGAAACTTTGCCGCCACCGCTCTGGCGGGGGGCACCTGGCCCATTAAACTTGACGTGCAGGCCGATGATTTAACCGCTGCATCCCCAGAAACCAATTCACCCACTCGCCAAAAAATTGAGCCGCCCCAACGCTGGCTTAATGCATTAAATTTACGATTCAACGGCACCCTGCCCACACCTCAGGCTTTATCGGCGGCAACGGGTGCGGCCAGTATAAAAACCAGCCAAACCCTAAGCCTGAGCGCACAAAGCCCGCACGGAAAATTAACCCTCGCCGCCAAGGGCAGCGGACAAGGGCAAGATTGGCGCGGGGTTATCTCCCAGCTGGATTTAACGGCCTTAGCGTTCAAGCAGCATGCGTTAGGGTCTTGGCGGTTAAGCCAACCGGTCGCGCTGGGGGTAAGCCCGAGCAAACAACAATTGGCCGAGGCCTGTTTGATAGGGCAGGGCGATAGCCAAGCAGCACCCGCGCGACTGTGTTTTGCGGGGCTGCACGCAGGCGAGCAACTCCAAGGGCAGGTTTCATTCGATTCACCCCTAGCTACCGTGCTGGGTTTGGCGGCACCTTGGCTACCCGCTGGCTTGCTCGACGTGCCTAATTTATCAAAAGCGGTTCCAGGGCGCCTAATTTTGGCGGCAAACGGTGGCTTAAAGGCGGGCAAACCTTATGGCACGCTCAAACTCATCCTACCCGATAGCCGGTTTTCTTTACCCCAATTGGCCGATGGCACCGTGTTTTCTTATCAAAAACTGGGGTTAGATGCCGCCCTCACGGCCGATTCGCTTAACTTGCACTTCTTTGGTGATTCGCCCCAATTATTTAACGCTGAAGGCCGTGGCACTATCGGCTTAGCAGGCGATCATGCCCTTGATGTAGCAACTCAAATTCGCTTGCCAAATTTAAGCGCGTTCGCATTTTTGGTGCCCCAATTAAGCCCGCTTACGGGCGAGGCTCAAGCAACCCTGCAATTAGGCGGCACGCTTAGCGCCCCCAAACCCAGCGGCACGCTTAAAATTAGCCAGCTTGCTTTTGCCCTGCCCGATACGGGGGTGGGCTACGATCAGGGGGAAATTAAAGGCGCTATTGATGCGGCGGGGCAATTAACTTTTGATGGGCAATTGCGCGGCATTCTGAGTGATGAGCCCTCAAAATCCGTCGCCGCCCCCGATCGGCAATTGCGGGTTCAAGGGACGGGCGATTTAGCCCATTTGCCCCGCTGGCAAGTGAGTGCCCGCATCCAAGGCAATGGCGTGCCGGTGCTGCGCATTCCCAGCATGCGGGTAGATGCCAGCCCCGATGTAACGATTTTAGCCACCCAAGCCGGCGCGCAAATTAGTGGCACGGTGCAATTACCACTCGTTGATGCGCGAATCGAAAAACTGCCCGAGGGGGTTGTTAAATCCAGCGATGATTTAGTGATTGTGGGTGCCAAAGCCGAACCCATCGCAGCAGGGTATCCGCTTACAGGAGATATCAAATTAAGCTTAGGGGATGCGGTCACCTTAACGGGCATGGGTTTTTCAACCGGATTAAGTGGCGCACTGGATTTACGCCTTCGCCCACAAAAACCGCTTGCTGCATTCGGAGAAATCGATTTAAAAAATGGCAAATACAAAGCCTACGGCCAAGATTTATCGATCAGCCAAGGGCGTTTATTGTTTGTAGGCCCGCTCGATGATCCGGGCTTATCGGTAACCGCACAACGAACCATTGATTCAAACACGGTCGGCTTAAACCTTGGTGGCACGCTGTATCACCCGAAAACCACAGTGTTTTCCAGCCCCGCCATTCCCGAGTCGGATGCGCTTTCCTTGCTCCTTACGGGGCGACGGCTCAACGACGGCACCGCAGCCGATGGCTCGGTCTTGCTTAACGCGGTGACAAGCTTAGGCATTGCTCAGGGGGATGATATTTTGCGCGATGTGGGGCAAAAATTTGGCTTTGATTCCCTCGGGCTTGATACCACCGGCGGCTTAACCGGCACCCGCTTAAGCGTGGGTAAAAAAATTGGTGATCGCCTGCTGGTGCGCTATGCCATTGGGGTGTTAACCGGCGTGGGGCAAATTATTACGGAATATCAGCTCAACAAATATTTTTCGATCGAAATCACCTCAAGCTCTGTTGCCACCGGGGGCGATGTGATTTACCGCATTCGGTAAAAATTCAAGGACTCTGCATGGCTATTTTATTACTCGCTGGTATGGGGGTGCTGGCACTGCTTTCGTGGTGGCCAAGCTGGTGGGTTAACCAGGTGATTGCGCGGTACAGTAAACCGGCTGATCGCTACCCCTTTTCAGGCGGAGATTTGGCGCGTTATTTGCTGGATAAACACGCATTGCCCCACATTGGGGTTGAAATCACCCAAGCGGGCGATCATTACGATCCGCACACCCGCACGGTGCGGCTTTCCCCCGCCCATTTTAGTGGGCGTTCGCTCACGGCCATTACCATTGCCGCGCACGAGGTGGGGCATGCGTTGCAGCACGCCGAGGGCGACCCCGCCTTTTTGCGTCGTCAAGAGATGGTTGAGCGCAGCGCTTGGGGGCAGCGCGTGGCCGGCTGGTTGGTGGTGGCCATTCCGGTGGTCACCTTGCTTGAAAAGCAACCCGCGCCTGCCCTTATTATGCTCGTGGTGGGTGTGCTCACCATGGCCGTGCCCCTTATTGCCCAGCTTTCTAATTTACCCATCGAGTTTGATGCGAGTTTTAAACGCGCTTTGCCCCTATTGGAACAAGGCGGCTGGCTGGATAAACCCGATAAACACGCCGCGCGTAAAATTTTGCGCGCCGCCGCCTTCACTTATGTGGCGCAAGCGCTATCTTCCTTGCTAAATATATTTAAATGGCTGCGTGGCCTAAAAATGTAGCCCCGCCACCCCGCAACAGCAAAACCCAGTGCGGGGATGTGTTATAACTAAATGGCCTTGGCGATTGGCTTAGGCATCGGCTTAGGCTAATCGTTAATCTCGGTCATTCAATTAACTCTCCCAAAGGAGCACCCTATGGCTTTTCAACTCCCTGAACTTACCTACGATTACGGCGCGCTGGATAAATCCATCGATGCGCAAACCATGGAAATCCATTACACCAAACACCATGGCGCGTATGTCACCAACTGCAATAACGCCATTGCCGGCACCGAATGGGACGATAAACCCATTGAAGTGATTATGGCCAATATCTCCAAACTCCCACCCGCCGTGCGCAACAACGGGGGCGGGCACTTTAATCACGCACTGTTTTGGAGCGTGTTATCGCCCCAAGGCGGCGGTGAGGCCTCTGGCGCCTTGGGCGATGACATTGCCAAAACCTTTGGCTCATTTAGCGCATTAAAAGATCAAATGAGCACGGCGGGCGCCACACGGTTTGGTTCAGGCTGGGCTTGGTTAATTCTCGATGCCAACGGTAAATTGGCCGTGTGCTCCACCCCAAATCAAGACAACCCCACCATGGATATCGCCGAAGTTAAAGGCACGCCCATTCTCGGCATTGATGTGTGGGAACACGCGTATTACTTGCGGTACCAAAATCGCCGCCCCGATTACCTTAAAGCCATTTGGGATGTGATTGATTGGCATGCCGTAGCTGAGCGTTACGCCGCCGCGAAATAATTTCCCTCACCCTTTTTAAGCCCAACGGTTGGGCTTAAAAAACAGGGCTAAAGTGATGCCAGTCAGTGCTAATTGACTGGCATTTTTATTGGGGTTTGCGTGCTTTTATGGGTTTTTGCTCGTTACGTTCATGGCGCGGCCGGCGCTGCAATGATGGTTAATTGCGGCAGGTTAAGCCCGTGCTGATGGGCCAGATTTAACGCCCGTTGCAACCGCGCTTGCGCCGTGCGCCCCATGCAACGGTGGGTTGGGTCGCCGGCAAAGCCTTCTAACATGCCGGCTATGAGTGCCGAACGGTCTAAGGGGGCATCAATCAATTTTTCTTGCAGCGTAATCACCTCATCGGCGATAGCACGCGCCAAAGGTTCATGCCTGTGCCAAAGGGTTTGTACATCGCCACCCACCGTTAAGCCTGCAATATTCGTGGTTAAAATATAGACATTTTTCAATACAAGCTCATGCTGCATCGCCGTTAAATTGGGCACAATGCGCGTGGTTAGCCCCACGGCTTGCAGCGCCATTTGGAGGCGCTTTGCTTGCGCGCCCCAAACCGGGCTTGGCATAAGCGCTTTAACGGGCGTGCCGGGTTTTTTCTCAAACCAAATGGAAATAACGGTGGGGTTAATAACCCCCGCATCTTGCCAATCGCGCGGCAATAATTCGTTTTGCAGCAAAACCAGCCGACTATGCCAGCTTGCGGGAATGCGGGGGAGCAGGGCGGGTAAATCTTTTTCCGCCACGGCTAAAATGAGGGCGCCCGCATGGGGTGATTCGCTCAGCACATCGCTTAACGATTGCGCGCGGGTCACGGGAATCACCGGATGGCCTGTTTTTAAAAAACCGGCCGCTAAAACCTGACCAATTTCACCCACACCAACCAAAATAACCGGTGCAATCGGCAGGGGCGCTGCGGCATCACGTGCGTTGGAATCCATAAAAAAGCCTTTATGTTGCGGGTGTTAAATTAAATTTCAAGCAGGTGCGGGCGCCACTGCACCACGCCATCGGCATAAAGTTTAGCCAAAAGCTCGGCTGCGGCGGGTGTGGTGATTTGGGCGAGCAATTGCTCGGTATCAAAAAATACCTGCCGAGTCACAAGCTGAGCCAAGGGGAGGGTTTCTTTATCGAGGGCAATGCTCATGCCATCAACGGCTAACACGGGGCAAGCGCCTTCAATCAGCAATAGCCGTGCGGCGGGCGTTCGCATCAAGGTATCGCCGCTGTTTTGGAGTTCATCTTTTAGCGTTGCCGCATCCAAGGGCTCGTTATCGGGATAAAATACGGCGTGATCCATTGGCCGTTCGGTGAGCGTTTCTGCAATATATTGATCAAAAACCGCATCGTCTTGATTCAATAAATTGTGCAATAACCCGCGTAATTGGCTGCGTGCCGCCTCGCTCAGTGCCCCGGGATTTTCGCCAACGGCCAAGTCGGCATCGGCATAGCGTGCTGTTTGATTCATGCCGGTGATTAAGCGATCGGTCACGCCAGCGGCGAGTTCATGCAGCAAGGGCGCACGAAACCCGATGGAGTAGGTCATGCACGGCTCAAGCGCTACCCCGTGATGCGGCACGCCGGGCGGTAAATACAGCATATCGCCTGGCTCAAGCACCCATTCTTCGGTGGGTTCAAACTGCTCTAGTAACCGGATATCCAAATCGGGCACAAAATTAATATTCTTGGGTGGATACTCAATCATCCATTGGCGCGTGCCCAAGCCTTGCAGCAAAAACACATCATATTCATCAATATGCGCGCCGACCGAACCGCCTTCAGGGGCATAAGAGATCATTAAATCATCAATCCGCCAATCGGGCACAAAGCGAAAATGCTCAACCAATGACATCAAATCGGGAATTAACTTCTCGCAATCCGTCACTAATAACGAATAACCCGCTTCCGGCAAGCGTGTAAAATCTTCCTCCGTGAAGGGGCCTTGGCGTAGCATCCAAGGGCGCTCACCGGCGGATTCTAAAATCAAACGCGCCGGTACATCCTCCTCACACGCAAGCCCCGCCAATTCCTCAGGCGAGAGCGGTGATACAAAGCCTGGGATGGCTTGTCGAATTAACAGTGGCTTTTTTTGCCAATAATCGCGCAAAAACTCTTCGCTTGAGATGGCTCCTAAAACGTGCGTGATGTTCATAAATCGCCCCTTAAATAAATTGCGCGCATTCGATCATGGAAATTAATTGGTGCAAAGTGTATCAGCCGACACTTCGCGCATCACCGTTCGTTACAAAATAGCACCCGCAAGCCTCGGTTATGATATAAAAACATAACGCTAAATTTTAATTAAATTAACCCTCAGCATCGCCCAAGAGAAACAAAACCATGCCTAAAAAATCCCGCCTTAATCGCTTGCCCGGAGATGCCTACAGCCCACAAATTCATGCACGGCTCTGGCTCATCGGCACCGATCAAAAAAGTTATCTGGGCGTGGGTAAAGTGCGCCTCATGGAGCTGATCTCTGAGCTGGGTTCCATTAGCCAAGCCGCGAAAACTTTAAATATGTCTTATAAACGGGCCTGGACGCTCATCGAAGAAGTCAATCAAATCGGCCCAAAACCCTATGTTATTAAAGAAGTCGGTGGCTCGGGGGGCGGCCATGCCAACCTCACCGAGGCCGGTCTTCACGCGATTGCCCAATACCGCGAACTGGAAAAAGAATTTACTGTATTCATCGCACAACGCACGCAAAACATCAGCCTATGAACGCCACAAATCTGCGCACACACGCTCAGCACGCGCTCATGACAAGCGATCCTGCCACTAAAGCCAAGCTTGCCAGCCAACTATATCAACAGGCGCGTGTTTTAACCGATCAACAAGTCACCGAGCCGCCATCAATCGCCATCGAACGGGTGCTTGATCCCGGTCGCCCCGAAAGCCCTAAATTGGTCGCCCCCCGCGATTTACCCCGCCGAATAACCCACACCCAAGCCGGGCGCAACGTCATGGCGCATGCGTTCGCTCATATTGAATTTAACGCCATCAACATCGCATTGGATGCGGTCTACCGATTCAATGACATGCCGGGTGATTTTTACCGCGATTGGCTTCGCGTAGCGGCAGAGGAGGGTAGGCATTACCAAATGCTGGCCGATTATTTAGCCGAACACGATAGCCACTACGGCCTATATCCCGCCCACGATAGCCTGTGGGAAAGCGTATGCCGAACCGACCACGATGTGCTCATTCGGATGGCTCTAGTGCCGCGCGTACTCGAAGCCCGAGGGCTTGATGTAACCCCAGCCATTGCCCAAAAATTACGCAGCAACCACGATAACCAACTCGCCGATATATTAGGCACCATTTACGATGAAGAAATTGGTCATGTCGAGATCGGCACCCGCTGGTTTCGATACTGCTGCCAAGCGCGTGATTTAGATGCCCGCACAACCTTTCGAAACCTCCTCAACGAATACATGAGCGGGCGAATTCGCGGCCCCTACGATGAACCCGGTCGCCTCGCCGCAGGCTTCACAAAAGAAGAGCTAGACGACCTTAAACTCATGGAGGCAGAAACCCTCGCGCGCCTCGAAATACCAATCACCAATTGACAAACCCCCACATCAGCGGACAATACTTGCCTTCGATGTTGGTTATGGTGTTTAACAGGGCTTGAAAAGCGCTCAATCATCACCACATCGAAATAACTTAGGGGGTGACATGGCTTCGACGCGGATCACGAAACTCTAGGTGCATGTCGAGGGGTAGAGCCTCGTTAAAATCTGCAAAAAATTTAGTTGCCAACGACGACAACTACGCACTCGCTGCTTAAACTCCAGTAGGGTGCCGTCTGACTGAAGCCGTGCTTGTGCGTTCAGGTTCCAGGCGTCGATTCTCACAAGATCGTCATGAAGCGCGCTCGGCGTGGATTGATTAAAACCTATCCGAGATCGTTAGCGGTTTTCCCTGCCTGTTGGGTAGCCGTTAACTAAAATAAAAAACAGGAAAAACATGTAGTACCGAAAGCGTAGGATTTGCGGACGCGGGTTCAATTCCCGCCACCTCCACCAAATTGAAGGGCTCGGATAATCTCCGGGCCCTTTTTCTTGCCTGAAATCCCCGCGCCACGCGGGGTTGCGGCCATCCGTGCTGCAGGTGGCTACCGGCCGAAACGTCCGAAAGCGGCCACTTTCTCCGCTAGAGCCGTCTCTGTTCTCCGTTTGGCCTGCGGGTAGGCGCAGATGGTGATCTCGCAAAATCAAAAAGTTACGCGCGCCGGTTCATCGTTAAGCAAGCCGAGCGGTCAGGCATCAAACCCCGTTACCACCTCGCGCTGCGCCACCCAGTCGGTCGGCAGTGGATTGCGCTGGAACCACAGTAGGGCTCATGCACTGGGGCTGCTGCCCGGTCAGGATGACCTGGATGATGGCAGGCTCCAGCAGCGTCAGGCGAAGCAGTTCGTTGACCGTCGAGTGGTGCAGACCCTCGCGCTGGGCGACTTCGCTACCGCTGCCCACAACGCCGTCGTCGTCGAGCAGTTGCTGGCGCCGCGCTTGCGGATCTTTATGTCACCGACGTGGCTCCAGTGAATGGCTTCGGGGGCGTGGCCGAAGTGGTCGTCGGCCAGTTGCTGAAGCCGAGCCCACTTGATGCGGATGGCGGCGGCGCGGGCGAGATAGGCATCGATAGCAGTGGTCTTGGGGTTCATCGCGGGGCTCCTCGGTTGGTGGATGACACCACCATTCAGGTGCTGGACGATCAGGAAGCCGAGAAAAAGATGATGCCTACGGCATCGAAAGCTCCTCTGCTGCACTTCAACCTGATAAATTGCAATCTTTACGATTGAAACCGACTTTATGCTGCCCCAACCGCTACCGCCGGAGCCCTGCCATGACTGCTGAACCGTGGGTGTCCGTCGACCAGATAGCCGAGCATCTGGGCGTGACGCGCGACTCGATCTACCGCTGGATCAACCGCAAGAATTTGCCCGCGCACCGGGTCGGGCGGCTGTGGAAGTTCCAGGTGCCCGAGGTGGATGAATGGGTGCGCGCGGGTGGCGCGGATGAAGACAAAACGAACGATTCGACAGGAAACCAAGCATGACCAGCACCCAACAACGCGCCGCCCTGCAACGCCAAATCTGGGCCATCGCCAACGATGTGCGCGGTGCCGTCGATGGCTGGGATTTTAAGCAATACGTGCTCGGCACGCTGTTTTATCGCTTTATCAGCGAAAACTTTGCCCGCTACATCGAAGGCGGTGACGACAGCATTCACTACGCCCAGCTGCAAGATGGCGTGATGACGCCAAACATCAAAGACGACGCCATTAAAACCAAGGGCTACTTTATTTACCCCAGCCAGTTGTTTGCCAATCTCGCCGCCAGTGCCCACACCAACGAAAGCCTAAATAGCGACTTGGCCACCATTTTTGCCACCATTGAAAGCTCGGCCAACGGCTACCCCTCTGAGCGCGACATCAAAGGCCTGTTTGCCGATTTTGACACCACCAGTAACCGCCTAGGCAACACCGTCAAAGACAAAAACACCCGCCTCGCCGCCGTACTCAAAGGCGTGGCCGGGCTAGACTTTGGTGATTTTGACGGCAGCCACATCGACCTATTTGGCGATGCTTATGAATTTCTTATCTCTAACTACGCCGCCAACGCGGGCAAATCGGGCGGCGAGTTTTTCACCCCGCAGCATGTGTCCAAGCTCATTGCCCAGCTTGCCATGCACAAGCAAACCCACGTCAACAAAATTTACGACCCCGCGTGCGGCTCCGGATCCTTGCTCCTGCAAGCCAAAAAGCATTTTGACGCGCACATCATTGAAGACGGTTTTTGGGGGCAAGAACTCAACCACACCACCTACAACCTGGCGCGGATGAACATGTTTTTGCACAACGTCAACTACGACAAATTCAACATCCAGTTGGGCGACACCCTCATCGAGCCGCATTTTGGCGACGACAAACCCTTTGATGCCATCGTCTCTAACCCGCCGTACTCGGTGAAATGGATTGGCAGCGACGACCCCACCCTCATTAACGACGAGCGCTTTGCCCCCGCTGGTGTGCTCGCGCCCAAATCCAAAGCCGATTTTGCCTTTGTGCTGCACGCCTTGAGTTTTCTTTCCAGCAAAGGCCGCGCGGCGATTGTCTGCTTTCCCGGTATTTTTTACCGGGGCGGGGCAGAAGCCAAAATCCGCCAATATTTGATAGACAACAATTATGTCGAAACCGTGATTTCACTCGCGCCCAACCTGTTTTTTGGCACCACCATCGCCGTGACGATTTTGGTATTGTCCAAACACAAAACCGACACCACTACCCAGTTTATTGATGCCAGTGGCCTGTTCAAAAAAGAAACCAACACCAATACGCTCACCCATGCGCACATCGAACAGATCATGCAGGCGTTCGACAGCAAAGCCAATGTCGAGCACTTTGCCCAGTCCGTGCCGTTTGAGAAAGTCGCCGCCAACGACTACAACCTCTCGGTTAGCAGCTACGTCGAAGCCCGTGACACCCGCGAAGTGGTGGATATTGCCGAGCTCAATGCCGAGCTGAAAATCACCGTCGCCAAAATCGATCGGTTGCGGGCGGATATTGATGCCATCGTGGCCGAAATCGAAAGAGACGAAGCATGATTCTTGCTCGTTCCCACGCTCCCGCGTGGGAATGCATGCCTAGTTTAGGCAGGGCAAACAGAGTTCCCACGCAGGAGCGTGGGAACCAGTAGAGTAATGGGAACCAGTAAATGGGTTATGAACGCGTTCCCGCGCTCCCGCGTGGGAACGCATACGGAGTATAAATAATGGGTAGAAGCCGCTACAAAATCACCGAACCTCAGCAGCCACATTTTATCACTATGACGGTATTACATTGGATTCCAGTATTTACGCGCCCAGACACTGTAAATATTTTGCTTGATTCTCTGCGTTTTTTAAACAAAGAGGGCCTAAAGGTTTATGCGTGGGTGATTTTAGAGAATCACTGCCACTTTGTATTGCAAAGCAATGCACTTGACCAAGATATTGCCCGCTTGAAATCATGGACTGCGAAAAATTTGATTCAATATTTTGCAGAGCACAACGTCAGGCAAATACTGGATCAATTGGCTTTTTACAAAAAAGCTCATAAAACCGATCGTACCTATCAATTTTGGCAGGAAGGCGTGCATCCTGAGTTGATACAAGGCGAAGATATGATGCGGCAAAAAATTGAATATATTCACCAAAACCCAGTTAAACGCGGATATGTTGATGATGCGGTGCATTGGCGCTACTCCAGTGCTCGAGATTACGCGGGTTTAGCTGGGTTATTAGACGTTTGTCAAAAATGGTAGCAAGGTACGCGTTCCCACGCCGGAGCATGGGAACCAGTAGAGCGGGGGCAGCAGTAGAGCGGGGGGCAGCACGTGCTCGTTCCCGCGCTCCCGCGTGGGAATGCATGCCTAGTTTAGGCAGGGCAAACAGGGTTCCCACGCAGGAGCGTGGGAACCAGTAGAGCGGGGGCAGCACGTGCTCGTTCCCGCGCTCCCGCGTGGGAACGCATGCCTAGTTTAGGCAGGGCAACCGGGTTCCCACGCAGGAGCGTGGGAACCAGTAGAGGGAACCAGTAGAGCGGGGGCAACACGAGCTCGTTCCCGCGCTCCCGCGTGGGAATGCATGCCTAGTTTAGGCGGGGCAAACGGGGTTCCCGCGCCGGAGCATGGGAACCAGTAGAGCGGGGGCAGCACGTGCTCATTCCCACGCTCCCGCGTGGGAATGCATGCCTAGTTTAGGCAGGGCAAACAGGGTTCCCACGCCGGAGCGTGGGAACCAGTAGAGCGGGGCAGCACGTGCTCGTTCCCGCGCTCCGGCGTGGGAATGCTTGCTTGGTTTAGGCAGGGCAAACAGGGTTCCCACGCAGGAGCATGGGAACCAGTACAGTATTGAACAGATAGAACGTGAATTGCAGGGGAAAGGGTTATGAGCACGCCAAGTTTTATGGAAAACCTGCTGGATGGGGTTGGGGTGGATTGGAAGGCGTTGGGGGAAGTGGTTAGTCTTCAACGTGGAAAAAGACTTGTTAAAAGTCAATTAGAGGAAACAGGCAATTATGCTGTTTATCAAAATTGCATGACTCCACTTGGTTATTATCATAAAAGTAATGTTAAATCTGACACGGCTTTTATTATCAGCGCAGGAGCAGCAGGTGAGATTGGTTATAGTGATGTTGAATTTTGGGCAGCAGACGATGTTTATTTTTTCCTGACGTCAGGTGATATTGATAGCAAATTTCTGTATCACTTTTTATTAACGCAACAAAATTGGATTTCATCTCAAGTCCGTAGAGCAAGCATTCCTCGTTTATCAAAAGCTGTAGTTGAAAAACTCCAAATCCCCATCCCCTGCCCTGAAAACCCCAAAAAATCGCTTGAAATTCAAGCCGAAATCGTTCGCATTTTGGACGCCTTCACCGAGCTGACCACCGAGCTGACCACCGAGCTGACCACCGAGCTGACCGCCCGTAAAAAACAATACCACTACTACCGCGACCAGTTGCTCTCGTTCCCACGCTCCGGCGTGGGAACGCAAGGCGAAGTGGAGTGGAAGACGTTGGGGGAGATTGCAGATAATCTTGATTCTTTGCGCAGGCCAATTACAAGCGGCTTAAGGGAGCTAGGTGATATTCCGTATTATGGCGCATCAGGAATTGTCGATTATGTTAAAGACTACATCTTTGATGGAGACCATCTTCTTGTCTCCGAAGATGGTGCAAATTTGTTGGCGCGAAATACCCCAATCGCTTTCAGTATCAGCGGGAAGAGCTGGGTGAATAATCATGCTCATGTATTGAAATTTGATACCTACGCTGATCGAAGGTACGTTGAATATTATTTGAATAGTATTGACTTGACGCCCTACATCTCGGGGGCGGCGCAACCAAAGCTAAACAAGAAGAATCTCGAAAGCATCAGTATTCCGAATCCTTCACTCAAAGAGAAGAAACGCATCGTCGCCATTCTCGATAAATTCGACGCCCTAACCACGTCCCTCACCGAAGGCTTGCCGCGTGAAATTGCCTTGCGCCAAAAACAATACGCGCATTACCGCGATGTGTTGTTAAGCTTTCCGAGGCCTGACGAGGCCACAAAAATAAGATGAGATCTGAAAAAAGTCTGCGTTCCCACGCGGGAGCATGGGAACGAGCGATAGGGATAACGCCATGAATTCAGATAACCCACGCATCCAAATTTTTACCCGTGCCGATGGTCAAGCCCAATTGAGTGTTGCGATGGATCAGGACACGGCTTGGCTGAGCCTTGAGCAGATGGTGCCGATATTTGAACGGTATAAATCGGTGATTTTCCGCCACCTGCGTACTCTTTTTGCCGCCGATGGCAAAACCTATCAAGTGGATTATTACAATTTGGATGTGATTATTTCGGTAGGCTACCGCGTAAAATCGGCGCGTGGCAAGGGCTTTAAACAAGCCATGGCTGCCTGAAATGCCTTATCAACCGCCCTTTACCATTACCAGCGAAATTTTGAATCTGGTCGCCGAAATTAGCCAGCAGGTCGGTCGGCTGGATGCCAGTGCTTTAAATGCCTCGCCGCAGTTACGCAAACAAAACCGCATTAAAACCATTACCGGCACGCTGGCGATTGAAGGTAATACCTTAACTGAAGAACAGATCACGGCGATTGTCGATGGGCAGCGGGTGCTGGGTACTGTGCGGGAATTGGCTGAGGTAAACGGGGCCATTGCCGCTTACGATGCCCTGCCCAATTTTGAGCCATCGAACATCCATGATTTACTCAGCGCCCATGGCTTGATGATGGCTGAGGTTTTGCTCAATGCTGGTGTGTTTCGCGATAAGGCGGTGGGTATTCACAAAGCTGGGGTCGTGCATCATGTCGCCCCGCCTGCGCATCAGGTGTCGGGGTTGATGGCCGATTTAAGCCGGTGGTTAAAACAGGCAAAAGACCATCCTTTGATCGCAAGCTGTGTGTTTCATTATGAGTTTGAGTTTATTCATCCGTTTAGCGATGGCAATGGCCGCATGGGGCGTTTGTGGCAAACCTTAATTTTGTCGCAATGGCATCCGCTGTTTTTATCTCTGCCGCTGGAAAGCGTCATCAAAGACTATCAGTCACAATACTATCAAGCACTTGAAGCGGCCGATCAGCACGCCGATAGCACGCCTTTTATTCATTTTATGCTCACGGTGATTGCGCAAACCTTGGCACAAAACGCCCCGGCAAACGCCCTAGCAAACGCCCCTGTACCTATCGCGGAGCTTAAAACACCAGATGCGATCTTGATATTGGTTCAAGGCAATGCGCATCTCACGCGTCAACAACTAGCCGATACCCTTAAAAAAGATGTGCGAACGATTGCCCGTGCGATGGCTAAGTTACAACACGCGGGCAGATTAAAAAGAATCGGCTCAGATAAAACGGGACACTGGGAGGTTCAGGTATGACGGATTACAAAACCATCGCGGAATCAAACAACTTCATCGTTCTGGATAAATACGTCAAAGAATCGAGCGTGTGCGAAAGCTACCAAAGCGAATACGATTTGGAGCGGGAGTTCATTCAGGATTTGCAAAATCAGGGCTACGAATACCTGCCCGGACTAAACACGCCCGAGGCCTTGCTGGCCAATGTGCGCGTCGCTTTGCAAACGCTGAATAATGTGCAATTTTCCGAGGGCGAATGGCGGCGCTTTGTGGAAATCTATCTGGATAAACCCAGCGATGGCATTGTGGATAAAACCCGCAAAATCCACGATGACTATATCCATGATTTTGTGTTTGACGATGGCCGCATCCAGAACATTTACCTGCTGGACAAGAACAACATCGCCCGCAACACGCTGCAGGTGATTAAACAGTTTGAGCAGAAGGGCAGCCACGCCAACCGCTATGATGTGACGATTTTGGTGAATGGCTTGCCGCTGGTGCAGGTGGAGCTTAAAAAACGCGGTGTGGCGATTCGTGAAGCCTTTAATCAGGTACATCGTTACAGCAAAGAGAGCTTTAACAGCGGGCAGTCTTTATTCAAATATTTGCAGCTGTTTGTGATCAGCAATGGCACCGATAGCCGTTATTTTGCCAACACCACGGCGCGCAATAAAAACAGTTTTGATTTCACTATGAACTGGGCTCGGGCGGACAACAGCCTGATCAAAGACTTAAAAGACTTTACCGCCACCTTTTTGCAAAAACACACCTTGCTTAATGTGTTGCTGCATTATTCGGTGTTTGATGTGAGCAACGTGTTGCTGGTAATGCGCCCTTATCAGATTGCCGCCACCGAGCGCATTTTGTGGAAAATCAACAGTGCTTATCAAGCTAAAAACTGGAGCAACACGGAAAGCGGTGGTTTTATTTGGCACACCACTGGCTCGGGTAAAACGCTGACCAGTTTCAAGGTAGCCCGTTTGGCCACCGAGCTTACGTTTATCGACAAGGTGTTTTTTGTGGTGGACCGCAAAGACTTGGATTACCAGACCATGAAGGAATACCAGCGCTTTTCGCCCGATAGCGTGAATGGCTCGGACAGCACCGCTGGCCTTAAGCGTAATCTGGATAAAGACGATAACAAAATTATCGTCACCACCATTCAAAAGCTTAATAACTTGATGAAGAGCGAGGGCGACCTGCCCATTTACAACAAGCAGGTGGTGTTTATTTTTGATGAGTGCCACCGCAGCCAGTTTGGTGAAGCGCAAAAAAACCTGAAGAAGAAATTTAAGAAGTTCTATCAGTTTGGCTTTACCGGCACGCCGATTTTCCCGCAAAACGCCTTGGGCGCAGAGACGACCGCCAGTGTGTTTGGCCGCGAGCTGCATTCGTATGTGATTACCGATGCGATTCGTGATGAAAAAGTGCTTAAGTTCAAGGTGGATTACAACGATGTACGCCCGCAGTTCAAGGCCATCGAAACCGAGCAGGATGAGAAAAAACTCAGCGCGGCCGAGAACAAGCAGGCCTTGTTGCACCCTGACCGTATTCGGGAAATTACTCAGTACATTTTGAAGAACTTTCGCCAAAAAACGCACCGCTTGCAGGCGGGAGCCAAAGGCTTTAATGCCCTATTCGCTGTAAGCAGTGTGGATGCCGCCAAGCTGTATTACGAGGCATTTCAACAGCTGAAAAATGAGATGTGCGTTCCCACGCAGGAGCGTGGGAACGAGCGTTTTAAGCCGCTCAAAGTGGCTACCATTTTCTCGTTCGCCGCCAATGAAGAACAAGATGCCGCTGGCGATATTCCGGATGAGAGCTTTGATGTTTCAGCCATGAACAGCAGCGCCAAAGAGTTTTTAAGCGCGGCCATCGCCGACTATAACGCGCTGTTTAAAACCAATTTTAGTGTGGATAGCAACGGCTTTCAGAACTACTACCGCGATTTGGCCAAGCAAGTAAAGGCCAAAGAGATCGATCTGCTGATTGTGGTGGGCATGTTTTTAACCGGCTTTGATGCGCCCACCCTGAACACGTTGTTTGTGGATAAAAACCTGCGTTACCACGGGCTGATGCAGGCCTATTCGCGCACCAACCGCATTTTTGATGCCACCAAAACCTTTGGCAACATCGTTACCTTTCGTGATTTGGAACAGGCCACCATTGATGCCATTACCCTGTTTGGCGATAAGAACACCAAGAACGTGGTGCTAGAGAAAAGCTACACCGAATACATGGAAGGCTTTACCGACGCGGTGACAGGTGAAGCGCGGCGCGGTTTTGTGGACGTGGTAGGTGAGTTGGAAACACGCTTTCCTGACCCCGCCGCCATTGAAAAGGAAGCCGATAAAAAGGCATTTGCCAAGCTGTTTGGTGAGTATTTGCGCGTGGAGAACGTGCTGCAAAACTATGATGAGTTCGCCAGCCTAAAGGCGTTGCAAAGCGTGGATATGGCCGACCTGGCGGCGGTGGCGGCGTTTAAAGCAGCGCATTATTTGAGCGACGACGATTTGAGCGCACTGCAAGCCATCAAGATGCCGGCAGAACGGACAATTCAAGATTACCGCTCGAGCTATAACGATATTCGCGATTGGCTGCGCCGGGAAAAATCGGGCGCAGAGAAAGACACAGCCAGCCTCGACTGGAATGATGTGGTGTTTGAGGTGGACTTGCTTAAATCGCAGGAGATTAATCTGGATTACATTTTGGAGCTGATCTTTGAGCACAATAAGAAGATTAAGAGCAAGTCCGAATTAGTAGATGAAGTGCGCCGCGTGATTCGCGCCAGCCTTGGTAATCGCGCCAAAGAAAATTTGCTGGTTGATTTTATTAATCAAACCGACCTAGATCAGATTGGCGATAAAGCCAGCGTAATTGATGCCTTCTTTAGCTTTGCCCAAGCCGAACAACAACGTGAGGCGCAAGAACTGATTGACGCCGAGAGCCTAAATGCAGAAGCGGCTAGGCGCTATATCGCCACGTCATTAAAACGCGAGTTTGCCAGCGACAATGGCACTGAGCTTAATGCCATTCTGCCTAAAATGAGCCCGCTTAATCCGCAGTATCTTTCCAAAAAGCAAAGCGTGTTTCAGAAGATCGTGGCTTTTGTTGAGAAGTTTAAGGGCGTGGGCGGCGTGATATGAGCCAGCGCAAACCACCCCAGCCACCCAAGAATACCGATGTCTCCATCGTTCGTTCTTCGGCGGCGGAATACCTGATCTTCATTGCTGCCAGCGGCCAAGGGGGCGTGGAAGCGGTGTACGCCGAAGAGAACGTCTGGATCACCCAGAAAATGATGGGCTTGCTCTACGATGTGAACGTGCGCACGGTGAATGAACACCTGAAAAAAATCTTTAGCGACAACGAGCTGCAGGAAGATTCAGTTATCCGGAAATTCCGGATAACTGCCGCCGACGGCAAGAGCTACAACACCCAGCACTACAGCCTGCCCGCCATCATCGCGGTGGGCTACAAGGTCAACTCCGAGCGTGCGGTGCAGTTCCGTAAGTGGGCCACGGGCATCATCGAGCAGTTCACCATCAAGGCCTACGTGATGGATGATGATCGGATCAAGGCCGGTGGTTCCGTCCTCACTGAACAGTATTTCGAAGAGCAGCTGCATCGAATCTGTGCATCAATCGTCCCTGCGCACGCTCTAAAACGACGCCAATTTCGAATTATTCAATATCGACTAATTACTGCCATCACAGATTAACAATAATTAAACAGAAGACGGAGGAGGGGTGCAGATCACACGATTTCGGCCCGCTTTTTTCGCTAAATAAAGATTATTGTCCGCAGCTTCTATCAGTGTTGTTAAATCTTGATGTTCAGGGAAACTTGAAACACCCGCACTAAAAGTCACAACAATATTCCTATCATTGCTAATATTTATAGGCTTTCTTGAGAAGTCAACACGTATTCGATTGACAAGATTTAATGCGGTCAGCGCATCGGTGTTTGGTAGTGCTAACATAAATTCCTCGCCACCATATCGCCCAATACCATCGTAACGCCTTAATCGCGTATTAAGCATGTTGGAAAGTTTCCTGATAACGATGTCACCCGCTTGGTGACCGTGCAAATCATTTACTTTTTTAAAATTATCTATATCAATTAAAACAATGGTTAAAGAATAATTTTGACGGTTTGCACGCTCAATTTCTGTATTTATAAATTCTTTTATTGCATTGTGATTTAATAGCCCTGTTAGGGAATCACTCATCTTTATCGCATTCGACTGACGATATCTAAAAGCGCGATAATTTATCATTTTTATAAGATAATCAACAGGGATTGATTTATTTAAAAAATCATCTCCACCCTGGATTTTGGCATCCATCCTGCAAATATCATCTTCTTCCGTCGACATAAATAAAATAGGCACATCGATAAGAAGAGGGTGCTCACGAAAAACTTTAGCTAATTCTATCCCATTAATAACCGGCATGTATAAGTCTAATAAAATTATATCGGGTGGTGATTCAATGGCAGAAAGGTAAGCATCTTCAGGGTTTGATTCAAACTTGAAAATCATGTTCTTATCTTTGAGTCGCTTTCCCCAATAAGCACCGGCTGTAGCCATGTCATCTATCATTAAAACATGGATTGGTTTGTCAAAATTTTCATAAAATTTAGAAGCTTGGAGTATGGTATTTAAACGATTAATATTTAATGGCTCTGTTAAAAAATTAGCTAATCCAAGCTTTACTGCCGCCGAACGTTCTGCAAATGAATCATGATTTGAAATTAGTATTGAAGGCTGTTTTTTAATAACGTCTGCAAGAGGGGAAAGCAAATCTACTAAGAAATAAATAGCGCGATCCGTGTTCAAAATAGAAATAATCAATTCTGAATTATTAATTAAACCCAGTAGTTGATCTGATCTTAAGTCATTAAATTTTAAAACTTGAAAAGCGAACCCGTAACGCAATAAAGCATCTAATAATTCATCACTCGGATCACACTCCGTTAAAATCAAAGCAACTGGGAAATTACTTTGATCGTCCTTTAAGCTTCCATTTTTAATTACAAGTTCGATGTGCCGCATAATGCGTATTATTCGGCTAAAATCTTCCGATGGAGTGGTGATTTCTCGACGAATTGCTTGGTGCAATCGATTTAACAAGCGGGTCAAATGAAAAAGATTTTCTGATTTTGCCCCGTTAAGCATGTATTCGGCTTGGCTTAAAAGATCGAAAAGTTGGGTGCGATATTTGGCCGTTTTGGACTCCAGCGCAACAGATAATGATGCGAGAGAGGCGTTCATCATTAACCAATCAGTCTTTTGATGTACATCATCGATGGGCAGCTTTGTTGATTGATGCATCATAGCCAGAATCTTCCTTAATTTAGACCGCTCAAAACTGACACTCAATACTATTCTTATAAACCTACCTAAAGATACCAAAATTTCAAATGTTCCTCATTAGTTGCATACTGGCATGAGTGTTCACAGCGTGAATATCCACCACCTGATTTAACATAATATCTATTATGCGAAATAGGCAATACGGCCACCAATAGGCAAGCCAATGATATTCCGATTATTTTCACCGAATCTTCTGAAGCCTCCTCGTTTGCAGGCTGCAAAAGTGTCACACCGAATTTTAAGGCGTGTGATTCGGTCTATCGCTTGCGATTCGAGGATGCCGGCCTATCCCTCGCGGCGGCTTCAGCCGCTTGCGGGGTTTCGGAGCGCACGT
>NCFS01000074.1 GCA_002281295.1 Halothiobacillus sp. 35-54-62 | reverse complement strand
CGACCAAACCGCTGTGACCGAAGCGGTCAACGATATGCTGAAAGCCATTTCCGCGAGCTTGTTGATGGAACAGGTTTTAGCGCCGCGTTATGAATTCACCCCCAAAAACAGCGGGCCATTGAGTGGCTTCGATTATGGCGAAGCGGGTTATCAGGAAGGCGGCAAGAATGTCGGTGCCAATCAAGAGACTGGACAGATTCATGTCGAAATTAACGGGCTGACAACCCCGAAAAGCGCCGATGCGACCCGGATTTGCCGTGAGGACTTAAACGAGGTGGTCACGAGCTTCCTGCAAGATAAAACTGTGCTGGAGCGCGGTTTGTTCGATCAGGAAAACACCCTGCCCGAAGAACTGACCCAGTTGCGTATGGGAAAAATTATCCGAGAGCGTTATCCCGAATTGGATGAGGCCGATCAGGAAGCGGTGCGCCAACACGCCATTGCCGCCATGAATATCACCCAGCAGGCCAAGCTGGCACTCGCCCAGGCGGATGCGCTCGGCGGCGGCGCGGGAGATGGCACGATCCAGGGCAATACGGCTTTACTGGATGGGGTGCGCAAGTTCGTGAATGTGCGCGATTTGGATATTGATCTGATTGATCGAATCAACCCTTTTGAGGCTGCCTATGCCGTGCTCGCAAAATCCATGGATGAAAAATCACTGCGCCAAGTGCAAGCCAGCATTGCCGCCAAAAAGCTGAGTATCCCCGAAGACGAGGCCCGCGAACTGGCCAAACGCGCCTTGTTGTTCAAAAACGAACGGGGGCGCCTGCCAGACATCAATTCTGCGGACGCCTGGGAAAAACGGATGGCCGAAGGGGTAGCTGCACTGGCGCGCTATCGTGCACAGGCCAAAGCTGCACGAGGAGACGCAATCCATGGCTGAGATGGACGACGACGAACTGCTGGAGGCGTTGGGCGTTGAAGTCGCGCCGCTGAAAACATCCAGCCGGACCCCGCGTGAGGAGCGCATGATTGCGGGGTTTGAGGATATTTTGCGGTTCCACCAAACCCACGGCCACGCACCACGGCACGGTGAGGATCGGGGTATTTTTGAGCGGCTGTATGCCGTGCGGCTGGAGCAGCTTCGCAGGCTACCGGAAGCCCCCGCCCTACTGGCCGAACTGGATACGCCCGGTCTGCTGTCGGGGCCAACAACCGCAGCCACGGATGTGGATAGCCTGGATGAGGATACCCTGCTGGCCGAATTGGGGGTTGATAGCACGCCAGACGATCAAAGTGATATCACCGTGCTGCGCCATGTGAGATCCAGCATTGAAAAGCGGGCAGCGGAGGAAATTGCTGAGCGTTCTGCCTGTGCAGACTTTGATCGATTCCAGCCTCTATTCGAACAGGTAGAACGAGAGCTCCAGTCTGGGATTCGCCAGTCACTTCGTTTCGGTCAAGATACCCGCATCCTGAATGGGCATTTCTTCATCGTCGGCGGGCAGCTTGCGTACGTCGCCGAAGTGGGAGAAACCTTCAAAGCACCCAATGGAGAAAGTGACGCGCGCCTGCGTGTTATTTTTGCCAATGGAACAGAAAGCAATATGCTGCGCCGATCCTTGCAGCGGGCACTGTACGATGACACCGGGCGGCGCTTAACTGATCCAGACTTGGGGCCATTATTTGGCGACACGCAAGCGCCGGACGATATTGAAACCGGGACCATCTACGTGCTGCGTAGCCTGTCCAACCTTCCATTTATCGCCGAGCACCGAGATTTGATTCACAAGATCGGTGTGACGGGCGGCAAGGTGGAAACGCGCATTGCACATGCGGAAAAAGATGCCACCTACCTGCTGGCCGACGTGGAGGTGGTGGCCACCTATACGTTGCACAACATGAACCGAACCAAGCTGGAAAATATCATCCACCGGGTATTTGGGGCGGCTCAACTTGACCTGGTGATCGAAGATCGTTTCGGGAATCCAGTTAAGCCCAGAGAGTGGTTCTTAGTCCCGCTGCATGTGATCGACGAAGCGGTGCAGCGCATCCGTGATGGCTCCGTTACCGAGGCCATCTATGACCCGCAGACCGCCCGCCTGGTCAATCCTACAACTTGATTATCCCTGTCGCCGATTCATCATTTTTACAGGCCAATCTGGCCCAGTTCGAAGCAGATGTGGCCTGCCGGCGCGAGATTCGAGTGTGCACACTGATTCTGGCAGCCCTGCAATTTGCTTCAGTAACCGCGACCTGACCCGCGGGCCGGGATTACCAATCATCGACCAAAGCGCCGGGCCCAGCGCTATTTCACGCTCGCCCTTCATCCGCATCATGGCCAAGGCAACCAACAGCAACGGCAAAGCATCACCTACTGATATAACTTGCTGCAAGAAGCGTAAAGGAAACGCAGGGATATAGCGCTCACGTTCACCCATGTTTGGCATGGAAACCCGTACAGATGAGGCGAACAAATCAGCATCGGGGTCCTCTGCCGACATCTGGAGACTGCGTTCAAATTGCTTCGGATTGAATTTTTTACTGTTCATGATGCCAATTCATCAAGCAGGCGCATGACCCGATTCCAAAGGTCAATACCGGATTCGTCTGCATAACGATCCGGGAAACGCACAATATCGACATCGGTGCGCACAACCCGCCCCTTTCCCAGAACCAGTTCACTCGCACGCTCCATCGCGGCGCGTGTCAGCTTTACGACTTCATCGATCTCGGTGAGATCGGCCTCAACCAGCAGTGCATCGTGGATTGGCGCGCATACCTGAACACCACGTTCGGTCAATTCACAACACGCCAGCCGCATCATCTCTGCACCGTTTGCCTGCATGGGCCAGTTCAATAGCGACCTGGGATTGACGATAGTGCCTCGACCGGCGCGCCAGGTCCAGCCAAAGGACGTTTGCAATGGAACCCCGAGCAAGCCCGCATTCTGATTGGTCGTCCCCCACGCCCAAAAAGCCTGGTAGGTTTCCTGATGCTGACGCAACAGATTGCGTGCTTCCTCAAGGTGCACCCCTGCTTGCATCGCGATTGATTCGGCGCTCATGCCATAGCCGACCCCAAGCACGACGGCCTTCACACGTTGTCGTTCAGCCTTATGTGTATGTCGAGTGGCATTGGCTGGTGCAAGCCCAACCTTTTTAGCGAAAGCGAGATACGGATCGCCCGAGGCATAGGCCTCCCACATGGCATTATCGCCAGACAGTGCGGCGGCTATGGCGATCTCCTGGCTCGACCAGTCCACATAAGCCAGTGCGCGTCCGGGGGACGGTTTGATTAACCCCCGCAGCCAACGTGCCGATCCGAAAATGAACTTTGAGTTGCTGGGCTGGTTTCGTCCGGTCCGACTGGCAAACGGGCGAAGACTGGTGCGCAGACGGCCATCGGAGCCGATGGGAAAATCCACCAGATGAAGTTTTGCCAGCGACCGACGCAACTCGCGCAAGGGGGCTATTTTTGGAAATGCCAGTGCCCGTTCGCGAAAAGTGTCGTCATCTAGAGCAAGTTGGCCGCTTGGCAGCCTTGGCCACGGAATTTGAGCGCGTTGTAGGAAATCGGCAAAGCGGGTGGCGACAAATTTCTGGCCATTGAAGACGCCAAAGTCCTGATCAATATCGGCTATTAATTTGAGTTTTATTTCACCCCACCCCCTCCTGAGTCGCTGATAAGTCTCAACATCTGCGGGAATGCCGTTCCGCTCCATCCTTGATACAGCACAGGTATAGCGACCACGGAGCAAGGCTTGCCCCAATCGCCGGGTATTCTCTGCAATTTTCGGGAGCACGGCGCGAAACAACGCAGTCGTGATGAGGACATCACCGGCGCAATAATCCAGAATCGCAGCGCGTTGAGTGCTGTTCCAGGGGCCGCCGCCAAGAATGAGATCGCGCATTGCCTCTTTTTGGGAAGCACCTATCGTCGAAATTCCATAATGTCCCGCTGCCGCTAGTAGACTCGGAAAAAGCCGACCATCCGCGCTACCGTTATGTATACAGATAAACTCCGCATACAGATCAATACATCGAGCCGGCATCCCCCAACCAAGCGGCAGAAAGCACGACCACTCGGCCATGGCTGCGTACGCAACAAAGAGGCTGCCGGGGCCCAAATCAAAAGGCGGTGCTTCATCAAGTTCGTTGCACCATTGCCTTATCCATTGGCCGGAAACTAGATCATGGGCAACCATGCAAACCGGCTCCGGGTACTCGCCATCATGAGCGATGTACTCGAAGTCTAGTACCCAGATGGCACGGTAAGGTAGATCAAGGTTCATGACAGACCGAGCAGGCGGCGAACCACCGGATGTGCCCCGTCGCGGATGATGAATTTTTCCCCGAAGGCGACTTTGATAATCTCCCCCAGTGATTTATCCGGCCATCCCGGCTCGCCAAGTACGCCGGGAGCGACATAGACGTCGTATAAGCTTTGGGACCTATTGGAGACTATGCGAGTCCATTGGCTTTCGGCTTTGTCTGCTGCGGCTCGGGCAGAAGTCCGCCACGAGTTTTCATAGCCCTCAAGGCTTGGCTCCGGTACTGGCCATAGAAAAATTACCCCCTGCCGAGTAACTGTAAGACGCAATGACACGATGCGTGTTTCACTCGGAAGTTCTGCTGCGACTGAGGGTTCAACAAGATACGTTTCACGCTCATCTTCCAGCTCCAGAATGTACGCGCTGAGCCGGTACTCGGCATCCGGATGGACACGCACGAATTCCTGGCGACCGGGTTTGCGCACCGGACAAGTGACGAGTTGCTTAACAACGCCGATACCCCCCGCCACAGTGCCTCTTACGGCAAACTGGGCGGGATCGAACGGATCGGGAGCAGAGGCTGAGTTCGACGAGGGTTCAGGCCTTGCCCGAGAACGAGCAGCGAGCTCGCTGGAATGATGGGAGGATGCTTGGACAGGTATTTCTGAATTCATGATGTTTCCCCATGTAGAAGTATGACCGGTTGATGAAATTTTTCTCTATTGAGCTTTTCGCATTACTGATCCCCCCCCTTTCTGTGCCTGAGCAACATCCGAAATCCATTGATCGATTTCGGCTTCAATCCACAAGGACGCGCGCCCAAGTTTTCGCGGGGTTGGGAATTGCCCCCCAGCAATCAGCATGTAAATTGATGTGCGGCAAAGCCCCACTTTGTTCATGACTTCTGGAAGTCGTATCAGCCGAGGTTGTTTTTTGGTTTCGATAGTGTTCATCTGTATCTCCTAGTTACGCCCCGTATCTTGGGGAGATGACGCAACTTGGTCACGGCGCAACTTTTTCATTTATTTTCGTTTTCAGGTCATGCCAAATTTTGGAACAGAAGATCTGAAATAAGGGGGTAAGGATGGCGATAGCACGATCGAAAAATGAGCCCATGCGCGCACAACTCGTCGACGCCTGTCGAGCTCTTCGTGAATTTTTGAAAATGGACTTTGAGCCTCAGATGCGCTGGCCTGACGGTGTGGCGCTCTATCAGGAGCGTTGGCAGCGCCTGGATGCTGTTCTGGAAGAATTTCAGCGCGTGCCAACCAATTTTGACTCGCGCGCCGGTCTGGGGTTGGCAGAGCGGATACACCGCGTCGAGCCAACAGCGATGCTGGAAGGTACGGGCAGAACCTTTTTTACCCTGCGACCTGATGGACACGCCGAGAGATCTTTTGGACCACACGATCTGGCAAAAACATTGGAGGAGGCTTATAAACGGAAAGGCTTTGGTGACAAACCCATCGCAGATTTCGATGAAGTTTGGGGGGAGTATTATGATCAAAACGAGCCCGATCTCATCTGCAGCGAGTTGAACAATTTTTTCAACGGCCTTTCGAAAATACTTCTTCGGCGAGAGGATGATCAGGCACTTGCTTCGTTACGAAAGGATAGTCAATCTCGCGAGCACTATGAAGACGAAGCCGTTAGTCGGGCACAAGACCGGGATTCAAGAATCCAGGAACTCTTCGCTCGGAAATGCTGCGAATTCTGTTTTCGATTAATACCTGAACGTTCTGGGGAGACAAAATCGACTATTGGCAAAACATGCGCGCTGCACGACCCGAAGAAAAACCCAAGCCTGTATCGTTCAGCTCGAGCCAAGCATATCGCCCAAAAAAAGAATCTCACCCAGCAAAGAAAAAACAAGAAAATAGATATCGCAGGTAATGCAGTCAACCCTGAGCTGGCGACTTGGAAGCTGCACAATGAAATGACCACCGCTTTGTTAAACTTGCAGGCGTTCCAGATACTTGACAATGACCTTTTCAGTAAGACGATGAACATGTTTTCGGCGGATAAAAATACGCCTGTTGACACCACCTTGCTCAATGACCTTTTGGATCAGGTGCAGCACGAATTCCCGGCAATCGCCAGGCCCGATCAGTTTGCGGCGAGGATTCAATCATTACTTGAGAAATCAAAACATACGCCCTCGCAATTAATAGGTGAGTTTGGCTGGTTTGTTTTTGACGAATATCTTCCGTTCCACCCCGTCATTGTTGCCGCTTACATGCACCTGTTCCTAGAGGAAACTTGGTTTGCCCAGAATCACGAACCAGACTATTACGGCTCGGATAGAGGAAAAGGTCGGCCAAGAAAAATAGACCACACAGGGGGGGGCTGATCAATGCAGCATGATCATTGCGTGGAAACAATTCAATAAAGCAGGCACAGGCCATAAAGATGCTGGCTGAGCAGTTTGGCTATTCAACAGCCAGAGTTCGCCAGATTTTGAGAGAACAGCAAATCGCGTGGCAAAAGATTTGAAACCACCCTTCAAAATTCAATTAGTTCTATAGCTAGATCATCTTGACGAGATGACCATAATGCTCGTCCGTTCAAGTGAAGCGAGATTTCTGTCGAGCATGACCTCATGAAGTTGGCCCAACGTCATCAAAATTTGGCTGGCATCAGCGTTATGATTTTCAATTAGCCGGGCCACCTTGGAATTGCTGCCCAAAACCATCACAGGAACTGTCGTTGCGTCGATGGTCTCCAGCATCCCCGCTTCAATGACGACCAGATCAGGAACAACAACGATTGAACTGTTTTGATCACCTCATCAATCAGATGACCGGCTACGAGTTGGCCCAGTACTCCGGTGTCGGCATTAATGAATGCCATCGGGCTGCACTGAATCAGGGTTTCTTGTGTCCTATCCACAGGGGGAGCGTCAAGGCGTTGTTCGTTCATACACACAGTCATCTTGGCTGCCATTTCCTGTAGGTACTGCATGGTTACGTGCCAATGGCAGATGACTCACTCATAGCCTGAAACCAACGCGCCACTTCCCCTTCAGGGATCGGATGGAGATTATGTTTGTCCACGCCCACATTCAGCATGAGAGGCATGTTCGAATATTGGCGTGTCAGCCATTGGGAATGAATATGTCCGTGCAGGAGCAGTATCTCGCCAGTCGGTGTCGGGCGCAGATGCTCATAGCGCAGGAAGGCCTCGTCATCTGGATCGGGCGGTGCATAGGGAAAATGGCTGAGTTTGACCAGCCCCACGCCTTCGACCTCAATCTGGTGCTCAAAGTGCATATCGGCAAAACCGGCTTCCATCGCCAATTCCCTTGCCTCCGCTTCTCGACCATTCGCACAGCGTTTGAAGTAGGGATCATGGTTGCCGACGATCAGAGTGATCCGACCATTCAGCAATGGCAGGTATTCGGCAATGGTCTGGCGTTTGTAGGAGAAATCGCCGGGGGTGTCCCGAATTTTGTGTAAACGGGTTTAGGTTAATGCTGAGGCATCCTGTCCTCGAATTGGATAGTAAACCGATTCAATGCGGCCTTCCAGTC
>NCFS01000149.1 GCA_002281295.1 Halothiobacillus sp. 35-54-62 | reverse complement strand
CTGTTTTGATCACCTCAATCAATATTCTAGTTGTTCGGCGGATCGCATCCGCCTGCTCAATCGGGTCGCGCTGGCGGTTTATCTGCTGGATGATTTACCCCGCTTGCGCCAAAAAGTTGAAGCGCGATTAATCACAGCGGATGAATCCATCCAATCCTTCACCCACTTAATCAACGCCTTGCTGGCCGTGGTATTTGAGGCGGCCGATACGGCAGTTGATCCCCACATCACAAGCGCCCTGGTTGCGCTGTTTAATTTCATGCAAGCCAAAGATCTGGCCGGCCAAGAGCGAGCCATCGGCGTTGTGGGGTTTATTAGCGGATATTTTGATGCCGCCCTGCGGGAAAAAATGCAGTTTCTGCTCGCCAGTCAACGGCGGTGTGTTGACGTTTTTATTGAGTTTGCTGAGCTGGCCTTTAAAAACCAATGGGCCGCTTTTGAGCAACAAGACCTCAACAACCAAATTGTTCAGCTCCGAGGGGTGGCCGAACGAACCAACCCAACAACCCCCGTAAGCCCACAATTAGCAGAAATTTGGTTCGATCTGGCCTCCGAGCGGATGGATTGGATGAAAATCATGGAAGATGAACAAACCACGCGCCTGCGGGCTTTGTGTGCTGAAAAAATCCAAATGGCGCAACATGATTTAGATAATCACAGCACCCTACTTAAACGGCTGGCCTTGCTCGATGCGCCCACCCCATTTCCCACCGCGCGCTTGTTTAATGTTCAGGCCGTGGCGCTGGGCAGCTCGCCCGCCGATAGCCCGGGCACCCAACTCAGCCGGTCCATCCTTGACCTGCTCCATGCCCAAACCATTCGCCTTCAGGCCATGAGCATCGAAATTGACGGCGCGCGCCGCGCACTCACTGAGCGAAAAACCATCGAACGCGCCAAAGGGGTGCTAATGCGCCAATACCAGCTTAATGAGGAGGCGGCCTACGCCCAAATGCAGCAAAACGCCATGAATCAAGGGGCCAAATTATTAGACATTGCCCACGCCATTTTAAAAGATGCGCCCTAGCACAGCCCCCATCCGAAAAAACACCTAGCTCAGCAATTGGTTTAGCCACGCTCATTAACCGGTGAACACCCGAGATGGGATAAACCGCGTAATTTTTACAGAAACCTAACAAAAAAAGTTTAAAATCAATCGCACTATTGATCCGGTCCAGTTTTATCCGTGATTGCCCGCTAAGTCGTAGGGTGCGCCATGCGCACCATTTGGCCCATCGGTGCGCATGGCGCACCCTACGGTTTCATGGATTAT
>NCFS01000073.1 GCA_002281295.1 Halothiobacillus sp. 35-54-62 | reverse complement strand
TTTTTGAACTCTAAATTCCCCGCAAAGCCTTCTTCTAAGCACTTTAAATACGCCGATAGCGAATCGGCGGCTTTAACAACGCGCGCCACCTCGGGCTCAATTTGCTCGCTTTCAATCACCGAGGCAAAGGCTTGGCGCAATTGAGCGGGTAACAGCCCCACCAGCTTGCGCTCGGCATGGGCTTCAAGCGCTTTGTACGAATCTAAAATATCTTGGCGAAAATATTTAATGGGGGTGGGTAAATCGCCGGTAATAATTTCAGGTGCATCGTGATAAAGCGCCACCGTCACAATCCGACCCATATCGTTCATCTCGCCGTACAGCTCATTGCCGATTAGCGCCAGCGCGTGGGCAATCATGGCCACTTGCAGGCTGTGCTCTTGGATATTTTCGCTGCGGGTATTGCGCATCAAGCCCCAACGCACGATGTACTTCATGCGGGCTAAATAGGCGAAAAAATGGCTCTGCGGCTCGGTTGATTCCGGGGCACTCACGCGCGAACTCCTAAATGAAGGGTTGAACTGAAACCCGCTTCCTGAATTTGCTGCCAGGAGCGTACCGCAAAACTATCGGTCATACCGGCGAGCATATCCGTTAAAAGCTGCGCCTCGCGGTAGCGCAACGGCATGGCGTTGCTCGGCGATTCAAACACGCGGCGATAATTTTCCGAAATTAACTGATACAAATAGCTGGCTAACGGGGTGCAGCGCGCGCTGGCGGGGTTGTGTGCATCCGTGCGGCAGGTAATGGCATACCAAAAAGCATCCATTAAGCCATGAATCACCACAAAGCCCGTTAACTCCACCTTGAGCACGGTTTTATGCCGGTACACGTGCTGCCAATTACAGGCTTTAAGCGCTTGCAGCAAGGCGCCCGCAGGCGATGCGGCAATGAGTTCTTGGTTAAAATCACCCCGCCCAATAGCCGGCAGCTGGCTCAAAAAAGTATCTGCTACCGCCTGCATTAAGGCGCCTATTGCCCGGATACGAAATGTTTGCATCGAAATATCATTTAATTCTGCCGGCGATAACCCCGCCGCGCGATACCGCCGATGCTCGTGTTCCGCTGCCGCACACACTTGGGTTACCAGCGTATCCTCGCCGGCGGTATGGCGTAAAAACGCCATAATGTCTGAAAACGAGAGCAATCCTTTTTTAACGGCATCCTCGGCATCCAGCACGGAGTAGGCGATGTCATCGCAAGCCTCTAAAATCCAAGTTAGCGGATGCCGCTGCCCCGGCGCCAAACCACAGCGCGCCTGCACATCCGCCACCAAATCCTGTTCGGATTGAAAAAACCCATGCTTTTTGCGCGCCACCTTCGCCTGATCAATGGCCCCGCTGCCCACGGGGTATTTAATCAGCGCGGCCAAGGTGGCCGCCGTTAAATTCAAACCATAATCATCGTTAATCAGCTGCAATTTCGTTAGCAACCGCAAGGTTTGGGCATTGCCCTCAAAGCGCAGAAAATCTTGGCGCATGGCCTCAGTCAATTCGGGGGCATCACCAAACACGCGGGCATAGTTTTGTGCAAACCATCGCCCCATCGCGGCCTCGCCTTGATGCCCAAAGGGCGGATTACCCAAATCATGCGCCAGCCCAATGGTGGCCAGCAACGCGGGCACATCGCGCAGGGCTGGGGTTAACCCGGCGGCCAAGCCGCGATTAAACACCAAATCCAACCCCACTGAGCGGGCTAAATTTGCCACCTCGTGCGAGTGGGTGAGGCGCGTTCGCACGCTATCGGAGCGATCCAGCGGAAACACTTGGGTTTTATCGGCCATGCGCCGCACCGGGGTTGAAAACAACACCCGATCGTAATCGCGCTCAATTTCAGCGCGCGTTTCGGTGTGAAATAACGCCAGCGCCGCACCGCTCGGGCGGCGGCGGGCGGCATTAAGCCATAAGTTCCAAGGATAGCCATCAGCTGCAGGGTAGGACACGTTGAATTCCTGTTCGGGGACAATTTAAGGCATTATCGACGTTCTTGAATCAGTTAAAGAGAAAATCGATGAATATAGCCATGGTGGGATTAGGCTTGATGGGGCGCGCCATGGCGCAGCGCATGGCCGAGTTTGGCTTTACGGTACGCGGCTATAACCGAAGCCCGCTGCCGGATCAATGGCCCGCCGGCACCACGGCACAGCAAGGCACCCCACAAGGCACCCCACAAGGCTCCCCACAAGGCACCCACGCGGCGGTTTGCGTTGCGCCTACGCTGGCGGAGGCCGTTACCCCCGCGCATCTAATTTGGGTCATGTTAGCGGATTTTGCGGCCTGCGAGGCCGTATTTCTGGCGCCTGAACATCAATCCTTGTGGCGCAATCGCCTGGTGATTAACGGCTCTACCATCTCGCCGGATCAATCCCGCGCACTGGCCCTGTCGATTCAAGCGCTCGGTGGTCGCTACCTTGAGGCGCCCGTCTTGGGCTCTACCCCACAAGCCCAAACGGGCACCTTGCAAATTCTTTTGGGCGGGGCAAGCGCGGATATTCAGCAAGCCGAGCCCCTGCTTGGCGCGCTTGGCACGCCGACGCATTTTGGCGCCGTAGGGCAGGGTGCCGCCGTGAAGTTGGCGATGAATCAGCTAATCGGCTCGCTCACCGCCGCTTTTTCAGCAAGCTTAGGCCTAGTGCAACACGAAGGCGTTGATGTCGGCCTGTTTATGGAAACCTTGCGTGCCAGCGCACTTTATGCGCCCACCTTCGATAAAAAATTACAAAAAATGCAAGACCGAGATTTTGCCACGGCCAATTTCCCGCTCAAGCATCTACTCAAAGATTTACGCTTATTTACCGACGCGGCCGAAGCCCACCAAATCCAAACCGAGATGGTGCGTGCACTCACAAAAATCCTGGCGCAGGCCTGCGACCAAGGCGCGAGCGATGCCGATTACAGCGCGTTGTTTGCAGAACTTGTGCCGCCTGCGGGTGGGTGATTTTTCATCGATTGCGCGGGATTGCCGTGTAAAATGCGCGTTTTTGCGCCCACCTAGACAAACGACAGCTTAGGATTTTTCATGAATTCATCCCCCAAAATCATGCCCCGCACCGCACCGCGCCGCGCTTTATTAAGCGTTTCTGATAAGACCGGCTTGCTTGCCTTCGCCCAAGGCTTGCATCGGCAAGGGATCGCGCTCATCTCCACCGGCGGAACCGCCCAGATGCTGCGAGAAGCGGGGCTGCCTGTTGCGGAAGTGGCTGAAATTACAGGCTTTCCCGAAATGATGGCTGGGCGCGTCAAAACGCTCAATCCGAAAATTCATGGGGGCATTCTGGCGCGGCGCGGGCAAGATGAGGCCGTGATGGCCGAGCACGGCATCCAAGCCATCGACTTGGTCGTGGTGAATTTATACCCGTTTGCCCAAACGGTGGCCGCTGCCGATTGTTCGTTTGACGAGGCGGTTGAACACATTGATATTGGTGGGCCGGCCATGGTGCGCGCGGCAGCTAAAAATCATCAAGATGTCGCGATTATCGTCAATCCTGCAAATTATTCACGCGTTTTGGCAGAAATTCAAAACGGGGGTATTGAGGGAAAAACCCGATTTGAACTCGCCGTGCAAGCCTTTGAGCACACCGCCCACTACGATGGCATGATTGCCGACTACTTCGGCAAAATGGTCAGCGGCACTGCCTTTGCGCCCACCTTCAACCTGCAACTCATCAAGGCGCAAGATTTGCGCTATGGCGAAAATCCGCACCAAGCCGCCGCCTTTTATGTGGAACACAATCCACCGGCCGGCAGCATTGCCCGCGCGCACATCATCCAAGGCAAAGCCTTATCATTCAACAACATTGCCGATGCCGATGCCGCGTTGGAATGCGTAAAGCAATTTAACGAACCCGCCTGCGTGATTGTAAAACACGCCAACCCTTGCGGGGTTGCTATCGGTGCCGATTTAACCGTGGCCTATGATCGCGCCTACGCCACCGACCCCACCTCCGCCTTTGGCGGCATTATTGCCTTTAACCGCCTGCTCGATGTCCACACCGCCCGCCAGATCGTTGCGCGCCAATTTGTTGAAGTGATTATCGCCCCAGCCTTTAGCGCAGAAGCCCTGCTCGAATTAGCCACCAAACCCAATGTGCGCGTGCTCGCCACCCCCGAGGGGGCCTTTTTAAGCGCACCGCGTTTAGATTTCAAACGGGTGCAAGGCGGCTTACTGGTGCAAGATTTAGATAATGCCCGCATCACGGCGGCCAATTTATCCATCGTCACGCAGCGCCAGCCCACGCCCGAGGAACAGCGTGATTTATTGTTCGCATGGCAGGTCGCCAAATTTGTTAAATCGAATGCCATTATTTACGCCAGCGGCGAGCAAACCATCGGCGTGGGTGCGGGGCAAATGAGCCGCGTGTATTCAGCGCGCATTGCCGCCATTAAAGCCGCCGATGCGGGCTTGCCCGTGGCGGGCTCGGTTATGGCCTCCGATGCGTTTTTTCCGTTCCGCGATGGCATTGATGCCGCCGCCGCCGTGGGCATTACCGCCGTAATTCAACCCGGGGGCTCGCTGCGCGACAATGAAGTGATTGATGCCGCCAACGAGCACAACATTGCCATGGTATTTACCGGCATTCGCCACTTTCGGCACTAAACCGCCGTTCTTTTATCAAGGGCAATAAACGCATGAGTTTTTTCAATAATTTGCCCGCCATAACCCCGCTTCTGGCATGGTTTGGTCTATTGATTAGCGCGGTACTCGCCGTGGGGTTCGCGTTTTTTTGGCAGGGTTCGCGCCAAAAATCGCAGCAAAGCCAGCAAGAAATTGGGCGACTACAGCAAGAATGCGCCGCATTAACCACCCAATTAATGCAGCAAAACCAAAGCTTAACCGACGCGCACGCCAAAGCCGAAGCGCGCAGCGTGGAATTGGCGGCGAGCCAAGCAACGCTCGCGGCGTTAAGCCAGCGCCTCGATGCGATCCAAACCGAGCGGCAAACAGAACGACAAACCGCCCAGCAAGCCATCGAGCGCTTAACCCAACAAGCGCATTTTGCGGCAGCCGAGCAAGCCGAGCTGCACGAGCGGCTTATTCAAGAACGGCAAGCGGGGAGCGAGAAACTCGCCTTGCTCACCGAAGCCAAAACCCAGCTACAGCAAGCATTTCAAGCGCTTTCAGCCGATGCGCTGCGCGCTAATAACGAATCGTTTTTAAAGTTAGCCCAAGAAAACTTAAGTCGCTTTCAAACGGGCGCCAAAGAAGATCTCAATCAACGCCAAGCGGCTATCACGCAACTCACCCAACCCATCCGCGAGCGCTTAGATCAATTCGATGTCAAGCTCAACACCCTAGAGCAAGCCCGCACCGGTGCGTACAGCGCCATGACGCAGCAAATTAATGACCTACTCCAAATTCACCTGCCCCAACTTCATCGAGAAACCTCCGACCTCGTGCGGGCGCTGCGCCAACCCCAAACGCGCGGGCGCTGGGGTGAGGTGCAACTCAAACGGGTGGTAGAACTCGCGGGTATGCTGGCGCATTGCGATTTCGATGAGCAAGTCAGCACGCGCGAGACGGGTAACCGCCTGCGCCCCGATATGATTGTGCATCTGCCCGGCGGCCACCGCGTGATTGTCGATGCCAAAGCGCCACTTAATGCCTATTTAACCGCCATGGAAGCCACCACCGATGAAGCGCGCGCAGCCGCGCTGCAAGATCATGCCCGCCAAGTGCGCAACCACATTACCTTACTCAGCAAAAAAGAATATTTCGATCAGTTCGACCCCACGCCGGAGTTTGTGGTGCTGTTTGTGCCCGGTGAAGTTTTTTTCTCCGCCGCGCTCATGCAAGACCCCGAGCTGATTGAATATGGCGCGCAAATGCGGGTGATTCCTGCCAGCCCCACCACGTTAATCGCCTTGCTCAAAGCCGTTGCCTACGGCTGGCGACAGGAAGCGCTGGCGAAAAATGCGCAAGAAATGGCGGAATTAGGGCGCGAGCTCTACGAGCGAATGGGGCATTTGGCCACCCATTGGCAAAAAGTAGGCAAGCATTTAGATCAAGCCGTGGGGGCATTTAACCAATCGGTCGGCACCCTTGAGGGGCGCGTGCTGCCCTCGGCACGCAAATTTCAAACGCTTGGCGCGGTGCGCAGCGATCGGGAAGATTTACCCGATTTAACGCCCCTGACCACCGACACCCGCCCCCTCACCGCGCCCGAGTTAACCGCTCGATTACACGCGGTTGATGCGCCAAATCCGCCGACGGATGAACGGATTTAAGCGTAAGAATTTAAGCGAAGGGATTAAACACGTCTTCTTTTTGTTTGCGGTGCCGCTTGAGCTCAAAATTGAGCACTTGCGCAAATTCCTCCGCATCCAATGGCTTGGCAGGCTGCGTGCTGCGCAGGGTTAATTCGGCGCTAATCGCTTGAATTAACTGCTCAAGCTCAAGGGTGGATAAGGCGTTCAATTCAGCAGTCAGTGTCGTGTTCAAGGGAAATCAACTCATCAAAACAGAATGAAAACGGGGTTGTGCATTCAAATTAAATCGCTCCGTGCGGATGCGCAAATCGCGAAAGTGCGTTGTCACCGTTAATGTGGGCGCCACTTCCACAATCGATAATCCGCGATCTGGCTGGTTTTCATACGCACCGGTATCAATCCAGAGCCGGTTGCCCGCGCGGCGCGGCGTGTTCAAAATACTGTGGCCATAAATCACCCAAGCAATACCGCTAATCACGCGCTCCCGGTGTTCCCCCCGCATTAACGATTGAAACTGGGTGCGCCCCCACAAAATCGGCTCAATGCTGGGGTCATCACGCGGCTGATCCCAAAATTTTACTTTTTTGATCCGCTCTAAGCGGGCGACGTTGCGATTCCAGTCCCAATCGGGAAGCTCCGCATGCACCACACCCACGGCATTAACGCCGTTGCCAATTTGAATCATTAAGGGCATTTGCCCAATTAAGTTCATAATTTCGGTAATCAAATCGGCCCATTTATCGTCATTCAGTGCATCGTAGCCATCCAGCAACCACTGGGCGCCCGCTTGCTCCAAACGCTTGCGTGATGCGGCATCTAATTGGCGTTGGGTTAATCCTTGGCGATATTGGCTTAATAAACGTTCGTGATTACCGGCCACAGAAAAAAACCAGGGCTCAGATAATAAGCGCAGCGTGTTTATTGAGTCTGTACCGCGATCAATCAAATCGCCGACGGCAATCACGCGATCTCGATCCGGCTTAAATTGATGATATTCAAGCACTTTTTCCAAGCGGCTTAAATTGCCATGCAGATCGCCCACAACAAAATCCCGTCCACCGGAATTAATCAGGAGTTGTTTAAATAGTGTCATTAATACGAGTCAAATGGTTCGGTACATTAAAAATTCGGCACCGCCGCAGCGAAACCGCAACTAAACAAATAATAAAAAAATAGGCATGGCGCGAATCAATCGGTTCACGGGCAGAGGAAAATATTATTGGTTTTGAGTATGGCGCCTGAATAAATTTTCGTCAAGAACCCGAGGCAACCGGTTAACCGGCTGCGGTTAAAAATGCTGTGAATTGCCCTTGGATGCCAAGATTAAACGATTGGGCGGCACCCAAAACTTGGCTCAGATTAAAAACCTTGATAAGCATCGGCACAGTTTGGCGCTTACACTGAGCCGGCCTCGCGCCCTGCGCGCGCTGGCAATCACGACAGGGCACCTCGAAAAACCGTGACGAGCACGTTCGAGTGCAAGGAGCCGCGGGCTTGCGTTCAGTGAGCAACGAGACATATCAAGTAGATAGGCGAGGCGCGAACGAGCACGCGACGCCGCAATCGGATGGCGCAGTAGGTTTTTCGAGGTGCCCTGCAATGAAACCCACCCCCAAAGGAGCTAACTATGCCCATCTTACGTTTTATCCCCTCGCTATGGTTCGCCCTCGCGCTCAGCCTCTTGGCCTTAGGTTCATGGCAAACAGCCAGTGCAAATGACAAAGCCATTGAGGCCGTCGGCGGTAACCCGCTGGCTAAGCATCATATTGTGTTGCAAGAAACAGAAAGCGATTTACAGCGCCAAACTCTGTTATTAAATGTCGCGGGCAATTTGCTTAAAGCTTACGGCGATAATGTGGATATTGAAGTGGTTGCCTTTGGCCCGGGCATTACCCTGCTATTTGCCAATAATGAACATGCCAAACGAATTGAAGCGATGTCGCAACAAGGCGTGCGATTCTCGGCTTGCATGAATGCGCTTAAAAATGCGACCGAACGCTTAGGCCATGAGCCGGCATTAAATCCCGTGGCGAAAAAAGTGCCGGCGGGCATTGTTCGCGTAGTTGAGTTGGTTGATGCGGGGTATATTTTGGTTCGCCCGTAGGCATCGATAAAGCCTAATTGTGGTTGGTTCGTTTTCGCGCATTAAAGCGGTTAAAATCAAGGGATAATTCTCAACTTCACCTTAAAGCGATCCCTATAATGCCGACGTCAAACCTGCCGACCGATCCCAATGCCGCTCCGCCGAGCGATCAACACATGAGCCAAGAAGCCGTGGCTCAATATATTCGTGAAGAACAGCAAAATCGACGGGGCGGCTTCACGCCTCGGCCGGTTTTTGTGCAAAAACTCAATGAATTTGGCTCCCCCAACCTCGCGGTGCTGACCTTTGATCAAGACACGCAATTAACCGTGGCAGGCTTAATCAAGGTGGCGCCCGACGATCACGTGATTGTTTATGACGATAATGCGCCCGGTGGGGCTCAATATGTTCATGGCACCGTGGCCGAGGTTCGCGATGCGCACCGCCCATCAGATTGCGTTCCCGGCATGCGGTTGATTTACATCAACAAAATTCACAGCGCCGACGAGCCGACCGCAGAAACCACTGCCCGCTAATCATGCCCAAGCGGTGGGTACTTTGCCCCCGTGCAAGCACGCAATCTCGACCGTACCGCCCCCTCAAGCGAGCCTAAGCCATGCCAGAGTTAATCGACCCCGACCTGTTAACGCTTATTGAACAATCTGCTCAAGCGGCAGGCGCCACCTTGGCGCAAAGCGCACAGCTCAAGCGCTTAGTGTTGGCAAGCCCCTTTGTGGCGACCAGTGTGCAAAAGCAAGCGGATATTTTGCCGTTTTTGCTGGCTTATGCGGGGGAATCTAATGCCCGCCAACCCATGGCTGATCGGATACGCAGCCAGCTAAATGCCCGCCCGCCCGATGATTTTGACTCCCGCCTTAGGCAAATACGCCGCGCTGAAATGGCGCGCATTGCTTGGCGCGATGTGAATGATTTAGCCCCCACCGCCGAAACACTCCATGATTTATCTGAGTTGGCCGATCTGTGTGTGCAGCAGGCATTGGCGCTACATGAACAGATCCTCACAGCGCGGCACGGCACCCCACGAGATGCGAATGGAGTGGCCCAACAGCTCATTGTCTTAGGCATGGGCAAGCTTGGGGGGAATGAGCTCAATTACTCCTCCGATATCGATTTGATTTTTGCCTTCGAGCAAGAGGGCGAAACCGACGGCGCGCGCGCCATTAGCAATACCGAGTTTTTTATCAAATTGGGGCAGCGGCTGATCAAATCCATCAATGAAGTAACGCGGGATGGGTTTGTTTTTCGTGTCGATATGCGGCTTCGCCCACACGGAGATGAAGGCGCACTGGCGCTCAGTTTCGATGCCATCGAAGCGTATTACACAACCTTAGGCCGGGAATGGGAACGTTATGCGCTGATTAAAGCCCGTGTTATTGCGGGCGATTTCGCGGCGGGTGCGCGGCTATTGCAGCTGCTTAAACCGTTTGTTTATCGCAAATATTTAGATTTTGGTGCCTTTGCGCAGCTGCGTGAAATGAAAAAGGCCATTGAACAGGAAATGAGCCGCAAAGGATTGATTGAAAACATTAAATTAGGCCCGGGCGGCATACGCGAAGTGGAATTTATCGGCCAGCTGTTTCAATTGTTACGGGGTGGGCGTGAGCCCCTGCTGCAAAACCGCAGCATCCTGACCACATTAACCGCGCTACTTGAGCTCAAAGAACTACCCGCCCCGATCGTAGGCGAACTCACCGCAGGCTATGATTTTCTGCGCCGCGCAGAAAATCGGCTGCAAATGATGCACGATCAACAAACACAAACCCTGCCGCAAGATGAGGGCGATCGCGCGCGGTTGGCTTATGCCATGCGCTACCCGACTTGGGCTGACTTTCTGGACGCGCTCAATCACCATCGGCATCGAATCCATCGGCATTTTGGTGCGGTGCTGCAAACCCAGCGCGACGAGGTACCTGATACCGACCCCTTATCCCGCCTCTGGCATCAATCCCTTTCCCGCGATGACGCGCTTGCCGCACTCCAACAGGCCGGTTTCCATGAGCCCAGCGCCGCGCTCACCGTGCTAACCGATTGGCAAAATGCGCTTCAAGGCAAAGTCTCTGATACCGTGCGCCAACGGCTCGATTTACTTATCCCCAAACTGCTTCGTCAAGTGGCCGCCCTCGATGCCCACGCCCGTATTTTGAGTGCCATGTTCGCCCTCGTTAGTGCCGTATTGAGCCGATCGGTTTATCTCGCCTTACTGATCGAGCAGCCTCAGGCGCTCAATCAGCTCATCCAGCTCTGCGCGGCCAGCCCGTGGATTGCCGAACTATTGCGCCAGCAGCCCATTTTGCTCGATGAGTTAATTGACCCACAAAGCCTCTTCCACCAACCCACAACGCACGAGCTAAAAGCAGAACTCACCGGATTTTTAGCCCGATTTCCCGATGACGAGGAGCGACAATTCGATGAGCTGCGGCGCTTTCGGCAACTGGCCGTGCTTCGGGTGGCGGCTGCCGATGTAATGGGAATTTTACCGGTGATGCGCGTATCCGATCAGCTCACTTGGATTGCTGAAGTGGTTTTAGAGACGGTTCTCCAGCGCGCTTACCAGCAATTGATTGATCGCCACGGTGAGCCAAGTGCCACAGGGGCAGATGGCCTGCGGTACACCCCAGGGTTTGCCATCATCGCCTATGGCAAATTTGGGGGGATTGAGTTGGGCTATGGCTCCGATCTCGATTTGGTATTTTTGCATAACTCAACCGACACAGATGCCTTAACCCAGGGGCCAAAAGCCATTGATAATCAGGTTTTTTTCGCGCGATTGACTCAAAAAATTATTCATATTCTCAGTATTCGCACCCCGGCCGGCGTGCTCTATGAAATAGATACCCGTCTGCGCCCCGATGGCGCCAGTGGGCTTTTGGTTTCAAGCCTGCAAGGATTCGCCCATTATCAAAATACACAGGCTTGGCTGTGGGAAACGCAAGCACTGTGCCGTGCGCGATTCATTGCCGGCAGCTCTGACATCGCGCATGAGTTCACACAGATCCGTCGCGTCTGCTTGAGCCAAGCCCGCGATACCGCCAAGCTGAAACACGGGGTTATCGATATGCGCGCCAAAATGCGCAGCGAGCAAGAACCCACGCCACCCGATCAATTTCATCTTAAAAAGGGACTCGGGGGCATTACCGACATTGAGTTTATGGTGCAGTATCTTTTACTGCGCCATGCGCACGCGCAGCCAGAAATTACCCAATTTACCGATAATATCCGCCAACTGCGCGCGTTAGCGCAACACCACTTTATGGATGAAGCCACCTGCGAGGCGCTCGTGGAGGCATTTCAAAACCTACGCAATGCCATCCATCACCGAACCTTGCTCCAACAACCGATAACCGCCCCTTGCGCCGAGTTCGAGCATGAACGCGCCCTCGTGATAGCGGCTTGGTCTAAGCTATTTGAAGAGTCAGCATAACGGGCGTGTGATCTGAAGGGCGCTCCCATCCCCGTGGCACGGCATCCACCCCGCAATCCACCACGCTCGGCATCACGGCATGGCTTGCCAAAAGATGATCAATGCGCAATCCGTGATTACGCCGAAAACCGCCGCCCCGGTAATCCCACCAAGTAAAACAGTGCGGTTCCGGCTTATATTTTTGCAGGGTATCGACGAAACCCAGTGCCAGAAACTCCTGAAAAAAGGCCCGCTCGGGTGCGCTGCATAACACCTGACCCTGAAATTTTAAGGGGTCATAAACATCCTCATCGGTGGGTGCAATATTAAAATCACCCATCACGATCAACTTAGGATAACGGATCAACTCGGCGGCAAGCCAGGCATGAAACGCCGCAAGCCAACGCAATTTATACTCAAATTTTTCCGATGTTAGCGACTCCCCATTCACCACATACGCGTTAATCAGCCGCAAATCACCAAACGTTGCCGCCACCACGCGGCGTTGCTCATCTTGTAACCCGGGAATTTCATAAACGATATCTTCGGGTTCTGCCAGCGCTGCGTCATAAATCAGGGCCACGCCGTTATAGGTTTTTTGCCCATTTAGAATGAGTCGATACCCCAATGCTTCAATAGCCGCCGTATTGACCGCTTCATTGACCTGTTTGAGCTCTTGCAGCCCTAAGATGGCGGGGCGATGAGTGGTAAGCCAGTCCACAACCTGTGGTAAGCGAACATTGAGTGAATTAACATTCCAAGTTGCAATTTTCATCAAGTCAATCTCAACCCGACATCAGGGTAGTTAGGTGCGGAGGTAATAGGCCGCGATTAAAAAGAAAAACCCCACCAAGCTCCCCAACCAAGCCAAAAACCCCCAGCGGCGAAAGCGGCGAGCAAGCGTGGTTTGATTAAGTGCAGAAATAATAAATGGCCGACGCCCCTGGGCATCGTTGCTCATCAAATGGGTTTGTTTTTCTTGCTCACCCGAGTGCACCTGCCCCACGCGCGCTTCAAACGCTGCTTTTTGCCGCGCGCGCGCCCACTCATCTTCGCTAATATGGCCATCTCCATCGAGATCAAAAGTCCGCATGGTTTCAGGGTCTGTTTTCCATTCTCGCAGGGTCGCTTTGATGGCTTCTTGCTCGGCTTGAAACGGATCATGCGCGATCGTTTTAAACCAACCCAACACATAAACCTCATGATGGGGTAACAGTAATTTTTCCGTATATCGATAATCGCCAAATAGCCGTCCCGTGATGCCACTCGACGCAATACCACTCGGGATTTCTGTATCACCGTACCATTGGCGCTCAAGCCCGGGGTGGATGCGCGCACCGTCGGGATCAACCAAACACACCCCGCTGCCATCGCTTACCGCAATTAACTGGTCACTTTGATGCTGATACACCCGTTCCCATGAATTTTTACCGCTATCGCCATAAGATGACTTTTTATGCTCAACCGAAACCCAATACCACACGCACGCAGTCCCCGTCAGCGGAGAAGCCAGCGGGGTTGAATCAATTGGCTGGGTAACGCCCTCAATTTCAACATAGCCTTGGTGCGCGGAATGAATTTTTGACGTCGGCGTGTTGATAATCCAGTAGGTTCTGCGGATAAAATAAACCCCGGTCACTAAAAGCACCAGGGTTAATAAAAAAAGCGCGATCAGCAAACCTCGGTATTCATTGGCATCGAGGTGCCCAACCCAAACCGCATACCATCCCATTGTGAAACCCGCTTAGCTGTTAAACAAAGATTTCAAATCAACCTCTTTAATTTCGTCTTCCCGGAAGGTGAGCAATTTAAATGGTCGAAAATGAAACAACTGCGCCACCATCACATCAGGGAATTGCTCAATACGCACGTTATTGATATTGACAGAGGCGTTATAAAACTCCCGCCGATCCGCAATCATGTTCTCAAGCCCTGAAATGCGTTGCTGCAAATGCTGAAAGCTTACATCAGCTTTTAGCTCGGGATACGCCTCTGCCACAGCATAAAAACCCGCCAGGCCCGCCCGCAATTGGCCTTCCGCACGCCCTAGCGCCTCAACATCGCCCTGATCTTGCGCCCCACGCACGGCGGATCGGGCGTGCATGACTTTCTCTAAAGTTGCCTGCTCGTACTGCATGTATTGCTTCGCGGTTTCAACCAACTTAGGCAACTCGTCGTGCCGTTGCTTGAGCAAAACATCAATATTCGACCACGCTTGAGACACGTTATGCTTCAACACGACAAGCCCGTTGTACATAATGATGGCCCAAACCACCAGCAAGCCAACGATAAACAGCAATACCGAAATCGTTACACCCATGATGAATCATCCTTTTTTCTAATCAATTAAAAGAACTCGGCTCAAATATCAATGTTAACGGCAGACAACGCAAAGCGCTCAATAAAATCACGGCGCGGCTCGACTAAGTCACCCATCAATATGGTAAATAACTCGTCCGAAGCGATCGCATCTTCAATTCGAACTTGAAGCA
>NCFS01000072.1 GCA_002281295.1 Halothiobacillus sp. 35-54-62 | reverse complement strand
CGGGCGCGCGCCATGGCCAATTCGGTCCATGATTCCTGCCCGCTGCGCGAGCGGTGGCGGCTTTGCGCCAGATGGCGCAGCAGCTCGGCTTTGGCGGGCGGAATGTGTTCGGCTTGCAGGGTAATCAGCGAGGTGCGCCGATAGCAATGACACAGGGCGATGGCGGCGGCATCGGCGCCATCGGCGGGCGGGGCTTCGCTCAAATTGAGCAGGCGTTTAACCATGTGTTGCACTTGTAATTTATCGGCGCGCCCAGTGCCCACCACGGCTTGTTTGACGGTGGCGGGCATATATTCGTGTACGTTTAAGCCGCCTTGCACGGCGGCGGCGATGGCCGCACCCCGCGCCTGCGCCAGCTTGAGCGATGATTCGGGGCTGCGAAACATGAAAATTTGCTCGATCGCAAACTCATCGGGCGAAAATTGTGTAATTAGTTGATTAACTTCAAAAAAAACCGCGCCCAGCCGCGCGTGAAAATCACCCGTGGCCTTGGTGGCGGCTTTTAACGCCACACTTTCTAAATGCACGCAGGTGGCATTACCTCGCTCAAAATCAATCACCGCCACGCCGAGCGTTACCGAACCGGGATCGACCCCTAAAACCCGCAAGCGCGCCACTTAAACGTAGGCCTCTTCGGGAATTTCGGCATTGTGGAATACGGCTTGCACATCATCTAAATCTTCGAGCAAGTCGATCATTTTGACGAGTTTTTCAGCCACCTCCCCTTCAACCGGCACATTCAGCGCTGCGTGCATGGCAATTTCGCTGGCCTCGGGCACCCAGCCGGCGGCGATAAGCGCCTCTTTAACGGCCATATAGGCATCGGGCGCGGTAATCACTTCAATCGCGCCATCATCATGGCTGCGCACATCATCGGCACCGGCAGACAGCGCCGCTTCAATCAGCACATCTTCAGGAGTTTCTGGGGGATAAAACAGCAGGCCTTCTTTTTTGAACAGGTAAGAAACCGAGCCATCGGTGCCTAAATTACCGCCCATTTTGCTAAACGCATGGCGCACATCGGCCACGGTGCGGGTGTGGTTATCGGTCATGCAATACACCAGCACGGCAACGCCGCCCGGGCCGTAGCCTTCGTGCAAAATTTCGACATAATCCTCGCCATCGCCTGCGCCCACGCCGCGCTTGGCCGCGCGCTCCATCGTGTCTTTCATCATATTGGCGCCGAGGGCTTTATCCCACGCGAGGCGCAAGCGGGGGTTGGTGGCGGGGTCGGCCGATTTACCCACCCGCGCCGCTACGGTAATTTCACGGATGATTTTGGTCCAGATTTTGCCGCGCTTGGTGTCTTGGCGCGCTTTACGGTGTTTGGTATTTGCCCATTTGCTGTGACCCGCCATGGTTGCTTCCTTTTTCGCTAAGGGGTGATAGGGCGGACAGTCTAACAGCCTGTCGGCGGGCGTTCACTGGCAAACCCCAAGCGGGGTGCGTTTTGCAGCCACCAAAGCCAGATGAGTGCGGCGATGCCCCAAAGCACGAGCATACCCAATGCCAGCCAAAGCAGGTTTTTGGCCAGCAAAGCCACCGCAAACCCCGATACCACGCCCGCCAGCATCATTTGGGTGAACCCTTGCAGCGCCGAGGCCAAACCGCGTTGCGCGGGGATGTAATCGAGCCCCATTAAATTAAGCGACGGCATCGCGGTCGCCATACCTAAGGCATACAACATAATGGGCGCTACCGTCCAGCCAATCTGGATGGCATTCGGGGCGGGATACGCCATAAACCATAGGCTTTGCATGAGATTAAACGCCACCGCGATGGCGGCAATGAATAGGCCGAAACTCACCGTGCGGATCGGCGCGAATCGGCTGGCGAGAAAATTACTCACCCGGCTGCCGATAATTAACCCCATCACCAAGGGCACAAAAAACTTCCAAAAATCGGTTGGGCTTTGCCCCAAGTGCCCCATCAGCACCAAAGGAGCTGCGGCGATATAAAGAAATAGGCCGGCAAAGAGCAGCGCAAAAACCAGGGTTAAGCCCATAAACGAGCCATCACGCAAGGCTTTGATATAGCTCATTAAAATAAATTTAGGCGCGATGGATTGCCGGTTGTGGGCGCCCACCGTTTCGGGCATAAACCCCACCACCCCGAGCATAGACACCCCAGCAAATAGGGCTAAAAACCAGAAGATGGATCGCCAGCCAAATACCGCATCTAACCCGCCCCCGATAATGGGGGCAATCGCGGGGGCGACGGCAAACACGAAGGTAATGTTCGACATGACCCGCTGCGCGGTGGCACCTTCAAATAAATCACGCACCAAGGCGCGGCCAATCACAACCCCCGCACCGGCGGCAATGCCTTGCACAATGCGGGCGGCAATTAATTCATTAATGGAACTGGCCAGCGCGGCACCCACCGAGGCCAAGGCATAAAAAACCAGCGATATGAGCACCATGCGCCGCCGACCAAACCGATCGGATAAGGGGCCATGAATCAGCATCATGCCGCCGAAAAACCACAGGTATAAGCTCAAGGTGTGCTGCATGGCGGCATCATTAACGCCAAATTCCCGCGCGATGGCGGGAAATGAGGGTAAATACGCATCAACCGTGAACGGGGCGATCATCAGCAAGCTCGCCACGAGCGGCACAATCACCCACACCCGCGTGGCGGGATTATTCATACCGCGACAGGATCGCGCCGCGCTGAGGTATAGGCTAAAAACGTGCGCAATTGCTGGTGGCCGTGTTCGGTTAAGATCGATTCGGGGTGAAACTGCACGCCTTCCACCACAAACGCGCGGTGCTGCAAGCCCATAATTTCATCCATCCGGCCATCGGCGTGCTGGGTCCAGGCGGTAATTTCCAGCACATCGGGCAAACTGGCTTGCTCGACAATCAACGAGTGATAGCGGGTGGCTTCAAACGGATTTGGTAAGCCGGCAAACACGCCTTGGCCTTCGTGGTAAATCGGGGAGACTTTGCCATGCATGACTTCACGCGCGCGAATCACTTGGCCGCCAAACGCTTGCCCGATGGCCTGATGCCCCAAGCACACGCCTAAAATCGGAATTTTGCCCGCAAAGGCGTGAATCACGTCAATCGAGATACCTGCTTGCGCCGGTGCGCAAGGGCCAGGAGAAATCACGATATGCGATGGCGCGCGGATAGCAATTTCATCCACGGTGACTTGATCGTTGCGGGCAACCCAAACCTCGACCCCGAGCTCGCCTAAATATTGCACGAGGTTAAACGTGAATGAATCGTAGTTATCGAGCATGAGGACCATGAACACATTCCTTATATAAAGTGAAATAGCGGGTTATTCGGCAATGAACGCCAATTGCGCCAAGGGCAAAGGCAAGGCGGCGCCAAAGGCCAAAAAAGAGGGGTTCAGCACCGATTCTTGTCGATTATAGGTTAGCCGCTCGCCGGTTAAGGTTGTCATTTGGCCGCCGGCGGCTTCCAGCACGCATTGCGAGGCGGCGGTATCCCATTCAGAGGTGGGCCCAAAACGCGGGTATAAATCGGCAAGACCCTCGGCCACCAAGCAGGTTTTGAGCGCGCTGCCGCAGCGAATCACCACAGGATTCGTTAGTGCATCAATCAGCGCTTGCTCACGCCGGCTGCCGTGCGAGCGGCTCAAAGCCAAGGTAATTGGTTCAAGAGGGGCGCTACGCACCCGGATCGGCGCGCGCCCTTCGCCGGTAAACCGCCAACTGCCTACCCCAAAAACACCGGCGTAATCAAGGCCGGTTGCGGGGGCATACACCACGCCCAGCACAGGCTGGTGGGCTTCGATTAAGGCGATGTTGACGGAAAACTCGCCATTGCGTTTTACAAATTCCCGCGTGCCATCTAATGGGTCTACCAACCAATACCGCACCCAATGCTGGCGAACAGCCCAATCGGGCAAGCCGCCTTCTTCGGTTAAAATCGGAATATCGGGCGTTAATGCCTGCAAACCGGCCACAATCACGTGGTGCGCGGCTAGGTCCGCTTCGGTCACGGGCGAATTATCCGCCTTATGCTCAATCGCAAAATCGCTGGCATACACCCGCATAATTGCCTCACCGGCCGCCTGCGCTATCGCACGCACCGGATCGCGCCACGCAAGGAAATCTGGCGGCGGGCAAGCGCCAGATGCAGCGTTATGCTCGGGGGTTAAATTGCCGGACGTGTTAATCATAGATAGGCGCCCCATGAAGCTGATTTTGGGCTTGCGCCGAGGGCTGGGCAGCTAAATAGGCGCGCGCCAAATATAAAGCCGCAATTGAGCGCGCCTCCGTGCACTCTGCATGGTTTGTCAACTGATCTAACTCAGCCAGCGGCCAAAGCACCACTTCGAGGGGCTCGGGCTCATCACCGGGCAGCGGCTCGGGGTATAAATCCATCGCCAAAACAACATGGGTGCGCTGGCTGGAATAGGCGGGCGCCGAGGTTAATTCACGCAGAAAAACGAGGTTTTTAGCACCCAAACCCGCTTCTTCCATTAGTTCGCGATTGGCGGCGGCCAAAATTGGCTCATCGGCTTCAATGCGCCCTTTGGGCAAGCCTAGCTCATAGCGCTCGGTACCACAGGCATATTCCCGAATGAGCACAACCTCGCCCGCTTGGGTAATCGGCACCACCAGCACCGCCCCCTGCCCTTGGCCGGTTAAGCGCTCGAACGTCACATCGACGCCATTGGAAAAGGCTAAATCCACCGCTTCGATATGAAAAAAACGCGTGGTGGCTAAGGTGCGAACAGCACGAATCTGAGGTAAGTGCGAGCTGGGCATGGGGCAACCCTCTGTCAAAAATTAAGGTGTGTTGTCAGTATACCGATTAAGCCGCAATTGATGCGCCGGCAGCCCTGCACCCAACGCTTTGGCATGGCAGATACCTTGCCTGCTGCCGATCTCGCAGCCCGCAGCCCACTCGGTGCAGGCTAAACCCGCACCCACTGTTCAAAAAATTCATCTTAACTATGATGAATTATCATCTCGATTCCCCTTGACCTGACATAGCATCCCGTCACAATGCGCGGCTTATCCGCGAGGTGTCCAACGCAGCCACTGCCTTGGGTGAAACTGGGAAGCAGGTAACAACCCTGCGCTGCCCCCGCAACGGTATCGGTTGTATGACCCAATACAACCCAAGCCCGGAGACCGGCCTCGCGTTTTTTCCACATCGGCACGCGGTGGGCGTGCTGGCTTTGTGAGCTGCTTTTATGCCGATAATTTATTTTTCGCGCCCGTCAATTTTGGCGCTGGCCTGTGCATCCACCCTATTCCCTGCGACAGCGGCGTTGGCGGCAACCGATGCCGCCGCACTTCCGGAGGTCAACGTCACCGCGAGCCACGGGGCGCCGGTCGCTTTCGCTGGCGTGCCTGAAACGGTCATTACCCGCGCCGAGATTGATCGTTTGCAAGCCACCTCGGTTTTATCTTTACTTAATAATCGAGCCGGCATCAATCTCACCAATTTGGGTGGGGCGGGGCAACCCACCTCGGTTTCAATGTGGGGCATGAGCAGCGGCCAAACCTTGGTGCTGGTCGATGGCGTGCGGATTGGCTCGCTCACCGCAGGCGCGGCCTATCTTGAAAACCTCCCCGTGGCGCTCATCGAGCGGATCGAAATTATTAAAGGCCCGCGCTCAGGCCAATACGGCGCCGATGCGATGGGCGGGGTGATTCAAATTTTCACGCGCAAAGGCAAAGAAGGCATCCAACCCTCATTTAGTGTGGCCGGCGGCAGCAATAAAACCTTTAACACCTCGGCCAATTTAAGCGGCGGCAGCGGCCCCATTGATTACTCGATTGGCGCATCGCATCAGGGCACCGGCGGCTTTAATGCCTTGACCGATAAAACCGGCTCACCCTATGCGGTGAACCAGCCCGATAACGACGGCTACCGGAATAATTCTGCGCAGGGGCGGGTAAATTACACCGGCGAAAACGGCGCGCGCATTGGCGCGCATTGGCTCGGCACGAACGCCTTTAATGATTACGATGGCAGTAGTTTTGGCGGGAATCAGCGCCAATCGCGCCAGCAAAATTTTGGGTTAGATGGCGCGCTCATGAAGCTGGGTAACTGGCAATTGCGCGGCAGCGCAGGGCGTAATATTGATCGGCAAACCAATTATTACAATGGCACCTACGTTTCAGAATTTAATAGCCGCCAAGATTCATTTAGCCTTGCTAATGATATTACCCTCGGCCAAGGGCTGTTCACTTTGGGCGCCGATCGCTTAAACGATCATATCGCCAGCAGCACGCAATACACGGTCAACAGCCGGCATAATAATGGCCTGTTCGCGCAATACGCCACCACATTTGATGCGCTTTCCATCCAAGCCGCCGCCCGCCACGATCGCAACAGCCAGTTTGGCAGCGCCAATACCGGCTCGCTCGATTTAAGCTACCAGCTTAATCCTGAACTGGCGCTCACCGGCGGCTATGGCACGGCGTTTCATGTGCCCAGCTTTAACTTCTTGTATTACCCAGGTTATGCCAACCCCGACTTGCAACCGGAACGCTCACGCACCGCGCGCTTGGGTTTGAACTGGAATAATGCGGCTGGATTAACCAGCAGCCTTACCGGTTTTCGCACCCACACCGATGATTTAATCGCCTCAAGCGCCAGCACCAACTATGTGCCCTACAACATCAAGCAAGCCCAATCCTTAGGCGCGGAATGGCAGGTGGGCTGGCACAATCAGGATTGGACGCTCAACAACAGCGCCACTTGGATTTCAGCGGTCGACACCTCAACCGGGTTAAGCATCCCCCGCCAGCCGAAATGGAGTGGCCGTATCGATTTGGATCGAAGCTTGGGCGCATGGTCTGCGGGCGCCACGCTGCGCGGCCAAACCGCCACGCATGAATCCACCGCCACGCAAATCAATGCAGGCTTTGTTACCGCCGATCTGCGGATGGGCTACCAGTTTGCCAAAAACTGGCACGTTGAGGCAAAGCTGGCCAACCTGATGGATAAAACCTATCAAACGGCTTATGGCTATAACCAAGCCGGCCGCACCGCATTATTTACGCTGCGCTACGGCGGCTAACCCCCCGCACACGCCCGCCCCAAACTTAGGCGGCCACCTCGGACTCACAGCCCCACGCGGATTTGAGTCCATTTTTTTAAGCACAAAACCCCGCCCGAGCAGGCTTGATGCAATTTGCTGCGATAATCCCCGCATAATCCGGCTAAAATGCACCGCATTCGTTGGACAGTCAGGACACACCATGAACACCACCCCCCAAACGCATGCCGCCCATGCCACCCCAATTAAGCAAGACATCGAAGCATCCGCGTATAAAGGCCGCTTAATTTTATTTGCGGTTCTGGCTTTATCGATGGCCGCCACGCGCTATCACCATTTCAGCTCGGTGCTGCATATCGCCGATACGTCTTGGGCGGTATTTTTTATCGCCGGTTTGTACCTGCGCCCGCGCTGGATGTTTCCCGTGTTGCTCGGCTTAGCGGTAGCGATTGATTTGGCTGCCGTTTGGGTTGATGGCACGGGCATCAGCGGCTGCTTCTCGCCGGCTTACCCAGGCTTACTGCTGGCGTACACCGCTCTGTGGGGCGCTGGGCGGTTAACGTTCATGCAATCAACGCCGCGCGCCGCCCATCAAACCTCAATGGGTATCGTTGTAGAAGTTCTGCACATCGCCGGCTGGCTTACCCTCGGGGTGCTGGGGGCCTTTGCGCTATCTAACCTAACGTTTTGGGCGTGGTCTGGGCATTTCACCGGTCTATCGCTCGGCGACTATACCGGGCGGGTAATGGGTTACCTTGGCCGCTATTTAAGCGTAACCAGTTTTTATGTGGGCGGGGTGGTTGCCGCCTTAATGC
>NCFS01000148.1 GCA_002281295.1 Halothiobacillus sp. 35-54-62 | reverse complement strand
TGATCGCTGCGGTCAGGGTTGTTTTGCCGTGATCAACGTGGCCAATGGTGCCTACGTTAATATGCGGTTTGTTCCGTTCAAATTTCTCTTTTGCCATGATATTTGCCTCTAAAATTCAATTAAATAAGTAAAATTTAAGCCGACTGGCCTTTGATGACCGCTTCAGCCACATGCTTTGGCGCCTCAGAATAATGCGCGAACTCCATAGAGTAGGTCGCACGACCCTGGGTTGCGGAGCGAAGATCCGTTGCATAACCGAACATCTCGGATAATGGAACTTCGGCACGAACCTGCTTTCCGCCCCCCGTGGTGTCATCCATACCTTGGATAATGCCACGACGGCGATTTAGGTCACCAATCACATCGCCCATGTAATCTTCCGGTGTTTCCACCTCGACCTTCATCATAGGCTCAAGCAGAACCGGCTTAGCTTTCACCGCGCCTTCTTTAAACGCCATGGACCCTGCGATTTTGAAGGCCATTTCGTTTGAGTCAACCTCATGGTAAGAGCCATCAAACAAAGTAACTTTAACGTCAACGACAGGAAAACCCGCGATTACGCCATTTTTAATTTGCTCTTGAATACCCTTATCAACCGCCGGAATGTATTCACGGGGAACCACACCGCCGACAATACCGTTGACAAATTCGTAACCGCCGCCCACTTCAAGAGGTTCGATACGAATTTTGACATGGCCGTATTGGCCTCGGCCACCGGATTGGCGCACAAACTTGCCATCTTGCTCAACCGTGCCCCGAATGGTTTCACGATAAGCAACCTGAGGTTTGCCGATATTCGCCTCAACTTTAAACTCGCGGCGCATACGATCCACGAGGATCTCAAGATGCAACTCACCCATACCGGCAATAATGGTTTGGCCTGACTCTTCATCGGTGCGAACACGGAACGACGGATCTTCTTGCGCCAAACGACCCAGCGCCATGCCCATTTTTTCTTGATCGCCCTTTGTCTTGGGCTCAACCGCAACGGAAATAACTGGCTCTGGGAAAATCATCCGCTCAAGAACGATGGGATTGGCCAGATCACACAGGGTGTCCCCAGTAATCACATTCTTGAGACCGACGGCGGCCGCGATGTCACCCGAATAAACTTCTTTAATCTCTTCACGGGTGTTGGCATGCATTTGCAAAATACGACCCATGCGCTCTTTACTGTCTTTAGTTGAGTTCAGTACCGCATCACCCGCGTTAACTACGCCGGAATAAACGCGGAAGAACGTGAGCGAGCCGACGAACGGATCGGTCATAATTTTGAAGGCCAGCGC
>NCFS01000071.1 GCA_002281295.1 Halothiobacillus sp. 35-54-62 | reverse complement strand
CACCCCGATGGATAACACCCCGTTGCCACAAGTTGGATCGAAACCATGAGCTTAAAGAACACAAAATTTCTCTTTCTCATCCTACTGGGCGTTTTTTTTTCTGCCGCTCCCGCTTTTGCTGCCAGCAGTACTTCGACCGGCGGCCTGATGACCGACTTGGTTAAGCAATTTCATGATGCCGCCGACAACTGGACTGTCACCGCTCAGAATATCGGTTATTGGATTTTCTTTACCTTGGCGACGCTTGAAATAACCTGGGCAGCAGCCCTTTGGGTCATGGAAAAAGATAGTGCAAGCTCACTCATCGTTGCACTGGTGAGGAAAATGATGGTGTTAGGTTTTTTTTACACCTTCCTCGTGTTTGCACCAACTTGGATTCCTGCAATTATTAATTCCCTTCAAGACGCGGGCGCAAAAATTGGAGGAATCTCTGCGAACTCTATAACGCCCCTGGGTATCGTTGGGCACGGAATCAATATCGTGAATGCTATTTGGAAAGCGTTCGGGGATTCGGCACTTAGCAGCATTTCTGCGATGGCCACAGCCGTTATCATTGGGTTGCTCGTTATCTTTGTTACGATCGCAATTCTGCTTTCTTTCGTTTATATCGCTATCGAATACATCATGACAACGATAGAGTCATATATCGTTCTTGGCATGGGGCTGGTTTTAATGGGCTTCTCGGGTAGCCAATGGACGCGAGACTTTTCTCAAAAATACATCGGATATGCGTTTTCGGTCGGCGTGAAGCTCATGGTTTTGACGCTTATATTGTCGGTGATTATTTCAATCACAAGCACTTGGCCAAACGATGTGCGGGCGGCGCTCACGGGCAAGGACATGTTTGCATGGGTTCAGCCCATGTTTATGATGGCGGCCTCGTCGATTTTAATGGCGCTACTTGCCATCAAAATCCCCTCCCTCGCCTCATCCTTGCTCTCTGGCGCGCCTTCTTTGGGCGCAGCCTCTGCGGTGGGCGCAGCAGCAGGCGCGGCTGCTGGAGTCGCGGGCATGGCTCTTGGCGGGGCAAAACTCGCCGGAATGGCCGTAAATGCGGTTGGTGCGGCTGGAGGTGCAGCCACCAAAGGGATCGCGGCGGCGGCGGCCGGAGGAACCGGTATGGCGAAGGCTGCGAGCTCGGCATCAAATCTTGCCACGGCATCGGGCTTTACGCCGGGTTCGGCCGCCCATGCAGGGGCAGCCGCTGGCAACATGGTGGCCGGTTTGGGTGGTATGGCGGCAACGGGCGCAAGCAATATGGCCGGTTCGGCGAAGTCCGCTATCTCGGGGGCGGCCAAAGGGGCGGGCGAGAAATTCAATAGCGCTGTATCGAATTCAACCGGTGGCAAGCTGGCCGCCAGTCTGGATGAGAAAGCCGTGAGCAAACTTAGCTCAGGCGGCGGGCAAGCGGGTGCAGAATCGCTTGGCGCAAGCAGTGGTGCCAGTTCAGCGGATTCATCGGCATCAACGGTCAGCCCGCCTACCGGTGGCGCATCTGGCGCATATACCGCCCAATCGGGAAATGATTCACCCAGCTCCGGCGCAACGGTTCCTCCCCCATCGCTTGCAAGTGAATCCCCCAGTGTGGCGGCGGCAAAAGACACAAACCCGCCTTCTCCGAGCGGTACGCCTGCGAAGCCTCAGGCAAACTCAACGGTAAGCCCACCCGGCGGCCAGGCGCCTGGCAATGGGAATAACCCTAATCAGCCCGCCCCGCCCAATGCGAGTAAGCATCTAAATAAGGCCATGCAGCATTTGCCGCTCGATCATGGTGCCGTAGCCGCCGCAGCACCAAAACTGGATCATCACGAGCCGTAAGTTTGGTTTTTGAATTATTACGACAAACCCGCTGCGTGCGGGTTTTTTGTGCTGGTTATGGCCATGATTTATATTCCGTGGATAGGTGAAGCCAGCCTAACCGTGAAGTGCTTGGGTTAGACGGATAACATTTCAAGTAAAACGGGGTGCCAAAGTGAAAGTTCAATGGTGCCCATTCTCCCGGCCAAGCGACGTTTATCAACGGTGCGAATTTGATCAAGTAAAATTCGTGCCGATTTTCCTGAAAACACAACAACTGGGCGACAACCCAGCGGCTGCCCTTGACTGGTGAGGGGGGCAATAATTACCCGTGGTAATACGGCATTCATGTCATCGGGTGAAATGATGAGCGCAGGCCGTGTTTTTTTGATTTCAGAGCCAATGGTTGGGTCTAAATCAACCCAGTAAACCTCCCCACGCTTTACCATACCCATTCATCACTATCTTCATCCACGGGAATTGGGCTTAATGGCTCATGATCCAAGTGTGCCTGATAGTCATCAAACCATTGCGCACGCGCCAAACGAACAGGGGTTATGACCAAGGCGCCGCCTTCAACACGAATATCAATTTCATGCTCCAGCGCGCATTGAGCCAGTAATGCAGCGGGGATAATCACCCCGCGTGAATTGCCTACTTTTCGTAAATGGGTTCGCATGGCACACCTTGAAGTAAAATGTTTCAACCATGTTATAACACTCGTTCGTTAAATTAAACCCATAACCCGAATTCCGCCCCGACTCGATACCTTGGTATCAGTCAATCAAGGGGCGGTTTTTTATGCGTGTTCACACAAAGAGTTTGTTCGGGGTTTCTGCCGTTATCGGGATTTCCGCCGCCGTTATTCTGCTGGCGCGCGGGTTTGGGGTGTTTTACAACGACACCCCATCCATCCCCGAAGGATTCTGGTATTCGACCGGCAAACCAACCCCTGAATTGGGTGATTATGTGGCGTTATGCCCGCCGGATTTTGCCGCCAAATTGGCGCTTGAACGCCAATATCTCCCCGCCGGACGCTGCCCCAGCGGCACCGTGCCGTTATTGAAACAAGTGTATGCCACCCCGTTTGACCTTGTGAAGATCGAGGGCGACACCTTGCACGTTCAGCATGGCCAAACGGCCATCACGCACCCCGTCAATATCCTCAAACACGATCACGAAGGCCGACCTTTGACGCAAGCGTCGGGCGGGGTTTTGAGCGCCGCGCAGTATTGGCTCGGCAGCCCCTGTCCGATCGGTTTTGATAGCCGCTATTTCGGCGCAGTGCCGCGCAAAAACATCATTTCGGTCATTCAGCCTTTATTTACTTGGTAACGATTAGGGAGATTAATTATGCGTGTGTATTTATGTGAAAAGCCGTCACAGGCTCGGGATATTGCCGCTGTTTTGGGCGTTCAATCCAAAGATAAAAGCTCAATCACGACCGCTGATGGCGTGGTGACTTGGGCATTCGGCCATCTGCTCGAACAAGTGCCGCCCGATGCCTACGACGAAACGCTCAAGCGCTGGGCATTGGCCTCATTACCCATCGCACCCGCGCAATGGAAAGTGGCGGTGAAGGATAGTGCCAAAGATCAATTCAAAGCCATTGCCGCCTTGCTCAAAAAAGCGACTGAGGTGGTGATTGCCACCGATGCCGACCGCGAAGGCGAGATGATTGCCCGCGAGCTTATGGATTACGTGGGTTTTAAAGGCAAAATTCAACGCTTGTGGTTGTCTGCCCTCGATGTCGCTTCGGTCAAAAAGGCCTTGGCAAACTTAAAGCCGGGCACAGAGACCGCCGGGTTGTATCAATCGGCTCTTGGACGCTCACGCGCCGATTGGCTGGTCGGAATGAATTTGACCCGTGCCTTCACGCTGGCAGGGCGCAGCCAAGGCAGTGAAGGCGTGCGCAGCGTCGGGCGGGTGCAAACGCCCACCTTAAATCTTGTGGTGCAGCGGGATCGGCAAATTGAAGGCTTCAAGCCCGTGCCGTATTTTGAGCTGTTTGGTTTTTTTGCCGCAGGGCAAGCATTCAAAACCAAATGGAAAATGCCCGAAGGGCAGAATGATGAGGCAGGGCACTGTCTTGATCGAAACACGATTGAAGCTGTCGCCATCAAAATTGCCGATAAAACCGGCACCGTGAGCCGCTGCGAAACCAAGCGTATTACCGAAAACGCGCCGCTGCCGTTTAGCTTATCGAGCTTGCAAAAAGCTTGTTCTGCTCAATTTGGTTTAGGTGCGCAAGAGGTGTTGGATATTGCCCAAGCACTGTACGAAACCCACAAAGCCACCACCTATCCGCGCTCAGATTGTAATTACCTTCCCGAGGAGCAATTCCATGAAGCGAGCGGTATTGTTAAAGCCTTGGCCAGCGCCGACCCCGACATTCACCGCCTCTCTGAAAAACTCGATTTAAGCCGGAAAAGCCCCGCCTGGAATACGAAAAAAATCACGGCGCACCATGCCATCATCCCCACCCACACCCCGCCTAATCTGGAGGCCATGAACGGCAATGAGCGCAAAGTCTATGAGCTGATTCGCCGCCATTATCTGGCGCAGTTTTTACCGCCCTATGAATACGACCGTACCCAGATTGACATCACCATCGAGGCGGAGCTATTCCAAACCACGGGAAAAATCGAGCAAATGACCGGTTGGCGCATGCTTTATGGCAAGGCGGATTTGGCCGATGACGAACCCAATGATGATGACGAACAAACCTTGCCCGCCTTAACCCAAGGGCAAGCCGTGCCTCTGACCCACACCGAAGTTGCCGCCAAGCAAACCAAACCGCCGTCACGCTACACCGAAGGCACGTTGATTGATGCCATGCAAACCATTGGTAAACACATTACCGACTCGCGGTTAAAGGCGATTCTCAAAGAAAACTCCGGCATTGGTACCGAAGCCACGCGGGCGGGCATTATTGCGAATTTGATCGAGCGCGATTTTATCGGCAAAAAGGGCAAACAAGTCATCAGTAGCGACACCGGCAGAAGCCTGATTGATGCGCTGCCTGAATCGGTCAAAAGCCCCACGCTCACGGCACTGTGGGAGCAATCGCTAGAAGAAATTGCCGATGGCAAGCGTGAATTAGCAGGCTTTGAGGCCGATGTCGTTAAATTTATCACCGCGATTACCGACCAAATCAAAAAGCAACACGCTGAGGCACCAGCACCAGCGCGCCCAACAGCCGATTGCCCGGCCTGCAAAGCGCAAGGCCAAGCCGAAAAAGTCTATTCAAGCAAAAAGCAATGCCATTACTGGCACTGCAAAGCCTGCGATCAATGGTTTGATGATGCGGCGGGTAAACCCGTGCCGAAATCAGCGGCCAGTTCGCCAAAACCAAAGCCCGCACCGCGCAAATCAACCACGATGAGAAAAGCAAAATGAGCGCCACAAATGAGGGATTTTCTTGCGATAACTGGCCGAGTGAATGTGAGTTGAACCAAGAGAGCAATCTCGATGATTCGTTCGTTGATGAAATCCTAAGTTTTTGTGAAAAGGATTTGATCGAAAAAAATCAGCAACGATTCAAGAGGCTGCTCAAATGAACCGGAGATGGTTGTCTCTGTGGCGCATTCCCACCAGTTTAGCGGTGGGCTATCTCGCATGGAATGGACACCACCCAGCGATTCTGATGCTAGCTTTGATGATGCCGCTTTTGGTGATGAAATCGCCCAGTCGCACCACGGCAGGGCTTACCGCTTTGGTTTACTACCTCGGTGCAGCTTGGGATTTGCCCCAAGGCGCGGCAGTGTTTTTTGGTAACAACCTCGGCACAGGCGTATTGAATACCGCAGGCGGCTATGCGTTATGGATAGGCGCTTCCTTGGTATTAAGCCTGCCATGGTGGGCGCTTTGGACACGCAATCATCACTGGCGCGGCCTGCGCCTGTTCCTTGCGTTAATCTTGGTTGCGCTTCCCCCAATCGGCATTGTGGGCTGGGCGTGGCCACTCACCGCCACGGGTTTGGTTTTGCCCGGATTCGGCTGGCTCGGTTTGGGGTTAATGGCATTCTGGCTAGGTTTTCTGGCCAGTATGCCCGCATCGAAGCAAGCCATGAGTGCGCTCTTGGCTGCGCTGTCCTTCCTGATATTTTTGCCGGTGGCTTTGGTGCAGCGCCATGATCCCGCACCGTTATGGCAAGGGCAGGATACTCAGTTAGGCTGGGGTTCGGGGAGTTTGTATTGGCTTGAAATGTATGAGCATACGCAAACCCTAAAAGCACTTGCCCAACCACTTGAACCGCATCACAACCTTTTGCTGCCCGAAACCGTGGGCGGCGAATGGCACGCCGTGCAGCCGTTATGGCGTAACCAATCGGCGCGATTAACCGCCCAGCATTCCACGGTTGTCGTGGGCGTGCGCCAAACCTACGCGCAGGGCTATGACAACTGCTTGGCGGCCATTGGGCAACAACAAGGCATCAAGTATTGCCAGCGCGTACCCGTACCGGTTTCCATGTGGCAACCTTGGAATAAAACCACCTCGGCGCACCCGCACTGGTTCAGCCAGCCCGTGTTCACATTGGGCAATCAAACCATTGCGCCCTTGATTTGCTACGAACAGCTTTTGGTGTGGCCGGTGCTGCAATCGTTTTTACACCAACCTGATCTCATTCTAGCGCCCGGCAATTCGTGGTGGTCACGGCAAACGCATCTGCCGCAAATACAAATCACCGCTGTACATGCTTGGGGACGACTCTTTGGCGTGCCCGTCGTGACGGCCATGAACTACTAATTTAACCAATTTGAGAAACTGGTAATGATTCCGCGATCATTGGTATCGATTCATAAGGCTAATAGTTGACAAGAGATATTAACGCAAATAGTATTAGTTCCTGTTTGCGTTAATTTTCCTTGGGAGAGTGGCATGAGGTCGAAGCTATTAATTGTATTACCCGTTTGCTTGTTTTTAAGTGGTTTGTGGTCGCAGCAGGTCTACAGCAAGCAAGATTGGAATTGTGATGTCGATGACTTTGTTACCAAAGCCATCGGCATTGAGGAGCCTTGGTTGGAGAATTCAGGGTATATATATGCTCAGGCTAGTCACGCTAATCCAAGCTCACTTACTTTGGCGCCAGAAATTGAAGGCCGTTTTAGTGATCAGATTGGGATGGAACTTGATTTACCAGAGTTCTCGGCAAACTTTCCCTTGGGGCGTAGTCAAAGTGATTTGGGACCCACCGCAGTGGGTTTGAAATTTGCGGCGTTACATGATTGCAATCCAGCAAAAGGCGAGGCTACGTTAGTCACTTTTGAAGTCGAAGGGCAGTATTCACCCGCGAAATTATCAGGGGATGGTAACTCGGTATCCCCTCAAGTGATGTGGGCGCAGCTTTGGTATCCCTGGTTTACTCAAGGCGAAGCAGGGTATACGCAACAAGTCGGCAATGGTGTAACCAATGGCTGGTTTGCCAACACCAGCCTTGGCCGCGCTATCCATGGTGTTTATGCGGTACAACTTGAGGGTGAAGCCGATAACCAATTAATTATGGCGAATGGTCAGCGTGGATTAGAGGGGTATTTAATGCCCCAAGTTGCCTATCACGCCTCACCAAAATGGCTTATTGCGATCGGCGAGCAAGCTGAAAAGCAGCAAGGGGCTCATAAAACAAAGTGGTCAACTTGGGGCATGTTAGAACGCGAATTCTGATGGGTTGAGGGACAATTCATTTATCACGCTGTTCCTGCCTTGGAGTTGTTTATGGATTTACCCACGCTTTATGCGCAATGCGCCCCAAACGTTGCCCCACAAACACTCGCCGCCATCGTGCGGGTGGAATCCGGCGGGAACCCCTGGCGCATTGGCATCAATGGCAATTACACGCTACCAAGGCAACCCCAAAACAAAGCCGAGGCCGTGCGTGAAGCCAACCGGTTGATTGGGCTGGGCTACAACATCGATCTTGGCCTGATGCAAATCAACGTGAAAAATTTGGGGATGCTCAATTTAAGCGTTGACGAGGTATTCGACGCCGGTGCGCAGATATTGCAGAACTTCTACCTAAAGTCAGAAAAAGACATTGGCCAAGGGCAAACATCGCTCAAACGCGCCATTTCGGCGTACCACACCGGCAATTTCCACAATGGTTTTGCCAATGGCAATGCGGCCAAGATAACAGGGTCAAATGGTGATGCCGTTGGGCATGAGGGCGTAATTCAAGCCATTCGTTCAGGTAGCGTTGTGGCATGGGCGAGAGAATAGTCTTGGGCAAAAGAAAACCCAGACTAGCTGGGCTTTATATATGAATGCGCCTAAAACGCACCCTTGTCTATTTAACTTGTTGATTTTAAACCATTATATGGTGCCCAAGAGAGGACTCGAACCTCCACGATTTTACTCGCTAATACCTGAAACTAGTGCGTCTACCAATTCCGCCACCTGGGCAATGTGGCGTGCATCTTAGGAGGCTTGATCTATGTTGTCAACCGCTAAACCGAGGTGTTAGCCCAAAGCAGTAATGTTCCCTTTTGTTCTTGGAGACGATGATGGCAGAAGAGGCGATTATGATGAATCATCGAGAGATTGACCGACTGGAGGTTATGTAGGCGCTGAACAGTAAACAGCTCAAGCATGTCAGCGCCGATTGTAAATTGATACAGAGCGCCGACTGAAAAATTGATACAGAGCGCCGACTGAAAACTGATACACCGAACTTGCGACAATGGCGGGATTTTGGAATCTCGGCCATGGTGACAAAAGAGGTGTCTATGACTATTCACGTATTAAGAAAACACGGGCTGCAAATGCAGGTCGATTGGGTCGAGTTTCGGCGGGGTGCCCAGCCGCTCTATGCCTTTTGTGCCACCTTGGGCTATAGCCGCATGAGCTTTGTGCGCTTTGTCACCGATATGCGGGTGGATACCCTGATTGAATGCCATGAGCAGGCATTTGCTTTGTTCGGTGGTGTACCCCGGCAAGTGCTCTACGACAACATGAAAACCGTGGTCATAATCTACTCCCAAATGGGCTTTAATACCTCCGAGGTGGTATTGAGCAAACGTTCGAGTAAATGGGTTGTTGCAAGCACTTGCATTTGGGTATTGAGGAGCACAAGCGCCGCAGGATTCGCGGTTTCCACCCGACCTTCGGCATCGGTGACAATGACGGCTTCTTGAATGTGCTCAAAAACCGACATCGCGGTTATTTGTTGCTGTTCTAATTTTTTACGGGCGAAAACTTCGGTTCGGTTTTTTTCGAGCAGAATTTTAAGACGATCACGGGTGTTAGAAGCGGCAACAAGTGCTTGTTGGTAAAACTGAATTGATCGCGTAATACGACCAATTTGATCGGGTCTATCGGGTTTGGGTAAAATGGCGTAAACATCCCCCGAAGATAACCGCTCATAGGCATCGGCCACACGTGAAAGCTGACGATTAAAAAACCAAAAAATTAAAATCATGAGCGTTATTTGCAGCACGATAAAACTAAAAAATAGGGCAATATTTTGTTTAATTTTTTGGCCAATTGATAATTGAATAGCCTGAATAGATTGATTAAGTTTTGAATTTGCCAATTGAGTTAATTGTCCAAAGTCTGTAATAGTAATATCACTACGTCCTTCATCAATTTTTTGCAGTATTAATTTTAATTCGTTCGCATTGCCTTGGGGCGTTATGGCAGCGGCACGCAGCAGTTGTTCCGCTTGCTGTTCAATATGCGCTTTGAGTTGGCTTATTATCGCTTGTTTTTTGCCGTCAGTGCCATTAAAGCGCATATGCGCCCCAAGACTCTCGGCAAAGGCACGAAGCGCTGCCACGGGCTCGGTAATATCGGGATGCGAGCCCAGTCGGAATTGGCTAGTGGCGCGCTCGACTGCCTGATTAATAAGCGAGAGTTTTTGCCTTTGCGCCTCCACTTCCTGAATTAATACTTTGGGCTCATTAATCATATTTTTAAATAAGGAGATATGGCTTGTGGATGTTGTTTGTAAATAAGATAAAAAACAAAACCTAACACGCCTTGAACCAACAGAAATAAAATAAATTGCGTAGGCAAGGATAAGGCACGCATATAAAACCTTGTTAAAATAGAGCACTAAGCGCTAGGCTGCCGTAGGCTCTTGTTGGTTGACTGGGTTTAAAACTTAGGCCTAATTCGGGCGCTATGGAAACACCCTGCCCAAGATTAACCTGAAAAAAGCCCCCCACTTTTCGCGACTGGTAATTCACCCCCCCTCCCGCAGTTATAACGGGCCCTACTTGCCAACGCCAATTGGGTGCGTAGGCAAGTTTGGCCTGCGACCAATAAGATCGCGGGCCAAAATCGTAGGCCGCTCGGGCGCTGGCCGTCCATTGCGGGGTAATTTGTCGCTGCCAATAAACACCCGGTGAAACTTTGTAGCGATTGCCTTGCGGGTCGCTTGTCGCAATGCCCGGCGAGTGGTTGAAATTTTGCACCCCAACTTTGAGTGAAAATTCAAGTATTTGGGTTTTATTGTTAAAGCGATAACCTAAGCCGGAACTAAACCCCGGTGCGCGAACCGTAATCTTAACCGGCTGGCCATTGGTTTGGGTGTTGTAACTGTAGGTCAGGTAATCGGCCACGGCGATGGCAAACCAACCCGTTTCGAGTGTGGCACCGGGCAAGGGGTTTACCGCCCCTAGGTAGCTGTAACTTTCCCCGGTGCTTGCCTCGGTGCCTGAAAAAACAACACCCGCCGCCGCCGCGCCTGTGCTAAATAAACACAAGCCGAGCCCATAAATTAAAGCTTTCAGTTTAGTTTTTACCATGGCGACGCCTACTATAAGTTGTGATGCCCCAGCGAATAACTAGGGCGGTAAAAATGCCCGCTATCAACACAATAAGTAGCCCATACCAAGGGTTTTGAGTTATCCAGATACTTAATCCACGGCTTAGACCATAATTGCGAAACGGCTCTTGGGTGCGGCCGATGCTAATAACCGGTTTGCCCTCGTTCGGCCAATACGCCATTGTGCCGGTTAATTGTGACCAAACGCCAAAACCAACGGCGCGAGCCATGCCTGCTTGAAGCGTTACGGGTGTGCTGGCCGCAAAGAGATACTCGGGTTGCGCGGCATCTTCTGCTACGGCGGCGAATGTAAGCTGCGTTAAATCAAACGCACTGCGGCTTTCTACCCAGGTGTTTAAATTGGGTTTTGCATCCCAATCTATCAGTGAAACTTGCCCTGCGGTATTGTTTTTTAAGCGGCTCAAAATACTGTCTGGCGAGAGCCCAAAACGGTGTTTATTTTCTGTGCTCAGCGCATCTAAGGTGCTAATTAAGATGGTTGGCCAAGTATTTTTGGGCAGTACGGTACCCACGTTCAGCTTAATTAAGGGCAAATGGGCGGTTTGGCTTAATTTACCGGTGAGGGTCATAGCGGCTGATAAAAGATCGGCATTATTGGCAGCTAACTGGATGTTTAATCCTTCAAGCCAGCCCGAGGTCCATTTCATGCTATTAAAACCCGAGAAAACGGCTAAATCTCGGGCATATTCCTCACTGCCATTACCCATCCAAATAAATTTAGAATCATCGAAAATCGAAACGGACAAATTACCCGGGAAAAAAGGCTGGCACTCGCCGCCATTGGTGATGGGAATAAGCACGGGCTGCAAACGAATTTTATTCCAACCGGCGTTAAGCTGTGTAGTTGGGAGGGTAACGGCAAAATCGGCATACTCCCCACCTTGAGGCAAATTGAGTGGAATAGAGCCTTGCAGTACGCCGTTAATCCAGACATTCAGTGCCGATTGTTTCGACATACCCGCCGTGTAGGCTAAGTGCAAGCGCACTTGAGCTTTTTGTTTCCAGCCGGCATTCCATACTTGAACATCCAACGAAGGGGCATCTACCCCCGACAAGGTGGTGGACACAACCCCCAAATCTCGAAATTGAAAGCCGTTATTTTGGCGCGGTGGGGGCGGATTAGGTAAACCCGTCACCGTTAGCGTATCTAAATTGAGCGAATGCACGGCAGGCAAGGGAAGTTCCGTGAGCGCGAAACGAAGCGCCAGTTGCTGCTGCTCGGCGATGGTATTAGCCACCAAAATTACCAAATATCGCGCCGGCGCCGCATCGAAACGACGCACAATCAAGCGGGGTGTTTCGGTGTTGGATAAATTTAACCCGGCTAGATAAGGGGTTAAGGCCGCATAATTGCCGATTAATAACGCCGCCGTGGGCAGCGTCTCGGCTCCTTGAGCCACCGGCGAGTGGCCTGCTTGATCTAAAGATAATACGGAAAAATTTACCGGCAAATAATTAAAACGCCGTGCCACGCCCTGCGCGGCATAAGCGAGCGTCGTCGCTTGATCTGCCGCGTTGGGGTCGGATACAAAAACAGGCACTTGTGCCTGTTTTGCATCGCTTGAGGGATCAAATAATTCACCGAGTTGGTTCAAAGTTAAATCGGGGTTAATGGGGGTGGCACTTAAAGTAAAAAAAGAGTTTTTGGTATCAACCTGGGTAAATAACTCGGGCGATAGCGGCGGCGCGCAGGCAGTAACGCTGTGTTGAGCTGCAAAAATTTGAACCGTGTTGTAGCCGGGTTTGAGCGATGAAACAGGAATGGCCAGTGAGATAGCGTGGCCCTCAAGCCGAGCGGTGGCCAAGTTAATTTGGCCAACCACAAGCCCATTGATACGAACCGTGATCCATGAGTCTGAATTTAAGCCTGCCGAAGGCACCAATGCCAAAGTCAAGTTAGCCGACACCACCTGAACTAATTGCGCGATGGGTAGCGTGAAGGTGGTTTGAGCATCGCCACCGTTTAATGTGATGGGCATTCCGGTGCCGAGCAAATGGGCTAGGGTGATTTGCTCGCCCGAAACGGTTGCGAGCGCAGGGCGATCCGACTCACTCGGCTTTATGGGCTGTGGGTTAGCCATTGCCATAGCGGGTATCAGCAGGAAAAAACTCAATGCCAGCCTGCACCAGCCTCGTTGGCGTTTATTTAAGCAATGAAACATAAAAAAATACCCTTTAATGACAATTAAAATGAATGGATCAACCAGCGATACAAGCGGCCACTGTGTTGTTTAAATAAGTTAATGAGATGCGCTATGCCATAGCGGAGCGCGAGTTTTATTAAAAAAAACAACCCACCGATGATACTTCTGCCGCCATAACGAGCCCGATTATTTGCTTCAAGCTGCGTGCTATTTCCAAAGGCAAAAGCCACAGAGAAGCGCTCATCATTAATGCTTGCCAGATGGTATTGCACCCCTAAATAACTATTGGCCTTATCTTGTGGGCGCAGGGTTCGCACCGTTGCTTGAATTGCTTGGCTTTGGCGCGGCCATAAAAGAGTTAATTCATCTCCGAGTTTGGCTGCCATTTGCCCGTTCGCGAGAGGAATCATAACCCCCAAACCCGCGCGAGACGCATCTACGGCCACCCCGTTAAGCTCGGCGCCATTTAAGTAAA
>NCFS01000070.1 GCA_002281295.1 Halothiobacillus sp. 35-54-62 | reverse complement strand
GGGGCGGCGGGGCGGCGGAACATCGCGGCAATTTGATGCAAGTCGTTGTGCCGTATCGTCATTATTTCACGCGTGGCTTGCCGCAAGGCATCGGGCGTGGGGGTTAACCAGGGCGCAATCAACTCGCCAACTAAATCAAAACTGCGTTGTTCGTAATCGGCTAATTCCTGCTCGGTTAGCGGCTCGGCGCGAAGCGCCAAACAATGCTGATTAAATGTTTCGGTCGCACCCTCGGCTAGGCGGTCGCGTTCATCCAGTAAAAAACGGGCCGCTTTAATGCGCCTTTGACGGGCGAGCAGCGCAAGAATGCCTACGATTAAGGCAAAGAAAAAAAATACCACGGCCAATTCGGTCGCGAGGATGGCCCAATTGGGGGTGAACAAACCGCCATCGCTTAAGTGAGGCGGGGTAATGGCAGCGCTTTGTGCCAATAAAGTGGCCGGTGCGGTGGGGGACGTCATAGCGGTTTCGCCTCGTTAAGCAGTTGAAGGGTTTGGCGGCGGGTCGCTCTTTTCCATAGCCAAAAGCCCAATCCAATGAATAAAAATAAAGCCGCGTTCACGCCGCCGATTAGCCACCCGTTAATTGGGGGGCTTGGGGTGGTTTCTCTAGCTTGCGTGATTTTGGCTGTTGCGGGTGGCAGTGGGGCGGTGGGTTGCGTTGACGTGGGTTCGAGGATAAACGGGGCGAGTTCAAGCGTGATGGCGCGGTGGGTTGTGAGTTTGGCGTGCAGTGTGAGGTTAAGCGTGCATTGAATGCCATCGGGCGCGGGCGCGGGGATTTGGCTTACGGTTTGATCAAGCAAAACATTCAGCGCGGTTACGGCGGGGGTAAACCCCTTGCAGGTCCATTGCCCTTTAAGCTGCGCGGTGCCCGGTTCGATGAGGGTTGGGTCTTGGGTGATTTGTATTGCGCGGGTTAGGGGGGGCGTTTGGGGCGCTGCGCTCGCGGTTTGAGGTGCGGCGGCTTGGGTAATTTGAGTGATTTGAACGGGCGCTTGGGGAGCCATCGCAAAGTTTTGGCGCCAATCACGTTGAAAGGTAGGGCTGATGGCGGTGGCAACCAAGCTATAAATGCCAGCGGGATCAATTAAATGCAGCTGGAAATTAAATGTGCCATCACCACCGATAATGTCGGGATCTGCGCCTTGGTCGTTGAGCTTAATATTTTGTATCAGCTCTTGATCTTTTAGCTCTTGAATATTGGCCTGGATCACTTGGGTTAGCGCGGGCTGGGTGATGGGCTGATTAAAATTGGTGAGCATAAGCCCGCCACTAATTTGCTCGCCGGGGTAGATGCGGGTGGGGATGGCGCTGACTTGCAATTTAAGGTCGGTGATGATGAGCGCGCGGTTGTCGGGATCTAGTGCGCCGATAATTTGCCATTGACCGGCGGGCGGTTGCTCAATCGTAATCAGATCGCGACCACCGCTGGCATCCCAATGCCAACCACTGAGTGTTTTGCTTTTGGCTTCGTCAATTATTTGACCTTCGGGGGTTTTAAGGCGCGTGGGTTGATTGGTTTGATCGCGAAAGGCGAGAATTGTCAATTCTTTGACTGATTTATCAACCAGAAACTTGTTGTCTTTGAGTGGTAAGCCATCTCGCGGCGCCGCGGCCTCAAAGATTTTCAAAAAAGCCCGTTGCAGCGCATCGGCCGAGTCGGCTTCGACAAAAAGCCCCCCCGTATCGGCGGCAATTTTAGCCAGTAGGGTGCTGTCCGCCTCTTTGGATAATGCAATGGTATGCACTCGGATATGTTCAGCGCGCAGTTGCGGCACAATTTTTTCCATAAGTTCCGCTTGCGCTCGGGCGTTGATAGCTTTATCGGGCGAAATATCAACCATGCCATCAGACAGCAGCAAAATATTTCGATCCGTGCCCGTGTTCCAGTGCGCCGCTGCCGCGATGAGGGCGTGGGGAATATCGGTGAAGGGTTCGTTGGAGCGGATTTTCGCGGCGGTGTCGCGCACTTGCGCTTTAATCGCCATGCTGACTAATTTTGTCGGCAGCATGGGGGTCACTTTATCCCCAAAAAACCAAATGCCAATTTGCGCCGAAGGCGGGAGTAAATCGCCCAGTAATCGCAAGGCAGGGCGGCGAAGGTTGGTGGGGTCGGTTTGTTTCATGCTGCCAGAAACATCAATTAATACATGGAGTTCGGGTGGGGCGCTTGCTTGCGCCATCCCAAAAAAACTGCTGCAGCCTAATAGGGTCAGTGCGATAAAAAATCGCAGCGGGGCAACCAAAACGCGCATACTCTCTCCACCTTCGGATTCGATACGGGGTTGCGGCACTGGCATCCGTCCCTCAATTTGATTGATAATACCCGCACATTTTAACGTTAAGTCACTTGGATAAAGTAAAGCTCGTATGGCGCAATATATATTTACGATGAACGGTGTGGGCAAATTGGTTCCGCCGAAAAAATTCATTCTCAAAGATATTTACCTCAATTTTTTTCCGGGCGCCAAAATTGGCGTGCTCGGCTATAACGGCGCGGGCAAATCCACCTTGCTGCGCATTATGGCGGGGGTGGATACCGATATTGTCGGTGAAGCTCGCCCGCAACCCGGCATTAATATTGGCTACTTAAAACAAGAGCCGGATCTTGATCCCACCAAAGATGTGCGCGGTAACGTGATGGATGGCGCCGGTGAAACCGCCCGTTTGCTGCAACGCTACAATGACATAAGCAATGAGTTTGCCAACCCCGATGCGGATTTTGACACGCTCTTGGCGGAACAGGCAGATTTGCAAGATAAAATCGATGCGGCAGGTGGCTGGGATTTAGATCGCAAGCTTGAAATTGCCGCCGATGCCTTGCGTCTGCCCGCTTGGGATGCCGATGTAACCGTCTTATCGGGCGGCGAGCGGCGGCGGGTGGCTTTGTGTCGCTTGTTAGTTTCTAACCCCGATATGTTGATTTTGGATGAGCCCACCAACCATTTAGATGCCGAATCGGTGGCTTGGCTTGAGCGCTTCTTGCAAGAATATAACGGCACCGTGGTGGCGGTTACGCATGATCGCTATTTCCTTGATAACGTGGCTGGCTGGATTTTAGAGCTGGATCGCGGCCAAGGGATCCCGTTTGAAGGCAATTATTCCGATTGGCTCGATAGCAAGCAAAAACGGCTGGCCTTAGAGGAAAAAACCGAATCGGCCAAGCGCAAAGCCATGGAGCAAGAGCTCGAATGGGTGCGGCAAAACCCCAAGGGGCGCCAAGCCAAATCGAAAGCCCGCATGGCGCGTTTTGAGGAGTTGCAAACCGAAGAATTCCAAAAACGCTCTGAAACCAACGAGCTTTATATTCCGCCCGGACCGCGCTTGGGCGATAAGGTGCTTGAAGTTACGAATTTATCTAAGCAATTTGGTGATCGGGTGCTGTATCAGGGTTTATCGTTTACCGTGCCCAAAGGCGGCATTGTCGGCATTATCGGCCCCAATGGCGTGGGCAAATCAACGCTGTTTAAGATGTTGATTGGCGAAGAAAAACCTGATGCGGGCGAGATTTCTGTTGGTGAATCGGTGCAAATTTCGTATGTGGCTCAAGGGCGTGAAGATTTAGAAAACAATAAAACCGTATGGCAAGAAATTTCAGACGGGTACGACAATATCACCGTGGGTAAGTACGAAATGCCCTCTCGCGCTTATTTGGGGCGCTTTAATTTTAAAGGCCAAGATCAGCAAAAATTCATGAAGGATTTATCCGGCGGTGAGCGCAATCGCGTGCACTTGGCTAAACTTTTAAAATCGGGCGGTAATGTGTTGCTGCTCGATGAACCCACCAACGATTTAGATATTGAAACCCTGCGCGCATTAGAGCAGGCGATTTTGGAATTTCCGGGTTCTGCCTTGGTCATCTCGCATGATCGTTGGTTTTTAGATCGCATCGCAACCCATATTTTAGCGTTTGAAGATGATGGTTCGGTCGTGTTTTTTGAAGGCAACTTTCAAGATTACGAAGTGGATCGCCACCGGCGCATCGGCTCGGACGCCGATCAGCCGCATCGCAGTAAATACACCCGTTTGGCCGGTTAACTATCTATAAATAAAAGGATTTTTTATGGCGAACCCCGCTTTAGAACAGGCCATTATCAATAAAATCATGGAAAAGGGCATTGCCTTGCCGGTGTTGCCTGATGTGGCTATTCGGGCGCGTCGGGTGGCCGAAGCGCCTGATAGCACGATTGGTGAATTGGTGGATGTGATCGCTCAAGATCCTGCGATTGCGGCACGTTTGATCCAAGTGGCGAACAGCGCGATGTATCGGGGTGCCCAGCGCATTGATGCCCTGCAACAGGTCATTGCCCGAATGGGCATGCGCACGGTGAGCCAATTAATCGTCTCTTTAGCAACCCAGCAGCTGTTCACGGCGAAGCATCCGGTCATTAAAAAGGCGATGCAAAATCATTGGTCTTTTTCCGCTCAGGTGGCTGCGTTATCGCATCGTATTGCGCGCGAGCAAACCCGTCTTGATCCCGATCAAGCATTGCTTGCCGGTTTGCTGCATGGCGTGGGGGGCATCCCGGTGATTGTGGTGGCGGAAGACATTCCTAAACTCCAAGAAGCCCCGGCGGTGCTCGATGAGTTGGTGCAAGATTTGCAGCCTCGGTTGGGTATGAAAATTATGCAAGCATGGGATTTTCCGCCCATGTTTGAATTGGTGGTGCGGGAAGCGGGCAATTTAAACTACCAGCACGAAGGCGCGGCCGATTATGCCGATGTGGTCATCACCGCCATTGCGGCCGCCAAAAACTTAACCCAAACGCCCGAAGGCGCGCCCATTGCCTCGGCGGTGAGACTGGGCATGGATTTGGGCGAGAGCCTCATCGATCAAGAAATTGAAGAAGCCATGCGGGCGCTCACTGAAGGGTTTTAATCGGGTTCAAAAAGCTGCGCATGTATTGCGCGGCCTAATTCTGGATCAAGTTGGCGTTGCAGCTCGGGTGCTAAGGCATGGCCACTGTCACTGATTAGGCTGATGGTCCAGCTTGGGAGGGTGTTCTCCTGAGCCCGGCCTAAGTAATCCTGGTGCAATGGCGGGCTGTTATTAATATCTTGCAAAACCAAGGCGGCCGGATCCTCAATCACATCAATGACGATGCCACGGTGACCCTTTAATTGCAGGGTTTGCCCAATTAAAGGCTCAAGCAGGCGGATAAGTGATGGGGGCATGGCGCGTCTCTTTTTGGGTTAGGCATGGGGTTGAAATACGGCCGTGGGTTCGCGCAAAAGCCAATTGGCCTTAATTTTTCGGCCTTGCCGCCAAGACGCACCTTAACGCTTTAAAGAAGGATAAGCCGATGCGCTATGAATTGCTTGGGATTGACTCGTTGTATCAGGGTTTTTTTGCGCTGAATCGGTTTCGTTTGCGCTTTGAGCTGTTTTCAGGCGGGTTTTCGCCTGACATTGAGCGAGAACTATTTGAGCGTGGTCATGCCGTTGCGGTATTGCCCTACCATGCCGCCCGCGATGAGGTGGTTTTAATTGAGCAGTTTCGCCCCGGTGCACTGCAAGCGCCCGGCGGGCCTTGGCTTTTGGAAATTGTGGCGGGCATGATCGAGCCGAATGAATCGGTTGATGCGGTGGCGTGCCGTGAGTTGCAGGAAGAAGCGGGTATTACCCCGCTGCGCTTAATCCCGATCACCCGGTATTGGGTGAGCCCGGGCGGCACGACCGAAAGCATTTATCTTTTTTTGGGCTTAATTGATGACGTGCCGGGTGCTGATTTATTTGGCTTGCCCGAAGAGCAGGAAGACATTAAACCGCATGTTATGCGCTTTGATGAAGCCTTGGCGCGGGTAGATGCGGGCAGTATTTGTTCTGCCGCGCCAATTATTGCCTTGCAATGGCTGGCTCGGCACAAGGCGCAGTTTCAAGTTGCCAATTTTTAGGATAGTAGCTTGCATTTTTTTCGTGCGTTGAAAGCAACTCATTGTATTAATAGCTCTTTTTAAAGGGCGCAGCCGCCGCAAATGAGTGCGGTTGGTTCAAAATAGGGCAAATGGCGGCCAATCAATTAAGGGCGCAATTTTTATTGCCCACACCCGCATAACCTTAGACAATCGCTTAACCTATTTTTACAATTTATGAGGAACACACCATGCTCGAAGCCTATTTGCGCCACCAACAAGAACGCGAGCAACAGGGTGTGCCGCCCAAAGCCTTAACGCCCGAGCAAACGGCACGCTTGATTGAGTTAATTAAAATTCCACCGACGGGTGTGGATGGCGATTTTTTACTGTATTTGCTCACTGAATGCGTGCCGCCGGGTGTCGATCAAGCCGCGTATGTGAAAGCCGCATTTTTAACCGATTTGGCGCAAGGCAAAGCCAGCTCGCCGTTGATTGATCGGGTGCAGGCGGTTCAATGGCTCGGCACCATGATTGGGGGGTACAACATTGATCCGCTGATCGCGTTACTGGATGACGAAGTGGTGGGCGATGCCGTGGTTGCCGCCTTAAAAGGCACCGTGTTGGTTTACGATGCGTTTCGCGATGTGGAAGATCAAATGCGGGCAGGCAGTGCGCGGGCCAAAACGGTGATCGAATCTTGGGCCGCCGCCGAGTGGTTTTTAAATAAGCCGGTGTTGGCCGATGAGATAACCGTCACCGTTTTTAAAGTGCTGGGCGAAACCAACACCGATGATTTATCCCCCGCGCAAGATGCTTGGAGCCGCCCGGATATTCCCCTGCATGCACTCGCCATGCTGGGCAGCAAAATGCCAGATGGCTTATCCACCATTGAAACCTTAAAAGCCAATGGTCACACCGTGGCCTATGTGGGCGATGTGGTGGGTACGGGGTCATCACGCAAATCGGCCATTAATTCGGTGCAGTGGTATATGGGGCGCGATATTGCGCATGTGCCCAATAAACGCACAGGCGGCGTGGTGCTGGGCAGTAAAATTGCGCCCATCTTTTTTAATACGGCGGAAGATTCGGGCGCGTTACCGATAGAAGTCAATGTCGATGAGCTTGAAACGGGTGATGTGGTCACCATTCGCCCTTATGCCGGCGAGTTGCTTAAAAACGGGCAAGTAATTGAAAAATTTGAGCTTAAACCCGCCACCTTGCCCGATGAAGTGCGCGCGGGCGGCCGGATTATGCTCATTATTGGCCGCGCCTTAACCGATCGTGCGCGTGAAGCGTTGGGCTTGCCCGCGTTCGAGGTTTTTCGCCGCCCCGTTCAGCCTAAAGATACGGGGAAAGGCTTTACGCTGGCTCAAAAAATGGTCGGCAAAGCATGCGGCGTGACGGGTGTTCGGCCGGGCACCTATTGCGAACCGCGCATGGCCACCGTGGGCAGCCAAGACACCACGGGGGCGATGACCCGCGATGAGCTCAAAGAGCTGGCCTGCTTAGGCTTTTCGGCTGATTTAGTTATGCAATCGTTCTGCCACACGGCGGCCTACCCTAAGCCTGTGGATATTGAGCTGCAACACGAGCTACCGGAGTTTATTAGCACGCGGGGTGGTGTTTCTTTGCGCCCGGGCGATGGCGTCATTCACTCATGGCTGAACCGTATGATTTTGCCCGATACTGTGGGCACGGGCGGCGATTCACACACCCGCTTTCCCATTGGCATCTCCTTTCCTGCTGGTTCTGGCTTGGTGGCGTTTGCTGCCGCGTTGGGCGTGATGCCGCTGGATATGCCGGAATCGGTGCTGGTGCGCTTTAAGGGCGAAATGCAGCCCGGCATTACCTTGCGTGATTTGGTGAATGCCATTCCGTATGTGGCCATGGAACGCGGCTTAATGACGGTCGAGAAAAAAGGCAAGAAAAACGTCTTTAATGGTCGCGTGTTAGAAATTGAAGGGCTGCCGAATCTTAAAGTGGAGCAAGCCTTTGAATTTGCGGATGCCAGCGCCGAGCGTTCGGCCAATGGCTGCACCGTGCG
>NCFS01000069.1 GCA_002281295.1 Halothiobacillus sp. 35-54-62 | reverse complement strand
CGCTGGATCTTCCGCTACAAGATTCAAGGCAAGAGCACCGAGATGGGATTAGGGGGCTACCCCACGGTCAGTCTGGCGGATGCCCGTCAAAAAGCGGCGGGCTATCGCCAGATGCTCGCCGAGAACATCGATCCCAAACGGGCGCGTGATGTCGAGCGAGAGCGTCAGGTAGAAGAAACCCGTACACAGGAATATGCAGCCGAGCAGGTCATGACCTTCAAAGCCTGTGCAGAAACCTATATTGATGATCATAAATACGCATGGAAGAACGCCAAACACGCCAGTCAATGGCGTAATACCCTGCGAGATTATGTCTATCCCGTGTTTGGCACCAAAGCCGTTGATGCCATCGACACCCCCATGGTGGTTGCAGCCCTCAGACCCATCTGGCACACCAAGACCGAAACAGCCACTCGCGTACGCCAGCGAATAGAAAACATCCTCGACTGGGCCAAGGTCAGTGGATATCGCAGTCAGGAAAACCCGGCTCGCTGGCGCGGGCATCTGGATCACTTGTTACCGAAGCCAGAAAAGATCAAGGCAGCCAAACACCATGCCGCCTTGCCTTATAGCCAGATCAGTTCATTCGTGGCCGAACTGGTGAAACGAAAAAGCATTTCTGCCCAAGCCATGCTATTCACCATCCTCACCGCCTGTCGCACCGGAGAAGTAATCGGTGCCACATGGAATGAAATCGATTTGGATAACCGGATATGGATCATTCCGGCAGAACGGATGAAAGCCAAGAAAGAACATCGGGTTCCCTTATCCGATGCCGCCATGGACATAGTGAACAAACTCCCCCGCATCGCAAGCAACGATCATCTGTTTCCCGGTCAGAGTCGGGGCAAAAGCATCTCCAACATGACCATGCTGATGTTGCTGAAGAAAAGCACAGAAGACAGCGGACTCAATCGCCCCGATCTGACCATCCATGGCTTCCGCTCGACCTTCAGAGACTGGGCAGGGGAAACAACACCTTTCCCAAGGGAAGTTATTGAACACGCGCTTGCACATCAACTGCGGGACAAGGCAGAAGCGGCTTATGCACGCGGGGATCTGCTGCTAAAGCGCAGGGCACTCATGCAGGCATGGGCGGATTACTGTATGTCGGCACAAAGCGAGGTTGTTGAAGACAGGGATGACACCTGAACGGGCCAGAGGGCGAATCAGGGGTGAACTTCCCCGCTCTGCAAGGACACAGACAAGCGTTCGGTCGCCGTTTTTATGGCATCAATCCGTGTCTTGAGCACAGCGGAAAGCCCCAACTCATGTTCCCGGATAAGCGCTCGGACAAAATCCACAACCAGTGGATTGATCTGCAAAGATGACCCGCGCGGCATCAACTGCAAAAGCTCACTGTTCAGCATTTGCCTCAGTGTGGATTCGTTTTCCTCACGGGTTTTGCCGGGGGCAATGTGACTGAGAACCAAGACTATCTGATCCTGATCGAATGCAGGAAACTCTCGCCCAAGAATGACCAAACGCTCTATGGCATCCCAATGAGTGTACAGGGCAAAAGTAAGGCTTCTTGGGTTAGGCATGTCGCCATTCTGCCGGAGTTTCATCGCCATGGCATGTACCATGAGATTTTTTGTTGGGCTATGATGCTGCCTATTCCAGCCATTTGATACCCATATTCCATGTTTGAACAAGCCTTTCGCAATATCGACAACGTGCTCTGGAAAGAGGCAGGTTGCACCACCGAGTTGGATTACACCGAACAAACCTCGTGGCTACTGTTCCTGAAATATCTGGATAGCTTGGAGCAGGACAAGGCGGTCGAAGCCCAGCTTGAAGGCAAAACCTACACGCCGATATTGGGTGAAGCCTACCGATGGGATGTTTGGGCCGCGCCGAAGGATGTCAACGGCTCACTCGATCACAATGCCGCGATGACGGGTGATGACCTGCGTGATTTTGTTGATCGCAAATTGTTCCCCTATCTACATGGCTTTAAACAACGTGCGGCGGGGCCGAACACCATCGAATACAAAATCGGTGAGATTTTCGGCGAAATCAAAAACAAAATTCACAGTGGCTACAACCTGCGAGAAATCATCGACCACATCGACGAACTGCGCTTTGGCTCGCAAACCGAAAAGCACGAGCTCTCGCATCTGTACGAAGCCAAAATCAAGAACATGGGCAATGCCGGGCGTAACGGCGGCGAGTATTACACCCCGCGCCCGTTGATTCGCGCTATGGTGCGTGTGGTTGCCCCACAAATTGGGGAACGAATTTATGATGGCGCCGTAGGCAGTGCGGGCTTTTTGTGTGAAGCCTTCGACTACCTCAAAAGCCAGACGAACCTCACGACCACCGACATAAAAACCCTGCAAGAGCGCACGTTTTACGGCAAGGAAAAGAAATCGCTCGCCTACGTGATCGCCATCATGAACATGATTTTGCATGGCATTGAAGCGCCGAATATCGTCCACACCAACACGTTGGCCGAAAACCTCGCCGATGTGCAGGAGAAAGACCGCTTTGATGTCATCCTCGCCAATCCACCCTTTGGCGGCAAGGAGCGCAAAGAAGTGCAGCAGAACTTCCCCATCCGCACCGGCGAAACCGCCTTCCTGTTTTTGCAGCACTTTATCAAGCTGCTGAAGGCCGGTGGTCGCGCGGCCGTGGTCATCAAAAACACCTTCTTGAGCAACACCGACAACGCCTCGGTATCCTTGCGCAAACTGCTGCTCGAATCGTGCAACTTGCACACCGTGCTGGATATGCCTGGCGGCACCTTTCAGGGCGCTGGGGTCAAAACCGTGGTGCTGTTTTTCGAGAAAGGCGCGCCGACGCGGAAAGTTTGGTATTACCAACTCGACCCCGGCCGCAACATGGGCAAAACCAACCCGCTCAATGATGCCGATCTGGCCGAGTTTCTCGAACTGCAAAAGACCCTGGCTGACACGGAGAAAAGCTGGAGCGTCGATGCTGCGACCATCGACTCCGCGACCTACGACCTGTCGGCAAAGAACCCGGACGGCGGCGAAGAAGTCATCCATCGCAGCCCGCAGGACATCATGGATGAGATTGCAGCACTGGATGCCGAGAGTGCGGATGTGTTAGCGAATATCAGGGCGTTGATATGAGGCCGGGGTGGCAAAACAAGACTCTCGGCGAGCTATGCGAGATCGAGTTGGGAAAAACCCCCGCGCGGGCGAACGCCTCGTTTTGGGATGAGCAACGCGAAACTGGCAACGTCTGGCTTTCGATTGCTGATCTCTTGAAGGCCGAGGAAAACATCGTCATTGATAGCAAAGAATACGTTTCCGACAAGGGGGCGGCTATTTGTAAGCTTGTCCCCAAAGGCACCCTGCTTGTGAGTTTCAAGCTGACGCTTGGCCGATTGGCTTTCGCAGGACGCGACCTTTTCACAAACGAAGCTATTGCTGCTCTGACAATTTTCAACGAGCGCGAGCTTTCCAAAGAATTTCTTTTCTACTGCCTGACTTTTTTCGATTGGGTGAAGGCCGCCGAAAATGATGTGAAGCTAAAGGGCATGACGCTGAACAAGGCGAAGCTGAAAGTTATGCCTGTTTCGTTTCCCCCGCTCACCGAACAACAACGCATCGTCGCCATCCTCGACGAAGCCTTCGACGGCATCGCCAAAGCACGCGCCAATGCCGAACAGAACCTCCAGAACGCCCGCGCCTTGTTTGAAAGCCACCTGCAATCCGTGTTCACGCAGCGGGGTGAGGGGTTGATGGAGAATCGGTTAGGCGATGTTTGTGCAATTACCTCGACGCTAGTTGATCCTCGCAAAGAAGACTTTATTGATCTGACACACGTCGGGGCCGGGAACATTGAATCGCAGACCGGCGTATTCGTTGAACTCAAGACTGCGCGAGAAGAAGGATTGATTTCCGGGAAGTTCCTATTTGACGAATCAATGGTCCTCTACAGCAAGATTCGTCCTTATCTCATGAAGGTAGCTCGCCCTGACTTCAACGGCTTGTGCAGCGCCGACATGTATCCCCTAACACCGAAACCAAATGAGATTACACGCGACTACCTATTCCACCTCTTGCTGAGCAAGCCATTCACCGATTACGCGATCTTGGGTTCAGCTCGCGCTGGTATGCCAAAGGTCAACCGAGAGCATCTGTTCGAGTTTCGGACGTGGTTACCGGGCGTGGAGAAACAAAGGGAGTTGTCGGCACAACTTGATGCACTCCACGAAGAAACCCAACGCCTCGAATCCATCTACCAGCGTAAGCTTGCCGCCCTCGACGACTTAAAAAAATCCCTGCTGCATCAAGCCTTCACCGGTCAGCTATAGGAGGCGCTTATGGTCATGACAGAGGAAGAACAGCGTATAGCGGATGAAGCGTTGGCATTCGCCCAAGCGCATCGCAAAGAAATTGCAAGTCGCCTGACCAACCGCTTGGTATATCCGGCTGAGACGAATCCGGTTTCTGTTTTTATGGCGGGCTCTCCCGGCGCGGGCAAAACGGAAGCATCCGAGGCATTGCTCCATGCGTTGAAGTCCATAAATGGATTCAAGATTTTACGGATTGATCCCGATGAGTTGCGTAAGGAATTTCCGGACTATACAGGTGGTAATGCCTGGTTGTTTCAGTCTGCAGTTTCCAAGTTGGTGGAACGGGTTCTGGATTTGGCATTCAAACAGAAGCAAAGTTTTTTGCTGGACGGCACGCTATCGAGCTTTCCCGTGGCGGATAAGAATATCCAACGCGCTTTGAAGAAAGGGCGCCATGTGCAGATTTTGTACATTTACCAAGAACCCGCTCAAGCTTGGTCATTCGTGCAGGCTCGGGAGGAATTGGAAGGACGGCGCATTTTGCCCGAGACCTTTATTGAGCAGTATTTTTCCGCCCGTAAAGTCGTGAACCAATTAAAACAAATTTATGGTAAAAAAATCCAAGTTGACCTATTGTTCAAGAATGTTGATGGTTCGCCGCGCGTCTACAAAGACAATGTGGATAACATTGACAACCATGTTCCAGAGAAATACGATGCCGCGTCCCTTGAACGCCTTTTAGGCATCTCGAAGTGATCGACCAAAGGCTGAATACTATGCTGAATTTCCTGAAAAAATCGCACACGGTAGAGTCAACGCCATTTTCGGACTTTATTCGCAATGCTTCTTCCGAGCAGAAGAAGCGCGTTTATGCGGGCGTGCTCAAAGAAGCCACCGAACGCCAGCAAAAGGTCATCAAAGAAGCTGCCCACCGCAAGGTTCAGGCGCAAGCTGATCAAAGCAAACCCCCTCTGGGCGTGATCTAACACCCTACTAACACCGAATCCGCATGCAAGGAGGCTGATCCGGTGAACGAAGCCGAAACCCGCGCCGAACATATCGACCTAGCGCTGGCCGCTGCCGGATGGGGCGTGGTGGCAGGCTCGCGCATTCGGCGGGAATATCCGATTACCTTGGGACGCATTGAAGGCGCGGGCAAACGCGGCAAGGCGCTGACCGCCGATTACGTGCTGGAATACCGCAATACCAAGTTGGCGGTGGTTGAGGCTAAGGCTTGGAACAAACCACTCACCGAGGGCGTGGGTCAGGCCAAGGATTATTCCGACAAACTTGCTATCCGCTTTGCTTATTCGACCAACGGCCAGGGCATCTATGCCATTGATATGCAATCCGGTGCCGAGTCGGAAATTGCCGATTACCCAACCCCCGACGAGTTATGGGCACGCACGTTTGCCACCCAGAATGCCTGGCGTGATCGCTTCGCGGCCGTGCCGTTTGAAGATCGGGGTGGGTATTTCCAAAGTCGGTATTATCAAGACATCGCCATTGAGCGCGTGCTGGCCGCGATTGCCGACCATCAGTCACGCATTCTGCTCACTTTGGCGACCGGAACGGGTAAAACCTTTATAGCCTTTCAACTGGCGTGGAAACTGTTCCACAGTCGATGGAATCTGCGCGATTGGCAGTGCGAAGCTGAACCCAATCGTCGCCCGCGCATTCTGTTTCTGGCCGACCGCAATATTCTCGCCAATCAGGCCTTCAATGCTTTTTCAGCCTTTCCTGAAGATGCGCTGGTGCGGATTGATCCTGCCGATATTCGCAAGAAGGGGCGCGTGCCGAAAAACGGCAGTCTGTTTTTCACCATCTTCCAAACGTTTATGAGTGGGCAGGATGCGGCAGGCAAACCGTCTCCTTATTTCGGCGACTACCCGCCGGATTTTTTCGATTGCATCATGATCGACGAGTGTCATCGCGGTGGCGCGAATGATGAAAGCAACTGGCGTGGCATTCTGGAATATTTTACGCCCGCTGTGCAGCTTGGCCTGACCGCCACGCCCAAAAGGCAAGACAACGTGGATACCTACAAATACTTCGGCGAGCCAGTGTTTGTGTATTCATTGAAGGAAGGCATTAATGATGGTTTTTTGACGCCGTTCCGGGTGAAGCAGATCGCCACCACGCTTGATGAGTATGTGTACACGCCCGATGACACGCTGGTGGAAGGCGAGATCGAAACGGGTAAACGGTACGAAGAGGCCGACTTCAATAAGATCATCGAGATTAAGGAACGCGAGAAAAAGCGGGTCGAGATTTTCATGGCGCAAATTAACCAACGCGAAAAAACCATCGTGTTTTGTGCCACCCAAGAACATGCCCTGGCCGTGCGGGATTTAATCAACCAGATCAAGACCAGCAGCGACCCGAATTACTGCCAACGGGTAACCGCCAATGATGGTGCGCTGGGTGAGCAATACCTGCGCGATTTTCAGGACAATGAGAAATCCATCCCGACGATCCTGACCACATCGCAAAAACTCTCTACTGGCGTGGATGCCCGCAATGTGCGCAACATCGTGCTGATGCGCCCCGTCAATTCGATGATCGAGTTCAAACAGATCATCGGACGCGGCACACGGCTCTATGACGGCAAGGATTACTTCACCATTTATGACTTCGTGAAGGCACACCATCACTTTAGCGACCCCGAATGGGATGGAGAACCACTGGAACCGGAGCCGAGTGAACCGCGCACCCCAAAACCGCCGAGCGAGCCCGCTCCGCCCGATGAGGTGCGAGAACCCAATTCGTCTTATGTACGCAAGCCTAAGGTGAAGGTGCAACTTTCAGACGGCAAGGCACGCAGTATCCAACACATGATGAGCACGAGCTTCTGGCATCCCGATGGCACGCCGATGTCCGCAAAGCAGTTCATGGAATCGCTGTTTGGTCGATTGCCCGAGTTTTTCAAAGACGAGGACGAGTTACGCGCGCTGTGGAGTGAGCCCGAAACCCGAAAACGCTTGCTCGATGGTTTGGCCGAAAAGGGGTTCGGTACGGATCAACTGCGGGAAATGCAGAAGATAATTGACGCAGAAAAGAGCGATCTGTTCGACGTGCTGGCCTATGTCGCTTATGCCCTGACGCCCCTAAGCCGGGGAGAACGTGCGGATCGGGCCATGGCGCTCATCAGTAGCCACTTCAACAGCAAGCAGCAAGTGTTTCTGGATTTCGTGCTCTCGCATTACGTCAGCGTTGGGGTGGAGGAATTGGATAAAACCAAACTCGGCACCTTGCTGCGCCTGAAATACCACGACTCCATCAACGATGCCATCGCAGACCTCGGCAAGCCGGATGAAATCGGCCAGATGTTTAGTGGGTTTCAGAAGTTTTTGTATCAGCCAGTGCAACTAGTGAACTAGTGCTTGGGTATCTTTTTATGTGATGGGGTTTTACCTTAATTGCACAGACACTTCAAAGAAGCCATTGACCTCCTCAAGGTATGGAGGAAGTTCCACCTATCTGCATTCGCAAGGTTGGCATGCTCACGTCCGCCCGATCAGTTCCGCTTCTAGGCCAATAAATAGTCCAAACCCCGGCAACTGAATTGATGAAATCCGGGCAAGTTGTATCTGGAAAAATCAACCATGTCAAATTTCACATTATTTAACAGTAACTTATTTCGTTGTGAATTTTTTGGATTTGCGTTTTCGCGGTAAAATATGAGTTGAGCA
>NCFS01000068.1 GCA_002281295.1 Halothiobacillus sp. 35-54-62 | reverse complement strand
GCTGTCAATCAGTTCATTGCTTACGGTCATTATGGCTCTCTCGTGAAGGGCGGCAGTTTCCTGCCAAATGACCGTTTACACAAAAATTCTTACACCCTCAAATCGCCGAGGGCATACACTGTGTCATCGGGCGCAACCACAGCATTCCAGTGCTCGACAAGGGCATCATCCATGTGTTTGACGCTGGCGAAGGTATCGCCTCGCTCATCCCTTCGCGCATCCGCTTCGTATTTGAGGATATTGGCATGTCCGAAGTGCTGGTCAGCGGTAAAGAAAGTAGTCATACACATTCCTCGTCCGCGGACGAGCCTTCCTGCTCATGTGCCGGACAACGCACAACTGCCGAGTATTCGTTCGATACACACAAGCCAGGGCAGCCGCATACCTCACATGTGCCTGCTGAAAGGATCTCTGCCATTTCAATCACGGCACACTGTGCATCGCTCATCTCTCCCGCTTCGCAGGAAACCCGGAATCGTAGTTGGCCAAACGTTGCTTTGACCTCCACCACCTGAATCTGAGGCTCTCCATAGTGTTCAATCCGGTGTTGGAGACTGCGACACAGTGCATAGATAAGGGGAAACCAGCCATCTCCGCAGCAGCAGCAGCCAAAGCTCATCAGGCTGTCGTCTTGCACATGACGATGGGCGAAGAGTTCGGGATATGTCGTACACAACAGGGCGTCCAATTCTTCATGCATGGAATTACTCCTGAATGTCGATGAGTTGCGGCGCATAAAAAGGTGGTCGCTCGCCCATATAGCCCCTCGGATTGCAGACGATTCGGGTCGCACCAATTACGTAGTCCACGGGGTCATGCAGATGACCGTGCAACCAGAAAGCAGGCTGATGTTGTGCGATCAGATATTCCATATCGCAGCAGAAGTAGCACGACAGTGGGCTACCGTCGTACCTGGGGTGCTGGCTTTGAAACGAGGGGGCATGGTGAGTGAGCACAACGGTCTTCCCTGCGAAGGGTTTAGCCAGTTCAGCAGCCAACCAGTCTTTGGATGCCTGATTGACGGCCAGCATGCGCTGCACTTCCAGAAGATCACCGAATTCGTCGGTAATGCTGCTGTAGTCCGGCATGGCCAGCGCATTGCAAGCCAGTCGTCCCCGATCGGCATCGGTCCATAGGGTACAGCCGAGGATACGCAGGCCATTGAGCTCCAGGGTCTGGTTTTCAAGCAGATGAACGCGACCGGGTAGATTCATTCTGGCCAGCTTTAGCGTATCTGGTGTCAGGCTGTGATAGAAGTAATCATGGTTGCCCATCACGGCGACAATCGTGGCCCGGGTTACTTTACGCAAGGCTTGAAGGTGGGTATTGATCCCGGTGATGCCATCATCCACATCTCCGGCGACGATGAGCACATCCTCACGCCCCAGACGCTCCATACCGCCATAGGGTACGCTTTCATGGTCGAATGTGGGGCTCAGGTGGATATCAGAAACGAGTGCGAGTTTCATGCTTAAATCTCTTGAGCCAAGATGGCTCCAGACTGAAAAATATGAACCAATCTTCAATGCAGTCGGCATCTTTTTGCCGCATCGCCCGCTCTGCGGAGGAGTAAATCGACAATACTTTTGACCTGACGAATACTCGCCGCTTGCCCAACAGCGCGCTCCAACAAGACGCTATCCGGCGACGGTGCCGCGAAAGTGGGGATATCTAACCGCTGCCAGTGTTGCCACCAAAGCCGGTGCGCCACCTCGACCAGATGCTCAGGCTGCGGTGTCGGCGCACGCCAGATCAACATCCGATCCTTCAGAGGCTCGGGCAGGCTCTCCGTACTGTTGGCCGTCGCCAGATAGCTCGCCCGACTCAGATCAACCGAGGTCAACAGACATTCATCGAAGAATTTAGCTGCATTCCGCGGTTCCAGAAGTTGGATCAGGGTGTCATAGACATTGCCATTCGTTTTACCACCGCCCGCCTTATCGATTTCATCCAGGATGAACACGGGATTTGGACAGTTGTGCTCGACCATGAATTCGGGGACGACGCCAGGACGGCTGGTACTCCAGCTTCGGGCGCTGCCTTTGAGCAGCATGTTGTCATTCATGCCACCAATAGACAGGAGTCGGGAAGGCACCCGGGTCAATTCAGCGAATCGTTGGGCGTAATGGGTTTTGCCCGATCCCGGTGCGCCGACCAGCAGCACCGGTTTATGCAGTACCGCCCCTCCCACGCCATAGCGCTGTTGTTCTTCAATATGGGCGCACAGTCGCAGCGTGACGGGCCCCATCCAGGGAAATTCACGGTTCAAAATCTCGGAAATCTCACCTGCCGCCAGTGCGACCGGTACAAGCGGCATAGGCTGAGTCAACGCGTGATAGCGCTTTTGGATGGTTCCATCACGGTCCTTGTCGCTGCCGCCAGCGATAGCCGTGGCCAAAATCACGCCACCCTCTACCGGCTGATAATCGTCCAGATCCATATAGACATTCAACGCCTTCAATAGATTTGAACTGTCGCTAAATCCCAACTCGGTTAGCCGGGCATTGATGTCCATCAATCGGATCAACGCCTTGCCTTCAGATGAGGTTGGGTTCACAAGATGGTACATGACTTCAAGCAAGTGAAAACGGAACCACTCACTCGCATTCAGGGACAATACGAGTCCGGGAACGCATGCTTGATATAGATCAAGCAGCTCGCTCAATCGTTGAGTAAGCACAATGGTTGCGCCCCGATTTCTATTGCGCAAATCGACCAGCCTGGGTGGAACAAACAATTGTTCCAGCGTGATTTTGTGTTCTAGCGCAAAGGCCCACTCAATACCTAGTGCCGTACGGAAATCCTCCAGCTGATCAGGAAGGTTAGACTCCGGCTCAACCGCCTCATCCGGGAGCCGTAAGCGCTCACCACCCTTCAAGATTTGTTCCAGCGCACTCTGAATAGACGCTTCATCGTCAACCCCATCCCATTCATCATCCTGGACGTCCGTAGTCATGGCTGTCACCCCTTTCAAAAATTGTTCGTTTCCCGCCTGTCATACCGGAATACGCTCGATGGCTGTTACTACTCATCAACGACAAGTCAAAGATTGCTAGCGCCAATCAGAACTATGCACTACCATAGAAATGCTTATACTTTATGTCAAGCTTGTCGTGCAGAACGTGTACTTATGCGTTGTCTTCCCGCAACGCCTGTGATGTCATCAACCTATCGATAGACTGATTGCTTTCAAGGACCGCTGTTATGCCAACCACCCCGCCCACCGAGCAACCCGGCCATGATTTTTCCAATCAAGATGGAGAATCACGCAATCGTGATGCGATACGCATACTGCTGGGCTTGCGCAAAGAGTCCCTGATGCGGGCAGTGGCGGAAGGAAGTAAAGTCTGCGGAGCCAAACTTGACTACGGCAATGCGTCAGCCTGGATGAGGGAGATTCCAGGCCGCTTCGGAAAGAAGAAACAAGAGGAGTTGTTGCGTTATCTGGGTATTGAGAACCATCGTCTGAACCCAGAACGTATTCACTTGTGGGTTTTGCCTGGACAGAAAGACACCGAGCAGACAGAAGGATTTCTCAGACTGCTGGAGACTTATGCCGGACAACTGGATCGGTTCATGTGGTTGAGGAATCCATCTGGTGCATTCCGTGGACTAGCTATTCTGGCCGGTGGGGTTAGCATAATTTTCCAGCCAACCGCTGAAACCAACAGAGCAGAAATGACGCACTGGCTAGCTCAGTTCAAGTGCACAGCCGAACAGGATGGCTCCACTGCAAGTGGGGTTAAAACAGATGAGATCTGGCAACAATTGATTGCCAATCAGCTACCACCAGAGGCTTTGTGGTCGCCTTCGGAAGACTCGACCCATGAGGACGATTGGAGAATCGTCATCGAATGGGCAAAACAAAACAGTCTTAGCCCAGAGGACACCAAGACGCTTTTACAGTCGGCACTGCTTCAGCCACACACTAAATCTCCGAGTTAGTCAGACATATACACGCAGTTAAAATATAAATAAACAAATAATAGATACGGGTACACCGCATAGGTGTAGGTTGCCCCTAACGCTGCACCGGTTCGGTGTAGGGTGTTGTGACAAGCCAATGGGTGCGGCATTTGTGAAATTTCGAGCCGCTCTAGCCATGCTCGCGAACTAATCTGTGTCCGGTGTCATTAGGCCACTACAGTGTTCAGCTTGTGATTGAAACCGATCAGTGCCTGACGTTTCGCATTCAGGGGGCCAAGGTCAGTGAAATTACTGGTGGCGGGCAGGCATGGCGAGAATTGACCGTGGATGCGTGGCGCGTACTGGATGACGACCTGATGCATGTGTTATTGACGTATATCCAAACGCATCAGATCACCACAATCCAGATCGATCCGAAGAATGCTTTTCAAAAACGCCTACTACGTATTCGCAATAAAATGGCGCAATACAATCCGGTGTGGAGCAAAGTTAGCGCGTACAGTTTCCGGCATCAGTTTGCCGCCGACCTGAAGACCGATACGACAGTTCAGTTTGACGTGGGTATTCCGGCGCATCGTGACCAGCCATTCCGGTCTATCGTGACCGATTTCGGGGTGTTTCCGGAATCGGCGGTCACGATAACGGAATGGCGTCGTGCTTCATGGAAATGGTGTTACGCATAGAGCAACCGAACGGGTACGCTTCCAGCTTTTGTCTGGAGGCAGCGTGCCCGTACCAAGGATCACTATGCGTAAAATTAAAGACGTATTGCGTTTGAAACTGGACGCCCGGCTGTCGCACCAGCAGATCGCCGCGGCTCTTGGCATATCGAAGGGCGTCGTCACCAAGTATGTCGGCCTGGCCGCTGCGGCTGGTCTTGACTGGGCTGCCGTGCAGGACATTGACGAAACGGCGTTGGAGCGGCGCCTGCTGGTTACTCCCGAGCGACCGCGCAATCATGTTCAGCCGGACTACGGCCGTCTGCATCAGGAACTGCGACGCAAAGGCATGACATTGATGCTGCTGTGGGAGGAGTACCGCGCCGACCACGCTGACCGCCAGACCTATGCTTATTCACAATTCTGCGACAACTACCGGCGCTTCGCCCGGCAACTCAAGCGCTCCATGCGCCAGGTTCACCGTGCCGGCGAGAAACTGTTCATCGACTATGCCGGCCCCACCCTCGCGCTGACCGACGGCAGTCGCGCGCACGTCTTTGTGGCGGCACTGGGCGCGTCCAGCTATACCTTTGCCTGCGCCACCCCGCGCGAGACCATGGTGGATTGGCTGGAATCGACAGCGCGCGCCTTAAGCTTCATCGGCGGCGTGCCGCAAATGATCGTGCCCGACAACCCGAAGGCGCTGATTGCGGACGCCAACCGTTACGAGCCGCGCAGCAACGACACCGTACTCGATTTCGCGCGCCACTACGGGACTTCTGTTCTACCGGCGCGACCCTACCACCCGCAGGACAAAGCCAAAGCAGAGTCGGCGGTGCAGATCGTCGAGCGCTGGATCATGGCGCGTCTGCGCCACCAGCAGTTTGCCAGCGTGGGTGAAATCAATCAGGCCATTGCGCCCTTGTTGAGCCAGCTCAACGAGAAGCCCTTCCAGAAGCTGCCCGGCAGTCGTGCCAGCGCCTTCGCCGAAATCGACGCACCGGCCTTGTTACCGCTGCCATTACAGCGTTATGAAATGGCGCACTTCAAAACGGTCAAGGTGCATATTGACTACCATGTGGAAGTCGAACGACACCGCTACAGCGTGCCGCATTCATTGGTAGGACAAGCACTTGAAGCACGCCTCACGACAGTGACGGTTGAGCTTCTGCATCGCGGCAACCGCGTGGCCAGCCATGCCCGCAGCAACCTGGCTGGTGGCTTTACCACTACCGCCGCACACATGCCGGCGGCGCATCGCGCCCAGATGGAATGGTCGCCGCAACGGCTGATCCACTGGGGTCAAAGCATCGGCATTTCCACTGCCGAAGTGGTGACACGGCTGCTGAACCAGTACAAGCATCCCGAGCATGGCTACCGCGCCTGCTTGGGCCTCCTGTCGCTGGCCAAGCGTTACGGCAAACCCCGGCTGGAAGCGGCCTGCATGCTGGCCTTGCAGCTCGGCGCCTGCCAGTACCGCCATGTGCGCGACATCCTGGCCAACGGACGCGACCAAAGCACACCGCCTGCCAATGAAGAATGGGTCAGCCCCAACCATATTCACCTGCGTGGCCCTGGCTACTACCAATGAGGAACGATCAAATGATGATGCATACCACGCTGACGCAATTGCGCAGCCTGAAACTGGACGGCCTGGCGACGGGTCTGGAAGAACAACTGGCACAGCCCGGCATGGCAGCCCTCAGCTTCGAAGAACGCGTGGCGCTGCTGGTGGATCGGGAAGTGCATGCCCGCAATGACCGCAAGCTCCTGCGCCTGCTCAAGAACGCCCGCCTGAAATACGCACAGGCGGCCATCGAAGATATCGACAGCTGTACAGGTCGCGGTATCGACCGGCGCGAAGTGATGAGCCTGGCCTTGGGCGACTGGGTCAACGCCGGCCACAGCATCCTGATTACCGGCCCCACGGGTGCGGGCAAATCCTGGCTGGCCTGCGCACTGGCACAATATGCCTGTCGCCGGGGTTACACCGCCATCTATCAGCGCGTACCCCGCTTGCAGGAAGAACTGCGCATCCGGCACGGCAGCGGCACCTTCGGAAAATGGTTGCTGCAACTGGCCAAGACCGACGTATTGGTGCTCGACGACTGGGGCATGGGCGCTATCGACAGCATGACCCGTTCCGACCTGCTGGAAATCATCGACGACCGTGCCGCCAACAAAGCCACCATCATCACCAGCCAGTTGCCGGTGGAGCACTGGCACGCCTGGATAGGCGACGCCACCATCGCCGACGCCATCCTCGACCGCATCCTGCAGCGAAATCACCGCTTCACCCTGACCGGCGACTCACTGCGCGCAGAACAATCAAAACCCACCAAAAAGGAGGAGAATACTACCCCATCGTGACCGCAGGCATTAGAATTTAACCGCGTAACATCAGACCATGCGCAAGCGGTCACGATGGCCGGAATCAGCGGTCACGTTCACCGGAATACGCACAATCGATCTCCGTCGACAATATTTAGAGAAATCCAGCGCAATCGAGGCCGTAGATATTACAAGGCGGTGGACGCCAACAACCGAGCTGGTCGTATGGCAAAGCGTCCAAAGGCGTGTTTGCTTGAACAAAATGCAGAACTAAGGCACATCGTCATTGAGAAGCTGAGGTCAAAGTGGTCTCCTGAGCAAATATCCGGGTGGCTCAAAAAAACAATGCCACGCTGCCAGTCGATGCAAATATCGGCAGAGACGATATATAAGACGTTGTATTTTAGGAGCAGACAGGCATTAAGCCATCTTCTGACTACACACTTGCGTCGCTCCCACAGTCTTCGTCACAGTAAACACCACACTCGAAAGGGAGATCGAGGGACCATCAACATGGTCAAGGGCACGTCCATCCACGAACGAAGCAAGCACGTTGAAAACCGGCGTTCTACTGGTCATTGGGAAGGAGACTTGGTATCTGGGTCCAAAAACACGCATACCGCGACCCTCGTGGATAGAAAATCGCGCTACACGATAATCCTTAAACTCAGGGGCAAAGATGCCACCTCAGTGAACGATGCGTTAATTGAGAAATTTAGGACAGTACCACCCCAACTTCGACAGTCACTAACTTGGGATCGAGGCATGGAGCTTGCCAAACATGCCGAATTTACTGCCAGTACTGGGATGCCCGTGTATTTTTGTGATCCTCAAAGTCCTTGGCAACGAGGTACCAACGAAAACACCAACGGCCTTATCCGGCAATACTTCCCCAAAAAGACATGCTTAGGCCAACACTCCCAAGAAAAACTAGATGAGGTGGCAAAGGAGCTAAACGACCGACCGAGAAAGACACTGGCGTTCAAAACACCAAAACAGGTCATTTGAAAGAGTGTTGCATTGACAAGTTGAACCGTAAGCATCCAGCCCCACCACCTTGCCCCTGATCTGATTAATCTTGAGGATGTCACCCACATTATTGCGTGAGGTGGTATCGAATGAATCAGAAGGGTT
>NCFS01000147.1 GCA_002281295.1 Halothiobacillus sp. 35-54-62 | reverse complement strand
CTTCAAAGCCCGCTATCGCGTATTCGAGCCAGAAGGCATGCCGCGTTTTCATGGGGGATTGGTCGGTTATTTCGCGTTTGAAACCATTCGGTATATTGAACCCAAACTCGGCCAGCGCCCCGCTAAGCCCGATCCCTTGGGCACGCCCGATATTTTGCTGATGGTCTCCGAGCAAGTCGTGGTGGTTGATAATTTATCGAGCCAGCTCTTACTCGTGACCCTTATCGACCCCGAGGCGCCCGATGCGTTGGCCGACGGCGCGGCGCATTTGGATGCGCTAACCGAGCGCCTGCGCTGCGAGCGGCTGCGTTACACACCAATTGCCCATCCGCGCACAGTTGATGAAAACGATTTTAAAGCCAGCTTCACCCGAGCAGGTTATGAGGCCGCCGTGCTCAAAATCCGCGAATACATTGCGGCTGGGGACGTGATGCAAGTGGTGCCCAGCCAGCGCATGACCATCGCCTTTGATGCGCCGCCGATTGATCTCTACCGCGCCCTGCGCAGCCTTAACCCCTCGCCCTATATGTATTTTATTGATTGTGGCGATCACCATGTGATTGGCTCCAGCCCTGAAATTCTCGCGCGTTTAGAAGATGGCGAAATCACCGTGCGCCCGATTGCAGGCACGCGCCCAAGGGGCAAAACCCATGCCGAGGATTTAGCGCTAGAGCAAGATTTGCTGAGCGACCCGAAAGAAATCGCCGAGCACGTCATGCTGATCGATCTGGGGCGCAGCGACACTGGGCGCGTGGCAGAAATTGGCACGGTGAAATTAGAAGAGCGCATGATTATCGAGCGCTATTCGCACGTCATGCATATCGTGTCGCAAGTGACAGGTCAGCTTAAAGCCGGCTTAAACGCCATGGATGTGCTGCGCGCGACCTTCCCGGCGGGCACCGTGAGCGGCGCGCCAAAAATTCGCGCGCTGGAAATTATCGATGAAATTGAACCGGTTAAACGCGGCGTGTATGCCGGTGCGGTGGGTTATTGGGCCTGGAATGGCAACATGGATACCGCGATTGCGATTCGCACCGGTGTTCTCAAAGACGGCGAGCTGCACATTCAAGCCGGCGGCGGCATCGTCGCCGACTCAATCCCCGCCAACGAGTGGGAAGAAACTATGAATAAACGCCGCGCCTTGTTCCGCGCAGCCGCCGTGGCGCAGGCGGGCGTGGATGGAGGGTTAAACCACCGCTAAAGAGATGCAGCTCGCTTATAGCCATCAATAGTAAAAGCCGAATCAGTGATGATTCGGCTTTTTAAGTATGGGCTGCACACTCCCCCAGCGGGTTTAACCCTTTTAGTGCGTTTCTCGGCTTCTTAGGTACTCTGTGACCGCCAAGCGATCATTGGCGTCCGTAATATAAAAAGGATGTTGC
>NCFS01000067.1 GCA_002281295.1 Halothiobacillus sp. 35-54-62 | reverse complement strand
CCGCCCGCGCGATGAGCGAATTTCACGGGGTGAATTTTGCCGCTTGGCAGGGAAAAACCTTGCGCGCGCGCGGCTGGCTCGTACCGGATAAATCCCGCTTTCAAGATTGGCGCATGCCGATTCAATCCCCCCGCTCGATTGAGGTTTTGGGACGGTAGGCCATTTTTAGAGCGGTGGCAGAAATAGCTCAAAGCGAGAAATTGGAGATAGCGAATGGGCAGCAATCGGTTAGAAGCGTTTAGTGATGGTGTTCTTGCCATCATTATCACCATTATGGTTTTGGAAATGAAAGTGCCGCATGAGCCCTCGCTAGAGGCGCTCAGCGCGCTTGCGCTGGTATTTTTAAGCTATGTTCTAAGCTTTATTTATGTGGGCATTTATTGGAATAACCACCATCACCTGCTACATGCCTGTAAAACCGTGAATGGGCGGATTCTTTGGGCGAATCTGCATCTGCTCTTTTGGTTATCTTTATTCCCATTTGTGACGGGTTGGATGGGTGAGAATCATTTTGCCCCCCTGCCCACGGCGCTTTACGCGCTCATATTGCTTGCGGCAGCATTAGCGTATTGGCTGTTGCAGCAGGCGATTATCGCTACTCAGGGCGAAGCCTCGGCGCTTAGGTCGGCCATCGGGCGCGATTGGAAAGGTAAAGCGTCGCCCCTATTATATTTGGTGGCGGTTGCGGCCGCTTTTTATGCGGTATGGCTTGCGCAGATCATTTTTGCTCTCGTGGCTTTGATCTGGCTGGTGCCTGATCGGCGGATTGAGCGCTCTATGCCGCAGGATGCTTGATGCGGCTACGCTTTCAGCCAATCACGCGGGGTGGGTTCGGGTGCCCAATCGTAGCGCCAGCGCACCTCGGGTGGCATGGACATGAGAATCGACTCGGTGCGCCCGCCCGATTGCAAGCCAAATAAGGTGCCGCGATCATAGACTAAGTTAAATTCCACATAGCGCCCCCGGCGGTAGCATTGGAAATCACGCTCACGCTCGCCATAGGGCGTGTCTTTGCGGCGCTCAACAATGGGCGTGTATGCGGGCAGGTAGTGATCGCCCACCGAGCGCATCAGGGCGAAGGCCGTTTCAAAATCCACGGTGCCATCGGCGCCAAAATCATCAAAAAATAACCCACCCACCCCGCGCGGTTCGCTGCGGTGTTTGAGCCAAAAATACTCATCGCACCATTGTTTGAAGCGCGGATACACCCCCTCGCCAAAGGGCGCGCAAGCGGCATGGGCTTGCGTGTGCCAATGAATGGCATCTTCCGTGAAGCCGTAGAACGGGGTTAAATCAAAGCCGCCGCCAAACCACCAAACAGGCGGGACACCCTCTTTTTCGGCCACAAAAAACCGTACGTTGGCGTGCGATGTGGGGGCGTAAGGGTTGCGGGGGTGAATGACGAGCGATACGCCCAATGCTTCAAAGCGCCCGCCGGCCAAATCGGGGCGGTGGGCGCTGGCCGAGGGGGGGAGTTTTTGCCCCGTGACGTGCGAGAAGTTAATGCCGGCGCGCTCGAATACCGCGCCGCCTTCCAACACGCGCCCGCGCCCCATGCCGCCTAGGTGTTCACCCGTGGGGCGTTGCCAATCATCAACTAGGAACCGCGCGCTGGGTTCAAAGGCTTCTAATCCGGCGACGATGCGATCTTGAAGATCAATCAAATAGCGACGAACCTGGGAAATATCCATGACTTATTGCTCTAATGGGGCGAAAAAATGAATCGATATTTTAACCTAGCGGCGCAACACGGCGCCGGTTACGGCGTGGCAAATCTGGGTGGGTTGAGCGCGGTGATCCACCCACCCATGAACCGTGCCATCAATTTGATGGCCGAAATAGCGTTGCACTGCGAGCGCGCTGCGGGCGGGCGGGCGATGGGCGGGGTTGGCACTGGTCGAAACCAGCGCGGTGCCCGCACATCGCGCAAGCGCCGCCGCGAGGGGGTGGGCGGTAACGCGAACGGCGACCTCATCGCGCCCCCCCGTGATCCACTCGGGGGTTTGCGCGCTGGCGGGGAGTATCCAGGTGGCAGGCCCAGGCCAGCTTGAGCCAATGCGTTGCAATGCCTGATCGGTCAGCTCAACCCAAGGGGCTAATTGCGCGCGGTCTGCGGCGATTAAAATTAAGCCTTTGCGCCAATCGCGCTGCTTTAATTCCAAGATTCGGTTAACGGCGCACTCATCGGCGGGGTGGCAGCCTAAACCAAATACCGCCTCGGTCGGGTAGGCGAGCACGCCACCCGACTGGATGATGTGGCGTGCTTGGCTGAGCAAAAAACGATGAACCATGGCAAACAGCGCCGGTTCACACGGATTCGGGCGGCACTACGGTGGCCGGCTTGCGCGCGCGCGGGGCTTTTTTCGGTGCGGGGGCGGCCGTTTCGGTGTTTGCCGCCTCGCTCGGGGCTTTTTTCGCCCGAGGCGTTTTGGCCGCAGCGGCTTTAGGTTTGGGCTCTTTGGCTTTAGCGGGGGCTTTGGCTGGCGCTTTGGCTGGCGCTTTGGCCGTGGTTTTCGTGCCGGCTTTGCCGCGCGCTGGTTTTTTATCCGGCGCGGCGGCCAGCAGTGCCATGCATTCTTCTAAGGTGAGCGCAGCGGGTTCTTTATCTTTAGGGATTTTTGCGTTCTTTTTGCCATCGGTAATGTAAGGGCCGTAACGGCCGTTTTGTACCGAAATACCGCCCTCAAATTGGGTGATGTAGCGATTTTTTTCGGCGAGTTTTTTAACCTCGATCACCTCGAGTGCGCGCGGCAGTTCGATGGTATACGGGTCATCGTCTTTGCCGAGTGAGGCGTAGAGCTTGCCAAACTTAACGAACGGGCCGAACCGACCAATAGCGACTTCCACCGGTTCGCCTTCCGGCGTTTGCCCGAGGTGGCGCGGTAGCTGGAATAAATCCAACGCTTCATCCAGCGTGATGGTGGCGATGCTTTGGCTGCGCTTTAATGAGGCGAATTTGGGCTTGTCTTCATCATCTTTGGTGCCGATTTGCGCAAAGGGGCCAAACCGGCCTAAGCGCACCGACACGGGTTTGCCCGATTTGGGGTCCATGCCGAGCTCACGCCCTTGCGCGGCATCTTGTCGGCTGACGTTTTCTGCGGTGTGGGTGATGCGTTCATGAAACGGATCCCAGAAGGCGCGCATGAGCGGCACCCAATCGCGCTCACCGCGTGACACGGCATCGAGGTCGTCTTCAAGGTTGGCGGTGAATTCATAATCCACAATATTGCGGAAGTATTCGGTTAAAAAGCCATTGACGACGCGGCCGATATCGGTCGGCTTAAAGCGGCGCTGATCAAGCAAGACGTATTCGCGCGCTTGCAGGGTGGAGATAATGCTGGCGTAGGTCGATGGGCGGCCAATACCATATTCTTCAAGGGTTTTAACTAGGCTTGCTTCGGTAAAGCGCGGCGGCGGCTCGGTAAAATGTTGATCGGCGGCGATGGATTCTAAACCCACCGAATCGCCCACCGCCAAGGGGGGCAGGCGGCGATCTTCATCGTTATCGCCGCTCACATCATCTTCATCTTCTCGATAGAGTGCGATAAAGCCTGCAAATTTCAGCGTGGAACCCGTGGCGCGAAAGGCGTGTTGGTTGCCTGCCGCTAAATCAACCGAGACTTGATCGAACACGGCCGGCATCATTTGGGATGCAACTGCCCGCTTGAAAATCATTTCATACAGGCGGAACTGATCTTTATTCAAAAACGCGCGCACGGCTTCCGGGGTGTGGGCCACCGAAGTGGGGCGAATCGCTTCATGCGCTTCTTGGGCGTTTTTGGATTTGGTTTTGTACTGAATGGGGCTCGCCGGCAGATAGGACGCACCGTACCGTTGGCCAATGTGGCTGCGAATTTCGGTAATGGCATCTTGCGAGAGCGTCACCGCATCGGTTCGCATATAGGTAATTAAGCCTACGGCACCGGCGCCAATATCCACGCCTTCGTACAGCTCTTGGGCTAACCGCATAACGCGTGAGGCCGATAACCCTAGCTTGCGCACGCCTTCTTGCTGCAAGGTGGAGGTGGTAAACGGCGGCGCGGGGTTGCGTTTGCGCTCGCGCTTATCCACGGAACTCACGATGAGCTGCCCCCCTGCGGCCGCTAATAATCGGCTGCGGGCGGCGGTGGCATCTGCTTCATTGGTTAGGGTGAATTGCTCGGCTTTTTTGCCATCGAGTGTTAAAAGCCGCGCATTGAAGGGCTGTTTTTCGGCGCGGCAATCAGCGGCAATGGTCCAGTATTCTTGCGGGTTGAAGGCCTCAATTTCTTGCTCGCGCTCAGCAATGAGCCGCAATGCGGGGCTTTGTACGCGTCCCGCCGATAGGCCCGGGTTGATTTTTTTCCACAATAAGGGGGATAGGTTAAAGCCCACGAGATAATCGAGCGCGCGCCGCGCTTGTTGGGCATTGATTAAATCAATGGATAAATCACGCGGATTGGCGACCGCTTCTTGAACCGCTTTTTTGGTAATTTCATAAAACACGACGCGGCGTGTGGTTATGTTTTTTAACAGGTTCGCTTCAGCTAAGAGCTCACGCAGGTGCCAAGAAATTGCCTCGCCTTCGCGGTCCGGATCGGTTGCGAGGAGGAGGGTGTCGGCGCCTTTGAGTGCTTTTTTGATCGCATCCACATGGCGGATATTTTTATCAATGAGCGCATAGTGCATCGCAAAATCATGCGCGGTATCGACCGCGCCATCTTTGGGGATAAGGTCGCGCACATGGCCATAGGAGGCGAGCACCTCAAAGCCTGGGCCTAGGTATTTCTTAATGGTTTTCGCTTTGGCGGGCGATTCGACGATGACTAGCGTGTGGCTCATGATGACGGGGGCGATCTCAAATTTCGGGATAATTAATGGAGTAAATCGGTGGTTTCGGCAAAAACAAGCTCTTCCATCCAGGCGAAAGCGGCTTCTTCTCCCGGGCGTGCAAAAAGAACGAGCATCACCACCCATTTGATGTCGTCGAGATCCATGTCGTGGTGATCGAGCGCCAGCGCACGCTCAATGACCGTTTCTCGCGTGGTGCTGCTGAGCACGCCAATTTCTTCGAGTTGCAGCAAAAACCCGCGCGCTTCAATATCCAGCACGGCCTGCTCTTCATCGGTGTACATGCGAAACGAGCTGGGCTTGGGCGGGTTGGCGGCGGTTAAAATCGGTGAATCGCTGGCGCCATCCAGCCAAGAAAATGCTCGGCTGATTTCATCTGAGTCATAGCCGGCTGCAAGTAATTTTTGTTGCAGCTCTAGGCGTAAGGGTTCGGGCGGCAGATGCGGCTCTTCTTCCATGTGGTTTTCAAATAAATACATCAGTAAATCTAGCACGGTTTCTTTCATGGATTCTCTCAGAACGGGGGCTGTGTGCCGGTGGCTGGGCGCTGCGAATTGGATTTTAGGCCGTCCGCATGTAAAGCCCGCCGGGTAAGGTTGTGACATATCCGGCCAGTTCAAGCATGAGGAGGATGGAGGAAACTTCGGCGGGGGTCAATCCACTTAGTGCAATCAGTGCATCCGCCGACTGGGGATCGAAGCCTAAGTGGTTCAAAAGTTGCTGCTGCTCGGAATCCAGTGCGAGGTGTGCGGCGGGGGGGCTGGTGTTTTCTGCGCCAGAATCGCCCCCCGCTTCATTCGGGGGGATGAGGCGGAGCCTTGCCCCAAGGCTTGCGGCCAGTTCTTCAAAAATATCTTGCCCTGTTTCCACAAGTTTTGCCCCATCGCGAATTAAGCGATGCGCGCCTCGGCTCAACGGATTATGAATAGAACCCGGAATCGCAAAAACTTCCCGCCCTTGCTCGGCCGCGAGGCGGGCGGTAATGAGCGAGCCGCTTTGCAAGCTGGCCTCAACCACTAACACCCCCTCGGCCATGCCGCTAATTAAGCGGTTGCGCCTTGGGAAATGCTCTTTGCGCGCCAAGGTGCCGGGCGGCCACTCGCTCACCAAAAGCCCACCCGAGCGCAGAATATCTTCACTTAAAGCGAGGTTTTCGCGCGGGTAAATAATATCGGGCCCTGTGCCCATTACCGCAATGGTGGCGCCATTGGCTGATAAGGCGCCACGATGCGCTGCGGCATCAATGCCAAGGGCTAAGCCGCTGGTGATGACAAACCCTTGGGTGGATAGGTGGCGGGCAAAAGCGCGGGCATTGGCCAGCCCGCCGCCTGTGGGGCTGCGTGAGCCGACAATGGCCAGCTGTGGCTCACACAGTAAGCGCGCATCCCCGCGTGCAAAGAGGGCGGTAGGGGCATCGGGCAGGGTTTTGAGCAGCGGGGGATAGGCCGCATCGGTGGTTGAAATAAGATGGTTTTGTTCGTTGCTATCAAGCCATTCGAGCATGCTGTGTACGCGGGCCGCGTCGCCACGGGGGTGTTGGCGTGCCAGTGCGCTTGGCAAGCCGAGCCGCTCCCAATCCTCGGCCGGCGCGTCTAAAGCGGCTTGTCGGCTATCAAATCCATCCAGCAACCGGCGCAGGCGCTTTGGCCCCATGCCATGGATGGTGATTAAAAATAACAACGCCCGACGTTCGGCGAAGTCGGGCGTTAATAAGGCGGTCGTCACAATGGCCGTGTTATCCCATGGTTGTGTTTGGCTTGATCGGCGAATGCTTAATCAAGGGGCGCGGTGGGCGTTTGTGCTAAATCGCCGATGCGAATCGGCCGCTTCGTATTTACCACCAAAGCCAAGCTCACCCGATCGTAGGTGCGAAATACCATGGCGGTGCCAATGGGGAAATCGGGCAGTTTAACTTGCGGGGGCTTGGGCATCTCAAAGCCTTGCGGTTCGGCGTTTTTATTGAGTTCTTTCTCGTTTTCGGTGTATTTATCACTCACCACGCGCCCAGGTTTGCTGATGCGCAGCATGTCACCGGGAACTAAGCCATTTTGGGTGCCGGCATTAATAAACACGACTTGATACGTGGCCACTTGCGTTAGCGCATCAGGGATGTCGATAACCACGGCATCAATGGGCACCGCTGGGATGCTGGGGGTGACGGCATGATCGAATGGCTCGTTGGTGATCGGCACAAAGCGATCGCCATCCAGAATTTCACGCTGGCTTTTAACGATGCGTAACGTAGTGGGGTCGCCGCGCTGAGTGATTTGCGCCTCGCCTTTGTAAATAGCACGGTAGCCGAGCAACTCGCCGGATACGGGATCGATTAAGGCTTTGCCTTTGCCCACAATGGCATAGTTTTCGCTGGCGCCGGTGAGGGCGGGGCGGGCATAAACCACATCGCCCAAGCTGGTGGCGAGGGCATCATCCCGATTGGCCAGCACATACGGCGCGGCGTTCAGTTCATTTTGGCTCATGACTTGGTCATAAGAAAGGAACGGTTTGAGGGTGTCGAGCGGAATGGCATTGATTTCCGGCGGCAGCGTTTCGTAGCGGATGTGTGGGCGCATCGTAATGCCCAAACGCGGCTTGCCACCGATATACATAATGCCAATTTTATCGCCGGGATAAATTTTGTGTGGGTTTTGAATTTGCGGGTTGTCGTACCAAATTTCAGGCCAGTAGTACGGGTCTTTTAAAAAGTGATTGGCAATAGACCACAGCGTGTCGCCTTTTTTGACCGTGTATTCATCGGCTTTAAGCGAAATGAATTGCGCTTTGGTTTCTTCTGGTGTGAGCGTGCCTTTAACAGGGCCGCGCGTAGCACCCAGCGGCAGGCGATCTTGCGTGGTGGGTACATTGGCCAAATTAACGGGCGGTCGCTCAGAGGCGCAGCCGGCCAAAAGGGCAGCAGAGAGGGATAATGATAGGAGAACGGGTAGTCCTTTTGACGATCGCATGGGTAACATCCTTGGGTTTTGCGCCGAAAACGGGGGCAACATTAGACGGGGCACGAACCTTATGATTAGATAAGTTGCAGGTGCGCAGCCTAGGTGCATGGCTAGGTACATAGCTTGGGCTCGCGTACAATGTTGCGGTAAAACACGTTATTTGTAAAAGAATTTGCACGCGGTGTCCACAGGTGAATTGCCAAAGGCTTGGTGGCGCGGATTGGGCGGGTGGTTTTTTTGCACGTTTTTCGGCACGGGGTTCGATGCCTTTGGGCGGCTTGTGATGATGCTTTTGGTTTAGCCTGCGGAATTTAGCGGGTTATTTTTTAATGATTTTGGGTCTTGGTGTGTATGTCGTTACTTGAGATTGTGCTTTTTCCCGACGAGCGGTTACGGCGTGTGGCCACCGATGTAACCCAATTTGACGACCATTTGGCGCGCGTGACCGAGCAGATGATGGCAACGATGTATGCCTCGCGCGGTGTGGGTTTGGCCGCAACTCAGGTGGATGTGCATCAGCGTTTTTTTGTGGCCGATTGCGCGGATGAGGGCGCGCCTGCCGCCCCTATGGTATTGATTAACCCGATTATTATTGATCGAGAAGGCTTAATTGAATCGGAAGAAGGTTGCCTGTCGATTCCAGATATTAATGACAAGGTGATGCGCAGTGAATCGGTTACCGTTCGGGCGCAATCGGTGCAAGGCGCCTCATTTGAGCTAACAACGGGCGGGTTATTGGCCGTGTGTATTCAGCACGAAATTGATCATTTAAATGGCAAGCTTTTTATTGATTATTTATCGCCCCTCAAGCAACAGCGCATTCGCAAAAAGCTAGAGAAAGCCCACCGTCAAAAAGCACTCGATGCCAAGGACTTTTTATGAAAATTCGGGTGATTTATGCGGGCACGCCGCACTTTGCGGTGCCCGCGTTGCAAGCGCTCGCACAGGATGACTCGATTGAACTCGTGGCGGTTTATACCCAGCCCGATCGCCCCGCAGGACGCGGCCAAAAGCTGGCGCCCTCGCCGGTAAAAGAAACCGCGCTGGCGCTGGGTATTGAGGTTTTGCAGCCGCACACTTTGCGTGATACCCAAGCGCAGCAAGTTTTGGCGGCCTTTAAGCCCGATGTGATGATTGTGGCCGCGTATGGTTTGATTTTACCCGTGCCGGTTTTGGCCATACCCCGCCTTGGGGCGATACGCAAACCGGCATTACGATTATGCAAATGGCGCAAGGGCTGGATACCGGCGACATGCTGTATAAAGTGGCAGAACCCATTTTTGACACAGATACGGCCGCCACCTTGCATGATCGGCTGGCGGATTTAGGCGCAAAAGCGCTTATGACGGCGTTGCCCGGATTGATCGCCGGCACGCTCGTGCCCGAGATTCAAGATGATGCGCTCACCTGTTATGCCGCTAAATTGGTCAAGCCCGAGGGTTTGCTTGATTGGGGCTGCGCGGCAGATGAGCTGGCGCGCCGGGTGCGGGCGTTTGATCCGTGGCCGGTTGCTTTTACCCTATTTAAGGGCGAGGCGCTGCGCATTTGGTCTGCCGAGGTTGAGCCCCAGAGCCCGATCGCCCCATCGGGTACCGTTGTTATCGTGGATGCAACGGGGTTTGTTGTGGCTACCCCCGCAGGCGGGCTTCGGATATTGGCTTGCCAGCAGGCCGGCGGTAAGCGAATTTCAGCGGCCGATTTTGCGCGAAATCATCAACTTTTAAATCATCAACTTTTAGGTACTTCTCTTGGCTGATTCATCGAACAAAGCGCCGGTTGCCTCTGTGTGGGGCGCCGCTGCCCGTGTGGCCCAAGGCGCCGCTCAACAAGGGGCAGTACAGGGTGGCTCGCGGGCTGATCGCCCGGCGGGAGAGGCCGCCTCAGGATCGGGCGCCAGCCGCGCGCCGCATCGCCGGAGTATTAAGGCAGATCCCGATCGCCCTGCGCGTGTTAATTATCGCTCCCTGCCGCAGCTTTCACCTGAAGCGCTGGCCGCCCAGCTTTTGTTGGCGGTAACATCGCAAGGTTTTTCGCTCGATGCCGCTTTAGCGCGGGTGTTGAGCCAAGCTCAGCCGGTGCATCGGGGTTTGGTTCAAGCCATGGGCTACGAGGTGCTGCGGCATTATGAGGCCTTGGTTTTTTGGCGTGATAGCTTGCTTGAGCGCCCCATTCCGGCCAAGTCGGCCATTATTTCGCTGCTGATTTTGGTGGGGTTGGAGCGGATTCTCGGCGCGCGCCGAGAGGCCTCGCGCTCGGTGAACGCCACGGTGCAGGCGGCCCGCGAACTGGGGCATCCTTGGGCGACGGGCTTATTAAATGCGGTGCTGCGCCGCGCCGCGCGGCAAATGGCGGAAGGGGTGGATCCTTTCGCGCAATCGAACGCCGCTACGGTCGCGCGTTTGCCCGATTGGTTGTTTGCCTTGTTGCAGCAAGATTGGGGCGATGCCAAAGCGGTCGAGATCGGCGCGGCTTTGGCGACGCATCCGCCGATGACACTGCGGGTGGCAGGTTCACGGGCGGGCTACATTGAATCGTTGAGTGCCGCTGCTATCGAGGCAATACCCACGGCGTATTCCTCGCGCGGGGTGAATTTAGTTCAACCCCTAGAGGTGGACCGCTTACCGGGGTTTGCCGAGGGGCAGGTGTCGGTGCAGGATGAGGCGGCGCAATGGGTGGTCGATTTACTGGCTTTGGCGCCCGGTCTTGAGGTGTTGGATGCCTGTAGTGCGCCGGGCGGCAAAACGCTGGCCATTTTGCAGCATGAGCCACAATGCCGGGTCACGGCGGTTGATATTGATACCTTGCGCATGGCGCGGGTGCAAGAAAACTTGGAGCGGGGCCGAGCCTTGGCCCGCCTGATTGTGGGTGATGCCGGCACGCCCGAGCTCTGGTGGGATGGCGTATTGTTTGATCGAATTTTGGCCGATGTGCCCTGCTCTGCCACGGGGGTGATTCGCCGTCATCCCGATATTAAGCGCCTGCGTCGCCGGGATGATTTGCCGGTGCTGGTGGCGCGCCAACGGGTCATTATGGATGCGTTGTGGGGGCTTTTGCGGGTGGGGGGGCGCATGGTGTATGCCACCTGTTCGATTCTCGATCAGGAAAACTCAGCGCAGGTGGCCGCGTTTTTAGCCCGCCATTCTGATGCTAAGGCCTGCCCGATTGAGGCGGCGTGGGGCCAATCGATGCGGGCGGGGGATTTAGCCCTTGGCCGTCAGGCATTCCCCGAGGCGCAGGGTCATGATGGGTTTTTCTATGCTGTGCTGGAAAAACATTAACCCGCGCTCGGCGGGCTTGGGTTGTGCGCGCCCTGCGTGCGGTGGGGCGGGCGGCGCTTCTCGACACGGATTTTTGCGTTGGGTCGCTTATCTTTTGCTGTTGCTGTTGCTGGCAGCAGCGCAAAGCGCGCAGGCTTCTAGCGCCGTTGTAACCGATGCCCATGCTGAAATTCGAGAAGATGTTTTGTATTTAGATGTGGATTTAAAGATTGCCTTTGATCCGGAAATGATCGCGGCCATGCGCAATGCCATCCCTTTGAATTTAACCCTGCAAGCGGTGATTGATGAGCCCCGCGATTGGTGGCTGGCGCGCACGGTCGCATCGGATGATCGGCATTATCGGTTGGAATATCATGCGCTGTCACAAACGTGGTTGGTCACCGATGTATTGGAGCACGAAGCGCGCAGTTACAGCACCTTGGATGGGGCTTTGCGCTCATTGCAGCGGGTGCGCGCTTGGCCGGTTTGCTCGGTGAAGAGTTTAGCAGGGCAGGCGCATTTGGTCGGGCGGGTGCGCATGGTGCTGGAGGTGAACAAATTGCCCTTGCCCTTGCGCTTTCCCGCCTTGTTTGATTCGCGCTGGGCGCTTAATAGCGAATGGTTTTTGTGGTCGGTGCCTCAATCATGACGCTTAAGTTAAGGCCGCTTGCATCATGAAAAGCGCAACGCCGTTTGGGCCCAAATGGGGCGCATTTTATCTGCGTTGGATCCGGCGGTTGGTGCCACCGATCAGCATGATGGTCGTGGTGCTGCTGTTGGTGCTGATGTACTTGATTTCCGAATCATTGCAACGCGCCGATCAGCCCGAGCATTTGTATCTCACCTTGCTGGGCTTGAGCGCGCTTGGGATTTTGTTTTTAGCGATTGTGGTGCTGGCACACATCGTTCGCCTGTTCAGCCATTATCGGCGCGGCACGCCGGGCGCGCGGCTCACGGCACGGCTGGTGCTGACTTTTGTCGGCCTCACCACGATTCCTGTGTTGATTGTGTTTTATTTTTCGGTGTCGTTTATTCAGCGTGGCATTGATTCTTGGTTTGATGTGCAGGTCGAGCAGGCGATGAATGATGCTTTGTCGTTGTCGCAAATGGCGTTTGATGGCCAGATGCGCACCGCGATGAATGAAACACTGCGCGCCGCGCAGCAGCTCAAAGGGATTTCGGGTGATTTAATTGCGCTGGATTTAAACTCGGTGCGCCGCAATACGGGCGCGCATGAAATGACCATTTTTGGTCAGCGCAATTTAATCGTGGCCTCCGCTTCCGATGATTTGCAAGAAATTGTGCCTGCGCGCCCCGATGAAACCGCGCTCTCGCATGCCCGCGCGGGCAAAGATTTTATTGGGCTGGATCCGGGCGGCGGCGATACCATGCGCATTCGCGTGGTGGTGCCGCTCACGGCCGGTTTAACGGGCGATGGCAGCAACCAAGTGCTGCAAGCGCTGTATTCGATTTCTCCGCGCGCCAACCAGTTGTCTGGCAGTGTGCAGGCGGCGTTTAATGAATACCGCAGCTTAATTTTTCTGCATAAATCGCTCAAAAAAACCTTCACCTTTGCCTTAACCTTGGCTTTGTTGCTCTCATTGCTGACGGCCGTGTGGCTGGCGTTTATTGCGGCGCGCAAATTACTGGCGCCCATTCGAGAACTGGCCGCTGGCACCAAGGCCGTGGCCGAAGGCGATTACAGCCTGCGCTTGCCGGTGGATCGGCGGGATGATTTGGGGCAGCTTGTGCAATCGTTCAACACGATGACCGCGCGGGTGCGCCGCGCGCACCAAGTGATGCAGCAATTGCAAGAAGTGGCCGATCAAGAGCGCGATTATCTGGAAACGGTGATTCAGCATTTATCCTCTGGCGTGCTCACCCTCTCGCCCGATGGCCGCATTACGCGCAGCAACTCGATTGTGACCCAGCTTTTGAGTATCACAAGCCAGCATATTGATGGCTGCTCTTTGGCTGAGATTTGCCAAACCTATCCCCACCTAGAACCCATTTGCGCGGCGTTTGGCGGCCTTTTGGAGCCAGGGCAGCTACCCGCCGGCGCCACCGTTGAAGCGCAGGTGCGCATTATGGGCGAGGCGGGGCGCAAAGTGCTTTTAAGCCGCGTGGCCGCCTTGCCGGCTGATGATGTGACCGGTGGCTTTGTGATGGTGTTTGAAGATGTGACCACCTTGCTGCAAGCGCAGCGGGATGCCGCGTGGTCGGAAGTGGCGCGGCGTTTGGCGCATGAAATTAAAAACCCGCTCACGCCCATCCAGTTATCGGCAGAGCGCTTGCGGCGCCGGTTGCTCGGCACGCTGGAGGAAGAATCGGGGCAAATTTTGGATCGCTCCACGCGCACGATCATCAATCAGGTCGAGGCCATGAAGCTTATGGTCAACGAGTTTGCCGAATATGCCCGTTCCCCCCAAACGAAACTCACCGCGCTCAATTTAGATGAGCTGGTGGGCGAGGTGATTGATTTATACAAAGGCGGCGAGATTCCCGTGTGGCATCATGCCTTTGGCGAGCCTTTGTGGGTGCGCGCCGATGTGGGGCGCATTCGGCAAGTGCTGCACAACCTGATTCGCAATGCCCAGCAAGCCTTAACGGAGCACGGTTGCCAAAGTGGCGAGCCCCGCGTGACCGTGACCACAAGCCTGCATCAAGAAGCGATTGTTAAAAAAATTGTGGAAGAGCATGGCGGCGTGGTGACCGCCACCAATGTGCAAGCACAGTGGGCGCTGGATTCGGCCTCGGTGCCGCCCGTGATTACCCCCGATGCAAGCCCAGCGTGGCCTCATTTAGAGCGCGCAGCGGATCCCGATGCGGGGGCAGAAGAGCGCCCCCCTGTGATAACCGGCGCACGAATTATGATTCGTTTGCCCCAAGATACGCCGGAACGCGATACCCGAGAACGCGACACCCTGGGCTTGGGTTTATTGCCCGCGACCGTTTTGAGCACTGAAACCGAGACGCCACAGGCCGAAACTGTTCCGGTGGCACAACGTTCTGGGCATACTATCCCTCAAGATTTATTCCGCACGGCGCAGGGGGCAGATGAGCCGCGCGCCGAGGCGGCAGGCGCACCTAACGCGCTGTCTGATTTAGATCCGCCGACGTTAGCCGCCCAAAAAATTGACCCTAAACACCCTGACCTTAGCCACCCCAATGAGTAGTGCTGAAAAACCATGAGTATTGGACACATCCTGGTCGTCGACGACGAAGTCGAAATTCGCAACCTG
>NCFS01000066.1 GCA_002281295.1 Halothiobacillus sp. 35-54-62 | reverse complement strand
GGGCCTAAGATTCAATCTAACTTAGCGCCGCTCGCTCAAGGCCTGAATCTCACCATTGATTACGGTATTTTTACCGTTATCGCCGATCCTATTTTCTGGCTGCTTAAGCACTTTCATGAATGGGTGGGCAACTGGGGTTGGGCGATTGTGCTTGTGACCCTGGTGATTAAAATCTTCTTTTTATGGCCATCGGCTATTAGTTATCGCTCCATGGCGAAAATGCGGGCCGTTACACCAAAAATGCAGCAGCTGAAAGAGCGTTTTGGCGAAGATCGCCAAAAACTTTCCCAAGAGATGATGAAACTGTACCAAAAGGAAAAAATCAATCCTTTGGGGGGTTGCTTGCCTATTGTGATTCAAATTCCCGTGTTTATTTCGCTCTATTGGGTTTTGGCGGAGTCGGTTGAACTGCGGCAAGCCCCATGGATTTTTTGGATTCACGATTTATCGCAAAAAGATCCGTATTTTGTTCTGCCTTTGTTGATGGGTATTTCTATGTTCATTCAACAAAAGTTAAACCCCGCACCAGTTGATCCCATGCAGCAAAAAATCTTTGCTTGGCTACCGGTTATTTTCACTATATTTTTCTCATTTTTCCCCGCCGGCTTGGTGTTGTATTGGTTTGTGAACAACTTGCTATCCATCGCCCAGCAATACACCATTACTCGGCAAATCGAGAAACAAATGGCTTTAGCCAAAACGGATTAAAGCCGTTGGGTTAGCCTGCCAGCTTGGCGGAACGCACCCCCTTTACACCGTGGGTTAATACCTAATGAATACTCGCGATACCATCGCTGCCATTGCCACTGCCCCCGGTCGCGGGGGGGTGGGCATTATTCGTTTATCAGGCCCGAAAGCGCACGCCATCGCCCTGCCTATCGTGGGCAAACTCCCCCCCGTTCGTTATGCGCGACACGGGGTATTTATTGATCCGCGCACCCAAGACCCGATTGATGATGGCCTGTGCCTTGTGTTTACCGCGCCTCACTCGTATACCGGAGAGGATGTTGTCGAACTCCAGGGGCATGGCGGGCCTGTGGTACTCGATTATCTGCTTAACCTGCTGGTGCAATTAGGCGCGCGATTAGCGAGGCCCGGTGAATTCACCGAGCGGGCGTTTCTCAATGGCCGAATTGACCTCACTCAAGCAGAAGCCGTGGCCGACTTAATTGATGCGGGCAGCACCGCTGCCGCCCAAGCCGCAAGCCGTGCCTTACGCGGGGGCTTTTCAAATCGTATTGCGCCATTAACCACGGCACTTATTGCATTACGGGTCAGTATCGAATCGGCTTTAGATTTTCCGGAAGAAGAGATCGATTTTTTATCCGATCCGCTAATAGCAAAACAAAATCAACAACTTTTGCATGATTTTGATGAACTCCTCGCGCAAACAGAGCAAGGCGTTTTGCTACGCGAAGGCATGCGGATTGCCCTTATCGGCCAACCCAATGCGGGAAAATCAAGTTTGCTCAATCAATTAGCAGGCGAAGATCGAGCCATTGTTACCGATATTGCAGGCACCACGCGTGATGTATTACGCGCAGAAATTCAAATAGATGGCCTACCCGTTCACATTATCGACACGGCGGGCTTACGGCACAGCGATGATCCCATTGAGCAAGAAGGCATTCGGCGCGCTTGGTTAGAAATCGAGCAAGCCGATGTCATTTTATTACTTCAAGACGATCGGGATAATTTATGCCCGAACGATCAGGCGCTTCGCGCCCAAATGCCCGCAAAACCCCTCATAGAAGTTCATAACAAAATTGATCTCACCGGCGCAATTGCCGGTTTTAATACCGAACGCGGCATCCTAAATATCAGCGCAAAAACTGGGGCAGGAATCCCTGAATTGCGGTTCCAGTTAAAACAACTCATCGGGTTTAAATCAACTGAAGGGGGGCAATTTATCGCAAGGCGGCGCCACCTTGATGCCCTGATTCAGGCGCACGCAGAAATTGCAGCCGCACAAATTGCGCTCACACACCATAAAGCCGGAGAACTGGCGGCAGAATCCTTACGCAGGGCACAAATGGCGCTCGATCAAATTACCGGTAAATTTACAGCCGATGATCTACTTGGTGAAATTTTTAGCAACTTTTGCATTGGCAAGTAACCCCCTTCGCCTGAGCGTTCAATCACGATAAACCGTAAAAATAACCGTTTAGCCTTCGCACGCAAACATCAAGCGAAACCTGGGGAATAACTGGGTATCATTAAAAAAGGAAAAGTTATCCCCAACATCAACGCGGCAGCAGGGGCACTAAATCTATGTTATCCACACGGTTTAATGGAACGTAACTCAATATAAATAAAGCAAAACGGATACTTGCATGCCAAAGTACCTAAACCTAATCATCAACAATATCAACAGAATTAAAAACATTATTAAATTAAGACGCTAACCCCACAACCTAGGAACACCCCATGAACCCACCGCAAACCGTACTTTTAACCCAATACAGCCACGGTGCCGGATGTGGTTGCAAAATTTCTCCCGCCCTACTCGATGAAATTTTGCATCAAAGTAAAATAACAACGGCAAACCATCCCCGCCTGATTGTGGGCAATGAAACCCGCGATGATGCCGCGGTATTTGATTTAGGCGACGGCACAGCCATTATTAGCACCACCGACTTTTTCATGCCCATTGTGGATGATCCTTTTACCTTTGGCCGCATTGCAGCAACCAATGCCATCAGTGATATTTATGCCATGGGCGGTGAGCCCTTATTGGCCATTGCCATTTTTGCTTGGCCTATTGATAAATTACCCGCACACGTTGCCAGTGCCGTTATTGATGGCGGCAAACAAGCCTGTTTAGACGCGGGAATCCCGCTTGCGGGCGGGCATTCTATCGACGCACCCGAACCCATTTTTGGGCTCGCTGTGACTGGTCGCGTTAAGCTAGCCGCCTTGAAACGTAATGACACCGCCCAAGTCGGCGATATCTTATTTCTCACAAAACCTTTAGGCGTCGGCATATTAACCACGGCCCAAAAATCGGGCGTACTGCGGGCAGAAGATGCCAAAAAAGCCCCGGATATTATGTGCAAACTCAACACCATAGGCGCTAAATTAGGCCAATTAACCGGCATAACGGCGATGACGGATGTCACCGGTTTTGGATTAGGCGGCCATTTGCTGGAGATGTGCCGTGGCAGCCAAACCCATGCAGAAATCAATTTTAAAACATTGCCGCTCATTGAATCGGTTGACTATTATTTAGCTCAAAAACAAATTCCCGGTGGCACTTTTCGCAATTTTGCAAGCTATGGGGGGGATATCAATCCCATGTCGGAATCAACCCAAGCCATCATCTGTGATCCTCAAACCTCAGGCGGTTTGCTGATTGCTGTTCGCCCTGAAACGGCCGCTCAAGTACAACACATGCTGAAAACAGAAGATTGCATTGATCAACCCATTGGGCAAATAATCGCGCAAAGCCCAAATCAACCGATCATCCGCATTTGTGGCCAATAATGACAACCAAACTGCCGACTGAAAGCGATTTTAAGCGCATCTTCATCGAGCAAACGCCCCTGCTGGATGTTCGAGCACCCCTAGAATTCGAGGCAGGCGCCTTTCCCAATAGCCTAAATATTGCGTTACTGAACAATGAAGAGCGCCATTTAGTCGGCATAAAATATAAACAGGCCGGCCAAGATGCCGCCATAGCGCTCGGTTATGAGTTAGTGGATGAACCGAAAAAACAAGAACGCCTAGCAAAGTGGCAACAGTTTTTTATAAACCATCCCCAAGGCATGCTTTATTGCTTTCGTGGCGGCCTCAGATCACGCTTAAGCCAAGCCATGCTCGCCCATGAGGTCGGTATCACCGTGCCAAGGCTTACGGGCGGTTACAAGGCCATGCGCCGGTTTTTAATCACCGCCCTTGAATCCGAATCGCAGCACGCTAATTTCATCGTTCTGGGTGGGCGCACCGGCAGTGGAAAAACGGAATTGATTCAAACCCTCCCCCGAATACTCGATCTTGAGGGTATAGCCAATCACAAAGGCTCTGCCTTTGGGCAAGAAATTGATCCTCAACCCAGCCAAATTGATATCGATCACCAAATAGCCATTCAATTGCTTCGTCTCAGTACCAACTCTCTACACAACGCCATTTTGCTTGAAGATGAAGGCGCCAAAATAGGCGCGCGCAGGCTACCCCAAAGCCTGTGGGAATCGATGCAAAACGCGCCACTGATCATCTTACAAGCGCCCATCGAGCAACGCGTTGCACGAGTATTCAACGATTATATTGTGCTTAAACGGCAAAAATTAATGCATCGATTAATCAATGAAGAAGCCGTTTTTAAGCAACAACATGACGAGCTCATTCAAAGCCTAAGCCAAATTCAACGCCGGCTCGGGGATGAGCGATACCGAGGGTATCGAAGCTTAGCATCAGAAGGATTAAATGAGTTTTTTGAAAAGAATAACCCCGATAAACTCAACCTATTGATTTATAAAATGTTAAAAGAATACTACGACCCTATGTATGACTATCAAATTAGCAAAAAAACCGCTCGTATCCAGTTTAGCGGTGAGGCGGAGGCCGTTCGATCGTGGCTCGCACAATCATCGGTATAACTTGGGATAATCCTGTTGAAAATAAAATCTTAAGAAGTTATCCACAATAGCAACGGGGTTACCCACAACTAAAAATTAACTCAACGCACAGGTTAAAATTAAAGCAAATGCTTGAAGTTAAACTATTAAAATGACTTAAAGCCCAATTTTTACTTAACTAACTATCATCAATATCAACAGAATTAAAACACTTATCTATGAATAAGAACCCACCCAGCCAACGAGATGAACTCTTTAACACCACAGAAAAACCAAGCGCCTTTTGTTTTAATGAGGCGGTAGCGGCGGTTTTTCCCGACATGATTTCAAGATCAGTGCCTGGCTACACCTTTTGCTTAGAAATGATCAAAGACGCCGCGCAATACTTAGTACAACCGAACTCGAATATTTATGATTTAGGCTGTTCGCTTGGTAGCATCACCTTGGCTTTGCGTGCCGGTGTGTTGGCAGCAAACACACAATCAGTGGAAATTTATGGGATTGATTCCTCGCCTGCGATGCTCGATCGGGCCAAATCACATATCGCGGCATTTCAACCTAAAATACCCATTCATTTTTGCTGTGAAGATGTAAATGAAACCAAAATTGAACAGGCCTCACTCGTTGTTTTAGCGTATACCCTACAATTTATTTTGCCTGAACACAGAGATTCTCTCGTCAAAAAAATATATCAAGGGCTTAATTTAGGCGGCGGGCTAATCGTTATTGAAAAAATACATGATAAAAACCTATCAATGCAAAATATAATAACGGAACTTCACCACGAGTTTAAACGACGCAATGGGTATTCTGAATTAGAAATAGCACAAAAAAGACAAGCGCTTGAAAACGTACTGATTACCGAAACCGAAGCCGAACATGTCCAGCGCCTAAATAAGGCAGGATTCGACAATATATCACTCATTGTAAAAAATTATTCTTTTGCAGCATGGTTAGCGATTAAATAATGATAATCCAACAAAAAGTGGATGCTTTTTTAGAGCATATAAAAAGTGATTTAAGTTTTAGCGCTTATATTAAAAGTAATCTTGTTTTTTTTGATAAAATTAATCATGGTAAATGGCCTGAGCTTATTGATTTATTAAATAAATTGCCAGAACTGCCTGAAAAAACCGAATGCCAATTAGATCAATCGATTGTTCGTGTTAAAAGTGATTTTTTTACCGATAATAATCAATTAAATTTGTTACTCAAAAAATTATCACCCTGGCGAAAAGGGCCCTTTTCACTGTACGGGGTTTTTATCGATACCGAGTGGCGCTCCGATAGCAAATGGGCCAGGTTAGCACCCCATATCACCCCGCTCACAGATCGACGGGTACTCGACGTGGGCACGGGGAGTGGCTATCACCTTTGGCGTATGCTTGGCGCAGGTGCCCATTGCGTGGTGGGTATTGAGCCGACAGTTACGTTTGTTGCCCAATTTTATGCGGTAGCGCAGCTTTTAGGCGATGCACGCGCGCTCATTATTCCCACCACCTTAGAGCAGAGTGAACGACAACCGATTTTTGATACGGTATTTTCAATGGGCGTTTTGTATCATCGACGCAGCCCCATTCATCACCTACAAGAATTAAGTGAATGTATACAGCCAGGGGGTGAATTGGTGCTTGAAACATTAATTATCGATAGCAAAGATCAAACTGTATTAACGCCAGAAGATCGTTACGCGGCCATGCGCAATGTATGGTTTATTCCGAGCATTCCTTTATTAACTGTTTGGCTTATGCGCACGGGGTACACAAATATCCGCGTGGTGAGTTTAGAATACACCTCACCCGATGAGCAAAGAGCCACAGAATGGACCGATTTTAAGCCCTCGTTAATTGATTTTTTAGATGCTGAAAATCCTAAAAAAACGATCGAAGGTTATCCCGCTCCGTTACGCGCGATTATAATTGCCAATAAAAAATAAACCGTTTACGGCGTGCTAAATAATCGATCAAGGTTGCGATAACCAAGCGCTTCGCTTAATGATTGCGTATCAATATCAATTTTTTGTTCTAAATCGGCAATGGTTCGCGCTACTTTAAGAATACGACTGCGTGCCCGCCCAGAAAGTTGAAGTTTTTCAATGGCTAAATTTAAAAATAACTGATCTTTTGAATTGAGTTTAGCCACCTCATTTAATTTTTTTGGCGAAAGATGCGCATTAGCCACCCCTTGGCGTTGAATCATAATCATCCGTGCGGCGGATACCCGTTCGCGGATCGTCTCGGAAGATTCTTCATGCGTATCATCAGATAATGCGGCGGCCGGTACGCGGGGAATTTCTAAATGCATGTCAATGCGATCAAGCAAAGGGCCGGATAACTTGGCGCGATACCGCTGCGCTGCAAGAGAATTAATTTCTACCCCTTGGGGCGAGGGATTCATGGCGGCAATTAATTGAAATTGTGCGGGAAACTCAGCCTGCTGCGCCGCGCGTGAAATGGTAATTTTGCCGTTCTCTAAGGGTTCGCGCAGCGCTTCTAGTACTTTGCGATCAAATTCGGGTAATTCATCTAAAAACAAAATACCGCCATGAGCGAGCGATATTTCACCTGGTTTAGGGTTTGAACCCCCGCCAATAATCGCCACGGCAGAAGCGGAGTGATGGGGGTTTCTAAACCTTCGAATGCCAAAATGCGCCGGTTTAAAGCCTGCATGCGATGCAGACGCAATCTTGGCCGCTTCAATGGATTCATGTTCCGTCATGGGCGGGAGGATGCCGGGTAAGCGCTGCGCCAACATGCTTTTGCCTGCACCGGGCGGGCCTATCAGCAACAAATTATGCGCGCCTGCAGCGGCAATACTTAAGGCACGTTTGGCCCGCGGTTGGCCACGCACTTCATTAAAATCACCTTCCTGCGCTAAATTAACGGGGGGCATTAAGCGCGGCACCACCTCATCGAGCCGTGATTGACCGGCCAAATGAGCCACCAAGGCCGAAAGATGAGGCACTTTTAATGCTTTAATATTTTGAATCACCGCAATTTCATCGCCGCTTTGTGTAGGCACCATAATGAGGCGGCCGGCATCGCGTGCCGCAATGGCGGCTGAAAGTGTGCCCGCCACGGCACGCAGGCTTCCATCGAGCGATAATTCACCAAGAAATTCATAATCTCGAAGCCGATTAAGCACGGCTTCGGTATTTAAGCCGGGTATTTGTTCTGTTACGGCCAAAATAACAACGGCAATCGCCAAATCAAAACGCGCGCCTTCTTTGGGTAAATCGGCGGGCGCTAAATTAATGGTGAGCCTGCGCGGCGGAAATTCAAAGCCTGAGGACAAAATAGCCGCGCGCACCCGGTCGCGGCTTTCACGCACCGCCGTTTCAGGCAACCCCACAAGGGTAATGGCGGGTAAACCGCTGGCCACATGGGCTTCAACCGTAATGAGGGGGGCATCAATACCCACTTGGGCGCGGCTGAATACTTTTGCGATGGCCATGAAAATCCTTATCAATGCGCCCGTACAGGGCACTTATGGGCGATTATGTTGCGGATTTTGAGGATTCAAGCGCGGCGACACGTTGCTCTAAGGCCTCTAATTTTGCGCGGGTGCGCGCCAGCACTTGGGTTTGAATATCAAACTCATCGCGGGTTACCAATTCCATTTTTTGAAAGGCATTCATCACCGCTTGACGGATGGTTTTATCCATCTCGTTTTTGGTTTGTTTCAAGCTTTCGGGCAAGGCCTGTTCGATGCGTTGCGATAATTCTTCAATGGTATGAGCGAGCGACATGGGTTTTAACCTCTTGAATAAACGCGAGTGATACAAGCAACGGATTCTTGGTGATTCG
>NCFS01000146.1 GCA_002281295.1 Halothiobacillus sp. 35-54-62 | reverse complement strand
TCCGTTTGGCCAAAACGGTGGGGGTAAACGCGGGATAAAGCTGAGCGAATGGCACCACATCGGCTGATACGGGTGCAGAGGCACTCGCCGTGTGGCAGGTGGTGCAATTCTGGTCGAATACCTGCTCCCCACGAGATACCATGCTCGCATTCAGATTAGTGGGTGCCCGAGGTGATTGCAGTTGGTTGGTGTAGGCCGTCAGGGCATCGAGTTTGGTTTGATCGACCTGGTAGCCTAAGAACCCTTTGCCCGTTGCATCCGATTTTACAAAGGGATACTGACCCGCCAAGCCGCTGTCGTCTAACACTTTGACATATCGATTGTAAATCTCATCACCGACGCCCCCCGCCAAACCTTCAAGAATTTGTTTGCCCGGCGCGGTAGCCAGAATGGTGGGATCAAGGCCAAGCACGTAAACGATGTTATTGAAATCATTCAAATCGGTATCAAAGCCGGAGTGCCCCCTGCGGTAAAACGGGGGGATTTCTGCCACGTTGTTGATGCCATCGGGGAATGCATCAAAACCGCCCACGGGGTAATAACGCATGCCCTGCGCATTGCTGCCGGTAAGATAGGTTCGCACTTCGGCGTTGGTATCATCTTTGATGCCTGCGTAACCGGCCTGGTTCGCCGCGGATGCCCCACCGAGCGCTTGGAAGGCAAGTTGGTACATGGGTAAATATGCGCGAGGATTGCCTGCCGCAGCCACAATATTGCCAAAATCCAGCCCATTGTCGGCAGGGCCATCCACTTCAAGACCTACCGAGCCGGGTAATTTGGCAAAGCCTGCGGGTACGATGGAATTATCTGTGCGGGCATGGCAGATAGCGCAAGATACCCCGACCGAATCGCCGCGTGAAATGCTCAACGTGTCATTGGCATTAAAATTGGCATCACTTCCTAAAGGTTTGCGGTTGCCGTTGGCATCGAATGGAACAACACCAATCACCGCGCCTTCATTAATCAGCGCCAGAGTCACGCTGGGGTCGTTAAGCACCGTGGTTTTTGGATCGGCGCCGGCTTTGATTTCGGCCAGCGCATTCAATAAAGCCTTCGCCGTATCCGGGCTTAATGCGGCGGCATTCACATTCAACCCCAAGGCAAGCGCATTCAACGGCGTGACACCCGCAGCAACTAACCCTTGCGGCAGCTGCATGGCTTTAGTCCAAAACCCTTGGTTGCCAAAAGTTTCGTACCGGAACGTGTTTTCACCCAGAGTCACTTGTGGGTTAACCGCCGGCGTCTGGGGCATCGCAGAAGCGGCGGGGTCATTGTTGTTGTTACAGCCAGAGATTAAAGCCACACCCGAGAGAACGAGGGTGCTTAAAATGGCTCTATTAATGGGAAGGCGTTTAGCCCCAGTCAGTGAGGGGAATGGTCTTATGGGGCTGTTTTGGTTTTTCCGTGACTTCATGATTTTGTGCTCCGATGGGCGTGAGTGATGGGCGGAAGCTAATAGCGCTTCGTATCACTTACGCACCAAGGGATGATTGAGTTGCAATGGGCAATGTGAATTTTCTATGACAATTAGGTGATGAATTTTTATGCACCTGCGTCACAGTTGTGGCGTGTATGACGCGTGCGCCATTTGGTTGGTATCAATGGTCCGGTCACTTAATCTGTGCAAATTAAAAGCAAGTATTACTGTTTTTTCATGCAGTTAATCGTCACGGTTAGTTCATGCCTTCGTCATGGTGGGTATATTTTGTCATCTTAATCTCTCGCGCCTAATTAATTTATTTGGGATCGCGTGCGCATGAAACTTAAAATGGCATTGGTTATGGGTTGCGTGCTGTGTTCAGCGGCAACGAGTTTTGCATGGGCGGCTACGCCCGTGTTTCTTAATGAAATTCATTACGATAATGCCGGCACT
>NCFS01000065.1 GCA_002281295.1 Halothiobacillus sp. 35-54-62 | reverse complement strand
GGCATGGTGGGCAAGGTTGCAGGGCATGAGATTGCGGTGGGCAATGATCGTTTGTTGGCACAGCTGGGCATAAGCTCGGTTACCGAGCCCTTGCCCACAGCGGATCTGGCCGTATGGGTTGCGGTAAATGGCCAGCTCGCGGGAATTTTGTATTTAAGTGATAGCTTGCGGGTAGATGCGAAAGCCGCCGTCGATGAGATTAAAGCCTTGGGCTTAACCCCGGTGATTTTGTCGGGAGATCAGCCCGCGCGCGTGGCGCACATGGCGCAATCGCTCGGTATTACCGATGCGCAGGGGGGCTTATTACCGGCTGAAAAGTTGGCCTATGTGCAAAAGCTTCAGGCGGCGGGTGCCTTGGTGCTTATGGTGGGTGATGGCATTAATGATGCGCCGGTATTAGCGCAAGCCCAGGTTTCTATGGCCATGGGGGGCGGCACGGTCATTGCGCGCCACTCTTCAGATATTGTGCTTATTAACGATCAATTGTTGCAAATTCCCTTCGGCTTAAAGTATGGGCGGCGGGTATTAGCTAATATTCACCAAAATTTGGCTTGGTCTGTGGTTTATAACGTGGTGGCGATTCCCTTGGCGGCCATGGGGTTGGTTCAGCCTTGGGTCGCGGCGATTGGCATGTCGTTAAGCTCAATTATCGTGGTGGGCAATGCGTTGCGCTTGCGCTGGGATTATTAGCTAGGGTTGATTAGCTAGGGTTGATTTAGGGCTAAATTGATTCATTAAATAACAAGCAGGCAGCACGGTGTTTTTCAGGCACCTGCTTATATGAATTCAATTGCTTCAAGTTTTAAGGCTGCCACCCCTTCTTGGCTTTAAGCGGTTTATTTGCCGATGCTGTAAATATACTGATTGAGCTGCGCCACATCGGTGCTGGTGCGGCGATAGAGGTTATCTAAGCTAATTACGGCATATTCCAAGAGCAGAACCGTGAGCACGGGGTATTCCAAGCGCATGCGGTTATACATCTGGCGCGGTAGGCGCAGTAAGCGGGTCGGTTTGCTGGCGCGCAAGCGCACATTGCGTGGGTTGCGATCAAAGAAACTCATTTCGCCGAGCATTTCACCCGCAGGAATTTGCCCTACAATCATCTCGTTTAAGGTGGAGCCCACAATGAGCTGAGCCTCGCCTTCTAGCAAGAAGTATAAGGATTCGCCGACCTCGCCAATATCGGCAATGATATCGCCTGCATTGATCGTCATCAGATCACAAAAATCGAGAAAGGCGTTAATCTCGCGCTGGGTGAAAATTTGGGTATCGGTGAGCTGGCCTAAAAAATCGACGAGTTGGTCTCGGTCTTTGTCAGTAATCATGTGGGGCATCCATTAAGCAAATTAATTGGGTGATTGTCCTGAACTTGCGGGCGTTTGTCGATGGATGCCGCGCGATTGAGCCGGTTTATTTTGTATCATTTGATTAACAGATTTATTCATCTTGTCGTTGAATAAGTATCAATATTTTAATACTGGGGAATCACGGATACTGCGATGGCAGCGAGTTTGCTGGGTATCGTGTAAACTTCGTCTTAATTCAGGTTTTATTTTTACAGCCAATTTCCGTTTGGGAATAGGCTAACTTTTTGTTTTTATGGAGATCCCCCCAATGTTTGCAAAATCCATGACGATTGCCGAATTTGATCCGGTATTAGCCCAAGCGATGGCCGATGAAGTGGTGCGCCAAGAAGATCATGTGGAGCTCATTGCCTCTGAAAATTACGCGAGTCCCCGGGTTATGGAAGCGCAGGGCTCGGTGTTAACCAATAAATACGCGGAAGGCTATCCGGCTAAGCGGTACTACGGCGGTTGCGAGTATGTGGATGTGGCCGAACAACTGGCCATTGATCGCGTGAAAGAATTATTTGGTGCCGATTACGCCAATGTGCAACCCCATTCAGGCTCACAAGCCAATGCGGCTGTATTTATGGCGCTGATTAACCCCGGCGATACCATTTTGGGCATGAGCTTGGCGCATGGGGGGCATTTAACCCACGGCGCGAAGGTGAATTTCTCGGGCAAAATTTACAATGCCGTGCAGTATGGCATTGATGCGCAGGGTTATATCGATTACGCAGAAGTAGAGCAACTCGCGCGTGAGCACAAGCCAAAAATGATTATTGCCGGTTTCTCGGCCTATTCCCGCATTGTTGATTGGGCGCGGTTCCGGGCGATTGCCGATGAAGTGGGCGCCTATTTGGTGGTCGATATGGCGCATGTGGCTGGCCTCGTCGCGGCGGGTGTGTACCCAAGCCCCGTGCAGATTGCCGATGTCACCACCTCTACCACGCACAAAACCCTGCGCGGCCCCCGTGGCGGCATTATTCTCGCCAAGGCGAACCCTGAGATTGAGAAAAAACTGCAATCACTGGTGTTCCCCGGTATTCAGGGTGGCCCCTTGATGCATGTAATTGCGGCAAAAGCGGTGGCGTTTAAAGAAGCACTTGAGCCAGAGTTCACGGTTTATCAGCGCCAAGTGATTGATAATGCACGCGCCATGGCGCAGGTTTTTGTGGATCGGGGGTTGGATGTGGTGTCTGGCGGCACCGATAACCACCTCTTTTTAGTAAGCTTAGTGAAAAAAGGCTTAACCGGTAAAGCGGTTGATGCCGCACTGGGGCAAGCGCACATCACCGTGAACAAAAATGCCGTACCGAACGATCCGCAATCCCCCTTTGTTACCTCTGGTATTCGTGTGGGCACCGCGGCCATTACCACGCGGGGTTTTGGCGCGGTGGAAGCCACGCAACTGGCGGGCTGGATGTGCGATGTGATCGACGCCTTAGAGGATGCCGCCGTTATCGCCACAGTGCGTAGCAAGGTGACCGATTTATGCCGCCGCTTTCCTGTTTATGGTCGCTAGGCCACGGGTTTAATCAATGAATTGTATTGCCTGCGGCCATGCCGATACCCATGTGATTGATTCGCGCATGGCCGATGGCGGCGCATCGATTCGCCGCCGCCGTGAGTGCCTTGGCTGTCATCAGCGGTTTACAACCTATGAAACCGCCGATATTCGCATGCCCCGCATTGTGAAAAGCAGTGGTGCGCGGCAAAACTTTAACGAGGATAAGCTCCGCGTCGGCATGATGCGGGCCTTAGAAAAGCGCCCTGTGGCCACACGCAAAATCGATGAAGAAATCGAGCAAATTAAAAAAATGCTGCAATCGTCGGGAGAAAAAGAAGTCCCCGCGCGGCGTATTGGGGATTTTGTGATGCAAGCGCTGCGGCGACTCGATCAAGTGGCTTACATTCGTTTTGCTTCGGTGTATTTGAGTTTTGATAATGTCGAGGCATTCCGCGCCGCCATTGAAGGTTTAAATCAAGAGTTGCCTGAGGCAAACCCATCGGCTCCCAAAGTCGCTCAGCATGCCGAATAACGCGGGGCAATTCACCCAAGAAGACGCGCAATGGATGGTGCGTGCCTTGGCCTTGGCTGAACAAGGGCTAACCACAGCGCACCCGAATCCTCGGGTGGGTTGTGTGATTGTGCACGCAGGCCGCAGCGTGGGTGAAGGCTTTCATGCCCGCGCGGGTGAGCCGCACGCCGAAGTGTTTGCCTTAGCCGCCGCAGGCGCACTAGCGCGCGGGGCAACGGCTTATGTCACGCTGGAACCCTGCGCACACTTTGGTAAAACACCGCCCTGTGCCCCTGCGCTCGCGGCGGCGGGCATTGCGCGCGTGGTCACGGCGATGGTTGACCCCGATCCGCGTGTGGCGGGTCGCGGGCATGAGCTCCTCCGTGCCACCGGTGTGCAGGTTGATGTGGGGGTAATGGCCGATGAGGCGCGTTGGCTTAATCGAGGGTTTATTTCTCGAATTGAGCGGGGTCGGCCTTGGGTTACCTTGAAAATTGCCCAATCATTGGATGGTCGCACGGCGTTGGCTAATGGCGCGAGCCGCTGGATTACCGGCGAGGAAGCCCGGCGCGACGTGCAGTTTCTGCGGGCGCGGCAATCGGCCATTTTAACCGGTATCGACACCGTACTAATGGATGATGCCCGCTTAAATGTTCGCCTTAGCGCGCATGAGCTTAAGATTGAAGGCGCGGTGCGCCAACCTGTGCGCATTGTGCTGGATAGCGGTTTGCGGCTCCCCCCATTTGCGCCGATTTTTGATGCGCCGGGTGTTATTCAAATTTATACCCGAGATGTGATGGCGGGCATTCACCACGATGGCTTAACGGCGCGGGGGGCGCAATTAATCGCGGCACCGGCGTCTGATTCTGGGCTGGATTTAAACTTTATTTTGCAGCACTTGGCCGCGCAAGGGGTGAATGAATTGCTCATTGAGGCGGGCTCAAAGTTATCCGGCGCTTTTATGGCGCAGCAATGGGTCGATGAGCTTGTGGTGTATCAAGCACCGATTTTATTAGGCCACCAGGCGCAGGCAAGCGTGGCTTTGCCTAACGTGGTGCAGCTCGATGACGCGCCCCGCTGGCAGATTACAGAAACACAACGCTTGGGCGAAGATATTCGCATCACATTGATTAAAAAGGCGATTAAGCCGTAATTATTCGCGGAGGCCAATCTATGTTTACCGGCATTATTCAAACCGTGGGCACCTTGATGGCGTTAACGCCGAAAGGCGGCGATGTGCAGCTTAACGTGGGCGCAGGCAAGCTGGATATGACCCGCGTGGCCTTGGGGGATTCGATCGCCGTCAATGGCGTGTGCCTTACCGTTACCGCGAGCAATCAGAGCAGTTTTACCGTTGATTGCTCGCGGGAAACCTTAAAATTGACCACGCTCGGGCAATTACACCCCGGCTCACCTGTTAATTTAGAGCCGGCGCTCACCCTCTCCACCCCCTTGGGTGGGCATCTGGTCAGTGGGCATGTGGATGGTTTGGCTATTATCGAATCACGCAGTGAAGAAGCCCGTGCGACGAGTTTTTGGCTGCGTGCCCCTGATGCGTTGGCGAAATATATCGCCAAAAAAGGCTCAGTAACCATTGATGGCGTGAGCTTAACGGTTAACGAGGTTGAGGGCGCCCGCTTTAAGCTCACCATCATTCCGCACACCTTGGCGCAAACCATCATGGGGCGTTATCAGCCGGGCAGCGCGGTGAATTTGGAAATTGATGTGGTGGCGCGTTATCTTGAGCGACTTTTGGCGGGGCAGAGCCAGGCCACACCGCAGCCCTACGCGCAGGCGTTAGGCTCACCTTATTCGTCAGATTGAGCGGCAGTGCGGCGCGAGTAATGCTAGAATTGCAAGCCAAATAGCTGCGGGGTAAGTCCGCCGTTCATCTTTTACAGAGCAGGTTGTGCATGAGTTTTAGTTCGATTGATGAAATTCTCGATGAGCTCGCCCAAGGGCGCATGGTCATTATCGTTGATGATGAAGACCGTGAGAACGAAGGTGATTTATTAATGCTCGCCGAAAAAACGCGGCCAGAAGACATTAATTTTATGGCTCGATTCGGGCGCGGCTTGATTTGCCTCACCTTAACCGAGAGCCGCTGCGCCCAGCTTAAATTGCCCTTAATGGTGTCGCAAAATCGCGAGCAGTTTTCGACCGCGTTTACCGTGTCGATTGAAGCGGCGAGTGGGGTCACCACGGGCATTTCCGCCCAAGATCGTGCCCGCACCGTTTTAGCGGCTGTGGCCGCCGATGCGAAACCCACCGATATTGTCCAGCCCGGGCACATCTTTCCGTTGATGGCAAAAGCCGGCGGCGTATTAACGCGGGCAGGCCACACAGAGGCCGGCGTCGATTTAGCCCGCTTAGCGGGCGCGCGTGAATCGGCCGCCGTTATCGTGGAAATTTTAAACGAAGATGGCAGCATGGCGCGCCGCCCCGATTTAGAAGTGTTTGCCGCCACGCACAATCTGAAAATTGGCTCAATCGAAGATCTTATTCGCTACCGCATGAAGCACGAGCGCTCAATCGAGCGAATTTCAGAATCCCCACTGACCCTACAGGCCGGTGCGTTTCGATTATTTGCCTATTGCGATCATAGCGCCCAGCAAACGCATCTGGCGGTGGTTCGGGGCACGCCCACGCCCGATCAGCCCGTGCCCGTGCGTGTGCATGTCCATCAGCCGGTATGTGATTTGCTTGAGCCGATCAATGCCGATTGCGGCTGGCCTTTATCGAATGTGCTGGCGCGCTTAGGGCAAATGGAGGTGGGTGTTGCCATTATTTTGCGCCCCAGCCCCAATGAGGCGGCTATTGTGCAACAGCTACAACATTGGCAATCTTCTGAGCGGCCGGCCGCTTCGGCGGGCGATCATGTGCGCACCTACGGGGTCGGGGCACAAATTTTAAAAGACCTCGGCGTGCAACGCATGCGCGTCATGAGCACACCGAAGCGTTTTCATGCCTTAGCGGGCTATGGATTAGAAGTGGTTGATTATATTTATGATGAAACGGCCGATGGCGCCGTGGGGGTAAACTCATGAGCATGACGGGAATAACCATCGTTGAAGGGGGCTTAACGGCCGGGCTTGAAGGGCGTTATGCCATTTGTGCCACCCGTTGGAATGCGTTTATCGTCGATCGATTGGTTGAAGGCGCAATTGATACACTCAAACGTCATGGCGTGCCCGCCTCATCCATTACCCTAGTGCGCGTGCCGGGTGCCTATGAGTTACCCCTCATCGCGCAACGGGTGGCAGCCACGGAGCGGTTTGATGCCATTATTTGTTTAGGGGCGGTCATTCGGGGTTCTACGGCGCATTTTGAGTATGTTGCTGGCGAGGCGGCGAAGGGCATCGCGGCGGTTGCGATGGATTTTGATTTACCCGTTATTTTTGGGGTGCTCACCACCGATACGATTGAGCAGTCCATCGAACGGGCCGGCACCAAAGCCGGCAACAAAGGCAGTGAAGCGGCTGCAACGGCCATTGAAATGGTGAATCTTGTTAAACAATTGGATCAAGTCGAGTGACTAAACTCTCAGAATTTTCTTGGGCGCAGGTGTTGTCTGCAAGCAAACCCTCCTCGGTTGACCCCACCCCGGCGGAGCCTCAGCCCTTGGATTTGGCCTTCGCTGAATCCCCCACGCCTGCCTCTTTGGCACCAGCCCCATCGCGCGCGGCAGCTTATGGTGAGGATGCCCCCGATGCCCCGCAGGCGGCTGATGCGCCGATGGATGACGACGAGTTTATAGAATCGCCCGCCGGCCATAACAAGGCCGCAAAGCCTACCGTTAAGCGCCCCTATTCTGCTCGGCAGGCTTCCGATAAAAAACGCTGGCGCTGGGCGCGTGAACGGGTAATTCAAGCGCTTTATCAGCAAATTTTGAACAGCACGCCCGTGGATGTGCTTGATGCGCAGTTTATGGAAGATGTGTTCATGCTCAAGGTGGATCTTCCGTTATTCCGGCGCATTGTGCGCGGTGTTAGCGCGAATGAACAAGCCTTAGATGCAGCGTTTACCCCCCTGCTTGATCGCCCCCTTGCGGAGCTTGATCCCATTGAGCAAGCTATTTTGCGCATGGGCGCATTTGAGCTTATTCACACGCCTGAAATCCCCCGAGCGGTGGCCATTAACGAGGCCGTAGAAATGGCTAAGTTATATGGTGCGAGTGAAAGCCATAAATACATAAATGGCGTGTTAGATAAACTTGCCGATCGGGTGCGCACGGCGGAACCGCGTCGTCCGGCGTAAATCGAGCCGGGCATCCCCGCCCGTTCGATTTGGTTAAGCCTTAATCGAAGCTACTAGGAATACCCGATGGATTTGCCGCCTGTTGCGCCTATGCCCAAGGTGCACCCCTTAGCCTACCTTCGCACCTGGCAGCGCACGTTACTCGCTTGCGTGCTGGGGTTATTGCTCTATGCCGCCTCACCTTGGCTCTTGCCCAAAATTCATTGGGAAATTCGCTCGCTATTTGCTTGGGTTGTGGCCTGCGTGATTTTTTTTACGCTCACTTGGGGCGGGCTGTGGCGAATGACGGTTGCTCAAACGCGCTGGCGCTCGCAGCGGGTCAACCCCGGTGCGCGCACTATTTATCTGTTGCTGCTTTGCACGGTGGGCATCAGCCTGATTGGTATTTTGCAGGTTTCAGAGGCCACGAAAGCCCTGACAGGATTCACACGCTGGATGCATATTTTATTGGCCTTTGCGGCGCTAACCGCCAATTGGCTGATGATACAAACCATTTTCGCCTTAAGTTATGCGCATCATTATTATCATCCCGATCGCGCTAATCGGGCGGCAAGCTTGGGTTTTCCAGGGCTTATCCAAAATGGTGTGCCGCATGAAGCCGATCCTAGCTACAGCGATTTTGCCTATTTTGCGGTAGTCGTCGGTATGACGGCGCAAACGGCGGATGTCACCACCAAAACAACGGAAATCCGCCGCTTGGTACTGGTGCATGGCCTGATTTCTTTTGCTTATAACATTCTGGTTTTGGCTCTGTCGCTTAATTTAATCGCCAACGCTTTGCCTTAGGAACCTCTGATCAAATCCTTTGTGGCCGAGACGGGCTTTTGAGGGATGAGCCGCAAGGCGCGGTGCGAAGCGAATGGTTATTCCATGATTCGTAGAATAACTACGACCGGCGGCCTCTGCCTCGTTTTGCGGCTTTTGGATCAGCAACTCGGCTCACAAAGGATTTGATCAGAGGTTCCTTAGGCTTCTGTGCGGTACACGGCGGATGGCGCTTAGGCGGCTGGCCAGAAATACCACAAAACCAGCGCGCCAAACACAATTCGGTAATAGGCAAAGCCCTTGAATGTGTGTTTGCTGATGTAATGCAAGAGCATACTCACAAACGCGAGCCCTGAGATAAACGCGGCCACAAAGCCAATCGCCATCATGTAGAGGTCTTCAGGGTGCAGGGTATGCAGATGCTTGAGTAAATCAAATAGCGTGGCGGCCAGCATGGTGGGAATGGCGAGAAAAAACGAAAACTCGGTCGCCGTGGTGCGCGATAGCCCAAACATCATGCCCCCCATAATGGTAGAACCCGAGCGCGAAGTGCCGGGAATGAGCGCAAAACACTGCGCTACGCCGACTTTAAGCGCATCTTTCCAGCTCATATCATCCACATGATGAATGCGGGGGGCGGGCGCAAATCGCTCAACCAGCAAAATAATAAAGCCACCAATAATGAGCGCAACGGCCACAAAAATCGGGTTGAATAAATGCGCTTTAATGTAGCTATGAGTAGCCAAGCCAATAATCGCCGCCGGAATAAACGCCACAATTAAATTTAAGGTAAATTTTTGGGCACTGCGCTGGGTGGGCAAGCCCATCACAACCGAGGTGAGCTTTTGCCGATAAAACCACATAACCGCCAAAATAGCGCCCAACTGAATGAAAATCTCAAATACCTTGGCGCCATCGCCGGTATAGCCCAAAAAATCGGCGGCAATAATAAGATGCCCGGTGGATGATACGGGCAAAAATTCGGTCGCGCCTTCAATTAGGCCAAGGGTGGCTGCGGTGAGCCAATCGGGAAGCATCATGGGTAAGGTCCTTTAAATAGGATGGCTAATAACGAACGGCGCGTAGCTTAACGTAAAGTGGCTCATTAGGGCATGACTAAGCGATGACATAAGGCCGTGCTATGTCGGTTTTACGGTGCGGCTCGTGCCGTTATGGCGAGGTTATTCTTGCAGTGCGGTTAAGTGGGCGGCGACACTGCGGGCGAGCGCTTGCGGATCGTAGCCGCCCTCTAAGAGCGATACTATTCGACCTTTGGCGGTGGCGTTGGCTAACTGCACGAGCGCCTGCGTAAGCCAGGCGTAATCGGCTTCAACCAAGCCCCAGCCGCCCATGTCATCGAGTAAATGGCCATCAAACCCGGCTGATATCACAATTAAATCGGGCGCGAATTCAGCTAGGCGGCTAAACCAAGCCTGTTCGCAGGCAGCGCGCCAAGTGGCACCGCGCGTGCCTTGTGGCAGGGCAACGGGCAGGCAGTTTTTAGCTGACGCGGGCAGGCCGCTATGGGGGTAGAACGGGTGTTGAAAGCTTGAGCAAAACAAAATTCGCTCATCTCCCGCCACAATATCTTCGGTGCCATCGCCATGATGCACATCAAAATCGACTATTGCCACGCGATTAACGCCCGATTGTGTGAGCGCGTAGCGGGCGGCAATCGCCGCGTTGTTAAACAGGCAAAACCCAGCCGCTTTGTGGCGCCCTGCGTGATGGCCCGGCGGGCGAATAGCGCAAAATGCCCGCCTAGCCGTAGCGCCGAGCACCCAATCGACTGCGGCAATGCCACTGCCGGCTGCCCGCAATGCGGCAGGCAGGGTATGCGCCATCAGCACCACATCGGCATCAAATTGCACACCGCCTTGGGCGGGTATGCTTTGGAAAATTTCATCCACAAACTCGGGGCTGTGCGCGAGGCAAAGCTGCGCGCGGGTAGCTTTGGGCGCCATAAGATGGGTTAACCAAGGCTCGATGCCCTGCGCGATGAGGTAATCTTGAATTTGGGTGAGCCGGCGGGCATTCTCCGGGTGGCGCATGCCCCCCACTAAGCCATTGCTATGTAGGAGACAATCGGGGTGGGTGATGTACGCTACATTCATCTGAATGCCATCCTCGCAGGTTAGGCTGAATAGGCATTTTGCGCGCGCACTCTGAGCGGTGCAAGATAGGACAGGGTTTGATTTTGGTTTGTGCGGCTCGCTGGGTGATCCGCTTTAAGTCGTCGTGTTTATTGATGAGGGAATACGTTATGGCCGGTCATCTGTTAGAGCCCATGTTTAATCCGCGCGGCGTGGCGGTTTTCGGGGCGAGCGAGCGCGCAGGCGCCGTGGGTACCATGGTGCTTGAGAATCTGCGGGCAGCGGGGTTTGCAGGGGCGATTGTGCCGGTGAATCCCAAGCACAAAATGGTGCAAGGCTTTGCGTGCGTACCGGATTTAACCCATTTGGATCAACCGGTGGATTTGGCCGTTATCGCCACGCCTGCGACCGCCGTGCCGGGTATTTTGCGCCAATGTGGCTTGGCGGGATTAAAGGCAGTTGTTATTTTATCAGCGGGCTTTGGCGAAGGCGGCGAGGAAGATCGCTCGGCTGGCAAACGGCTTATGCGAGAAAGTTTAGAGATTGCCCAGCGTTATGGCATGCGCTTAATGGGGCCTAACTGCCTTGGGATCATGCGCCCCGCGATCGGTTTAAATGCCACCTTCAGCCACAACCAAGCGGTGCCGGGCAAACTTGCCTTGGTGTCCCAATCGGGCGCGTTGGTAACGGCTGTGCTGGATTGGGCGCAAAGCCGGGGCGTGGGGTTCTCGGCGATTGCGTCCACGGGCGATGCCGCCGATTTGGATTTTGGTGATTTGCTCGATTATCTCGCGCTTGATCCGCAAACCACGGGCATTTTGCTTTATATCGAAGGCATTAAAGATGCGCGGCACTTTTTAAGCGGCTTGCGCGCGGCGGCGCGGATGAAGCCGGTCATTGTGTTGAAATCGGCACGGCATGCGGCGGGCTCAAAAGCCGCCGCCACCCATACGGGCGCCTTGATCGGCAATGATGATGCCTTCGATGCGGCACTGACCCGCGCCGGTGTGGTGCGGGTGGAACGCATCACGCAATGGTTTTCGGCCGCCCAAATTTTGGCCAGTGGGCTTAAATTGCGCGGCGATCAATTATTGATTTTAACCAATGGCGGCGGCCCTGGCGTGATGGCAACCGATCGCGCCGCCGATTTAAACGTGCCTTTGGCCAATTTAAGCTTAGAGACCATCACGGCGTTGAATCAGGTTTTACCGGCCACCTGGTCGCAAAGTAACCCGATGGACATCATCGGTGATGCCACGGCCGAGCGCTATGCCGCCTCATTACGCATTGCGCTTGCCGACCCGCAAGTGGATATGGTGATTGTGATGCTCACCCCGCAAGCCATGACCGACCCGACCGCCTGCGCGAACGCCATTATCGAGGTGGTGCGCGCCCAAGCCGCACCCACGAAACCCGTGCTGGCCTGCTGGATGGGCGAGGCCTTAGTGAGTGACGCACGGGGGCTCTTTGATGCGGCGAATATTCCGCAGTTTCGCTCGCCCGAAACCGCCGTGGAGGCCTTGTCTTACCTCATCGCCTACCGGCGCAATCAGCAAGTGCTGCTGCAAACGCCAGGACCTTTAACCGTGGATGCACCGGCCGATATCGAGGGTGCCCGGCTAATTCTTGCCGCTGCACGCAAAGCTGGGCGCAAAGTGCTCACCACCCGAGAATCGAAAGCCATTTTGAACGCGTTTCATATTCCCACCACGCCCACCATTTTAGCGCGTGATGCCGATGAAGCCATGCTGGCGGCAGAAACTTTAGGCTTTCCCATCGCCTTAAAAATAAGCGCGCCCAGCCTCACGCATAAAACCGATGTGGGCGGCGTACGTTTGAATGTACGCAGTGTGCAAACCACGCGCCAACAAGCGCAAGACATGCTCGATAGCGTGCGCGCCAAGCACCCCGAGGCCGAAATTGAAGGCATCACCATCGAGCGCATGGCCGAGGTAGGGCACGCGCGGGAATTGCTTTTGGGGGTAACCCGCGATCCGGTATTTGGCCCCATTATCGCCTTTGGCTCGGGGGGCGTGGCGGTTGAAGTGATGCGTGATCGGGCGCTCGCCTTGCCGCCGTTGAATGGCCTTTTGATTGATCGCTTGATTGCCCAAACCCGTGCCGCCCGGATGCTGGGCGAGTTTCGGGGCGCCCCAGCGGTTGATCGTGACGCACTAAAACGCATCTTAATGCGCGTATCCGAGCTGGTTTGTGAGCTGCCCGAAGTGGCCGCCATCGACATCAACCCCTTGCTGGCGGGCGAGTTGGCCGTGGTGGCGGTGGATGCCCGCATTGAACTCACCGAGCGCATGCCCCTGCTTGAACCCTATGCGCATTTGGCGATTCATCCGTATCCGGCTCAGTTTGCGCAAAATATTGTATTAAGTGATGGACGCCGCATTCATGTGCGCCCCATTCGCCCCGAAGATGCCGAAATTGAACAGCGCTTTGTGCGCGGTTTATCTGAGCAAACCCGCTACCTGCGGTTTATGCGCATGCTAAACGAACTCACCCCCGACATGCTGGTGCGATTCACGCAAATTGATTACGACCGTGAAATGGCCTTTATTGCCCTGCATCAACCCACGGCGGAGCAGGGCAGCGGAGATGAAATCGAAGTGGGTGTTACCCGCTACAGCCTTGAGCCCGATGGGGAAAGCGCCGAGTTCGCCTTAGTGGTGGCCGATGATTGGCACAGCAATGGCGTGGGCAGCCAATTGTTAGAAATTTTAATTGATTACGCGCGCCAACGCGGCGTGCGCGTATTATTTGGTGAGGTGCTCTTGCAAAATACGCCCATGCGTCAGCTCGCCCAACGCATGGGCTTTACCGAACAAATACTAGAGACCGATCAAGACATGGTGCGCATCGCACGGCACTTGTCGTAAAGCAACGGCTTGGCTTATGCTTGCAAAGTAAATTTAATCAACACAAGGCTCGACCATGAAACTTAAAACCACACTCATCAGCGCCTGGGCTGCCACCGCCTTAACCCTCGGCGCGCTCACCCCCGCCTTTGCCGAATTAAGCCCAACCGATCGAGCCGAATTGGCAAAGCCGATTGTCGCACTCATGCCCGTGCTCATGAAAAATGAAGCCGCGTTAAACCTCAATGCGGAGCAAAAAGCATTTTTTGCCGATTGGATGAAAAAAATGCCCGAGCGGCGTGAAGGCGTTGAGCGCAAAATCGCTGAACTGCGCATCGAATTACGCCAAGTGATTCTTGAGGGCACCAATCGAGAAAAACGCGATCAACTCATCCAAAAAATTGGCACCGAAGAAGCGCATATCCTCATGATGCGCGCCCTGTGTGTGGAATCGGTTCGGGAGCATTTAACGCCCGCACAATTCAAGCAACTCGTCGCTTTATATGAAAAGAAGCCCGGCTAATTTAGCGGCGACATCACGTCATTAAAAGCAACTTAAGCACACCCCTTAAAAAAGGCCACACCCCCGCCGCAGTAACCTGCCAGGGTGTGGCCTTTTAAATTAAAAGTACGGGCAAAATTGCTCGCAGGCAAGCAGGCAAGCAGGCAAGCAGGCAGGCAGATGCGGAGGGTGTAAGAGTTTTTGTGTAAACGGTCATTTGGCAGGAAACTGCCGCCCTTAAGGAGAGAGCCATAATGACCGTAAGCAACGAACTTTGGCTGACTACAAAAAAATGCAAATCAATCGAGTCTGACCGCAATGCCATTAAGTTAAGCCCCAACCAATTGAATCAAAACAAAATATTCCAATCATCGACATGCCTTGTAAGCCGAGAAGAACAGGTTTTGATGCAGAT